>NZ_JBEOWF010000019.1:84484-186254 GCF_040295925.1 Streptomyces sp. NPDC002588
CAATTGAGCTACGGAGGACCGAGCTCCCCCGACTGGACTCGAACCAGTAACCTGCCGGTTAACAGCCGGCTGCTCTGCCAATTGAGCTACGGAGGACCGAGCTCCCCCGACTGGACTCGAACCAGTAACCTGCCGGTTAACAGCCGGCTGCTCTGCCAATTGAGCTACGGAGGAATGCCTCGTTGCATCGAACGTACCTGCCTGGGTATTCGCCAGAGGGCGGACGCTCGCTGCGACACATACATTAGCGCAAGCAGGGGGGTGCTCCGCCAATCGGTTCCCCCCGGCGCCGCTGCCGTACCAGGGACCTACGCAAGGAGAGGGTGGCTGCCATGCGCTACAAGCTGACGTTCGTCGTCGGGCTCGCCGTCGGTTACGTGCTGGGCACGCGGGCCGGGCGCGAGCGTTACGAGCAGCTGAAGAAGTCCGCTCGTCAGATCGCCCAGAACCCGGCGGTCCGCAACACCGCCGAGACGGCCGCCCAGCAGGGCCGCCAGTACGCCGGCAAGGCGTACCACGTGGTGAGCGACAAGGTGGGCGACCGTATGCCCGAGTCGGTGGCCGGCCGCGTCCGTTCCCTGCGCGACCGCAGCACCCACAACGGCGCGGAGGACGACTGGGGCTCCAGCACCACCTGACGGCGCCCTTCCACGGCGATCCCCGCCGCCCGAGGGGGCGCGGGCGTATCGATCTGCGGCTCCGTCGCGCGGGCGCGACCAGCCACAACGCGCCCGCGCGCGCCGGGCCGCCCCGCTCGTACGGGCTCCACGGCGCAACTCCAGCGGCGCGTGCGGCAGAATTTTCGGTATGGGGATAGTCGCCGGGCTGGACAGTTCGCCCGATTTCACTCGTATCGTCGTCTGTGACGCGGACACCGGAGCCGTGCTCAGGCAGGGGTATGCGCCGCATCCGTTGGAGAGTCCCGAGGGTGGGCGCCCTTCCGACGTCGATCCTCAGGCCTGGCTGCTGTCCCTCGGGGAGGCGGCCGGCGGCGGGCTGCTAGAGGGCGTGCAGGCCATCGGTGTGTCCTCGCAGCAGAACGCGCTCGTACCGCTGGACGCGCAGGGCAACACCGTGCGCCCGGCCATGGTCGGCGGCGACAAGCGCGCGCAGGTCGCGGCGGCCGACCTGATCGACGCGCTCGGCGGGCGGGAGGCCTGGGCGCAGGCGGTGGGGTGTGTGCCGCAGGCCGCCCAGCCGGTGACCAAGCTGAGGTGGCTCGCCAAGAACGAGCCCGAGGCGGGCTTGCGGACCTCCGTGCTGATGCAGGCCCACGACTGGCTGGTGTGGCAGTTGCTCGGGCGGCCGGTGAGAAGGACCACGGACCGGGGTGGAGCGTCCGGGACGGGGTACTGGTCGGCCGCCACCGGCGGGTACCGGCCCGACCTCGTCGAGCTCGCCCTCGGCCACCAGGCCATGCTGCCCGACGTGATCGGGCCGTCCGAGGCGGCCGGTACGACGCCGGAGGGGCTGCTGATCTCCGCCGGGACCGGCGAGACCATGGCCGCGGCGCTGGGGCTCGGGATCGGGCTCGGCGACGCCGTCGTGTCGCTCGGGGCCTCCGGATCCGTGATGGCCGTCCATCACGAGGCCCTCATCGACCAGAGCGGGATGATCACCTCGCTCGCCGACGCCACCGGCATGCACCTGCCGGTCGTCACCACCCTGAACGCCGTACGGACCCTGCGCGGCGCCGTCGACCTGCTCGGCGCGTCCGACCTGGAGGCGCTGTCCGACCTGGCGATGAAGTCGACTCCCGGCTCGCACGGGCTGGTGATGCTGCCGTACCTGGAGGGTGAGCGGACGCCGAATCTGCCGCACACCGCCGGTACGCTCGCCGGGCTGCGGCGGGAGTCGATGAAGCCCGAGCATTTCGCGCGGGCCGCCTTCGAGGGCATGCTGTGCGGGCTCGCGGACGCGCTCGACGTGCTGCGCGGCCGGGGCGTGGACGTACGGCGGATCTTCCTGCTGGGGGCCGCCGCCGAGCTGCCCGCGGTGCAGGCGGCGGCGCCCTCGCTCTTCGGCGCGCAGGTCGTCGTGCCGCAGCCGGCGGACTACGCGGCGATCGGGGCGGCCCGGCAGGCGGCCTGGGCGCTCGGGGCGAAGCAGGGCACGCTCGACCCGCGGAATCCGCCCGCATGGCAGGGGGCGGCGGCGCAGGTGCTGGATCCGGGCGAGGAGCTGGCCGTGGGGCAGGCGGTGCGGCAGCAGTACGTGTCGGTGCGGGAGCAGACGCATCCCGGGGCGTTCCGGGTATAGGCCGCGGTCCCCGGTCGTACCCGTCCGAGCGCATAGCACAACGCTCTCGGCTTAATCGGTTGAGGTAACGCGGGTGGAGTGTCCGACGATAGGGGCCAGGGGCAACCAATGCCCCCTACCCGCCGATCCGAGAGACGTAGCGTGCTCATACGACTTCTGCGGACCTATCTCAGGCCCTACAAGAAACCTCTGACCCTGCTGGTGCTGCTGCAGTTCCTGCAGACCTGCGCCACCCTCTACCTGCCCACCATGAACGCGCACATCATCGACAAGGGCGTCGTCGAAGGGGACACCGGTTACATCCTGTCGTACGGCGGCGTGATGATCGGTATCTCGCTCGCGCAGGTGGTGTGCAACATCGGTGCCGTGTATTACGGCGCCCGGACCGCCTCCCTGCTCGGCCGGGACATACGGGCCGGCGTCTTCGACCAGGTGCAGTCCTTCTCCGCGCGCGAGGTCGGCCAGTTCGGCGCGCCCTCGCTGATCACCCGGACCACGAACGACGTCCAGCAGATCCAGATGCTGGCTCTGATGGCGTTCACCCTGATGGCCTCTGCGCCGATCATGTGTGTGGGCGGCATCGTGCTGGCGCTCGGTCTGGACGTGCCGCTGTCGGGGGTGCTGGTCGCCGTCGTGCCGGTGCTGGGCATCTGCGTGACGCTGATCGTGCTGCGGCTGCGGCCGCTGTTCCGGTCGATGCAGGTGCGGCTGGACACCGTCAACCGGGTGCTGCGCGAGCAGATCACCGGCAACCGGGTCATCCGTGCCTTCGTCCGCGACGAGTACGAGCAGGGGCGTTTCAGGAAGGCCAACACCGACCTGACCGACATCTCTCTGAAGACCGGCAATCTGCTGGCGCTGATGTTCCCGGTGGTCATGACCACGGTGAACCTGTCGTCGATCGCGGTGGTCTGGTTCGGTGCCCACCGGATCGACAGCGGCCAGATGCAGATCGGTGATCTGACCGCGTTCCTCGCCTACCTCATGCAGATCGTCATGTCCGTGATGATGGCCACCTTCATGTTCATGATGGTGCCGCGCGCGGAGGTGTGCGCCGAGCGCATCCAGGAGGTGCTGGACACCTCCTCGTCCGTGGTTCCGCCGGTGGCCCCGGTCACGGAGCTGCGGCGGCACGGGCATCTGGAGATCCGGGCGGCGGGCTTCCGCTATCCCGGTGCCGAGGAGCCCGTCCTCAAGGCCATCGACCTCGTGGCACGGCCCGGTGAGACGACCGCCGTCATCGGCTCGACCGGCAGCGGCAAGTCCACTCTGCTCGGCCTCGTCCCCCGGCTGTTCGACGCGACCGACGGGGAGGTCCTGGTCGACGGGGTGGCGGTCGCGGACGTCGACCCCGTCGTCCTCGCCAGGACCGTCGGGCTCGTGCCGCAGAAGCCGTATCTCTTCGCGGGCACGGTCGCGACCAACCTGCGCTACGGCAACCCGGACGCCACGGACGAGGAGTTGTGGCACGCGCTGGAGGTGGCGCAGGCCAAGGACTTCGTGAGCAAGCTGGAGAACGGCCTCGACTCCCCCATCGCGCAGGGCGGGACGAACGTCTCGGGCGGTCAGCGCCAGCGCCTCGCGATCGCCCGTACGCTCGTGCAGCGGCCGGAGATCTACCTCTTCGACGACTCCTTCTCCGCGCTCGACTACGCCACCGACGCGGCCCTGCGGGCGGCACTCGGACAGGAGACCTCGGAGGCGACCGTGGTGATCGTCGCCCAGCGGGTGGCGACCATCCGCGAGGCCGACCGGATCGTCGTCCTCGACGAGGGCCGCGTCGTCGGCACCGGTACGCACCGCGAGCTGATGGCCGACAACGAGACCTACCGGGAGATCGTGCTCTCCCAGCTGACGGAAGCGGAGGCCGCCTGATGGCCGGGCCCATGGGACGCATGATGGCGGGCACCGGTCCCGACAACCGCTCGCTGGACTTCAAGGTGTCCGGCAGGCGGCTGCTCTCCCACTTCAAGCCGGAGCGGTTCACCCTCTGCGTGATGCTGGTCTGCGTGGTCCTCAGCGTCGGCCTGAACGTGGTCGGGCCGAAGATCCTCGGCAAGGCCACCGACCTGGTCTTCGCGGGCATCATCGGCCGCGAGATGCCGTCCGGCGCCAGCAAGGAGCAGGTGCTCCAGTCGATGCGCGACGACGGCAAGGGCAGCGTCGCGGACATGCTGAAGAGCACCGACTTCACGCCGGGCAAGGGCATCGACTTCGACCAGGTCGGCGAGGTCCTGCTGTTCGCGCTCGGGGTGTTCCTCGTCGCCGGTCTGCTGATGGCGGTGGCGACGCGGATGGTCAACCGGGCCGTCAACCGCACGATGTTCCGGATGCGCGAGGACGTGCAGACGAAGCTGTCGCGGCTGCCGCTGTCGTACTTCGACAAGAGCCGGCGCGGCGAGGTGCTGTCCCGTGCCACGAACGACATCGACAACATCGGGCAGACCCTCCAGCAGTCGATGGGCCAGCTCGTCAACTCGCTGCTGACGATCATCGGCGTGCTCGCGATGATGTTCTACGTCTCCTGGCTGCTCGCCCTGGTCGCGCTCGTCACCGTGCCGCTGTCGTTCGTCGTCGCCACGCGCGTCGGCAAGCGGT
Organism: Streptomyces sp. NPDC002588; assembly: GCF_040295925.1. Lineage (NCBI taxonomy): Bacteria > Bacillati > Actinomycetota > Actinomycetes > Kitasatosporales > Streptomycetaceae > Streptomyces > Streptomyces sp. NPDC002588. The sequence goes on from NZ_JBEOWF010000019.1 coordinate 89,342, forward strand.
CGCAGCCGCACTTCGTGCAGCAGTGGCGCTCCACCGGCAAGCTGAACGCCCACATCGAGGAGATGTACACCGGCCACACGCTGGTGAAGGTGTTCGGCCGCCAGAAGGAGTCGGCCGCGCTGTTCGCCGAGCAGAACGAGGCACTGTACGAGGCCGGGTTCAAGGCGCAGTTCAACAGCGGGATCATGCAGCCGCTGATGCTCTTCGTGTCGAACATCAACTACGTGCTGGTGGCGGTGGTCGGCGGCCTGCGGGTCGCGTCGGGCGCCCTGTCCATCGGTGACGTGCAGGCCTTCATCCAGTACTCCCGCCAGTTCTCGATGCCGCTGACGCAGGTCGCGTCGATGGCGAACCTGGTGCAGTCGGGCGTCGCCTCGGCCGAGCGGATCTTCGAACTCCTGGACGCGGAGGAGCAGGAGGCGGATCCGGCGGCGGGCGTCAGGCCGGAGGAGCTGCGCGGGCGGGTCGCGCTGGAGCACGTGTCGTTCCGCTACGACCCCGAGAAGCCGCTGATCGAGGACCTGAGCCTGGCGGTGGAACCGGGCCACACGGTCGCGATCGTCGGCCCGACGGGGGCGGGCAAGACGACGCTGGTGAACCTGCTCATGCGGTTCTACGACGTCTCCGGCGGGCGTATCACCCTGGACGGCGTGGACATCGCGCGCATGTCCCGGGACGAGCTGCGCGCCGGGATCGGCATGGTGCTGCAGGACACCTGGCTGTTCGGGGGCACCATCGCGGAGAACATCGCGTACGGCGCGTCCCGGGAGGTCACCCGGGGCGAGATCGAGGAGGCGGCGCGGGCGGCCCACGCGGACCGCTTCGTCCGTACCCTGCCCGAGGGCTACGACACCGTGATCGACGACGAGGGCAGCGGGGTCAGCGCCGGTGAGAAGCAGCTGATCACCATCGCGCGGGCGTTCCTGTCCGACCCGGTGATCCTGGTGCTCGACGAGGCGACCAGCTCCGTGGACACCCGGACCGAGGTGCTGATCCAGAAGGCGATGGCGAAGCTCGCGCACGGGCGTACGTCGTTCGTCATCGCGCACCGGCTGTCGACGATCCGGGACGCGGACACGATTCTCGTCATGGAGAACGGGTCGATCGTGGAGCAGGGCGCGCACACCGAGCTGCTGGAGTCCGGCGGGGCGTATGCGCGGCTGTACAAGGCGCAGTTCGCGCAGGCGGTGGCCGAGGTCGACTAGGGCGTGGGCAGGCGGGACTTTCGACGCACGCTGCAGTACGGGGGCCGCTCGCATCGGGGAGCGGCCCCTTCCCGGTCGGGGCTCAGTCCAGGTAGCCCCTCAGCTGGTCCGCGAACGCGTGGTCCCTGAGTTTGCCGAGGGTCTTGGACTCGATCTGGCGTATCCGTTCGCGCGTCACGCCGAAGATGCGGCCGATCTCCTCGAGGGTGCGCGGGCGGCCGTCGGCGAGGCCGTAGCGCAGTTGGACGACCTTCCGCTCGCGTTCGCCCAGGGTGGAGAGCACGGCCTCCAGGTGCTCGCGCAGCAGCAGGAACGCCGCCGACTCCACCGGGCTCGCCGCGTCGCCGTCCTCGATGAGGTCGCCGAGGGCCACGTCGTCCTCCTCGCCCACCGGGGCGTGCAGGGAGACGGGTTCCTGGGCCAGCCGCAGCACTTCGCCGACCCGTTCCGGGGGCAGGTCCAGCTGGCCGGCGACCTCGTCGGGGGTCGGTTCGTAGCCGCGTTCCTGGAGCATCCGGCGCTGGACGCGGACGACCCGGTTGATGAGTTCGACGACGTGGACCGGGACGCGGATGGTGCGGGCCTGGTCGGCGAGGGCGCGGGACATGGCCTGGCGGATCCACCAGGTCGCGTAGGTGGAGAACTTGTAGCCGCGGGCGTAGTCGAACTTCTCGACGGCCCGGATCAGCCCGAGGTTGCCCTCCTGCACGAGGTCGAGCATGGTCAGCCCGCGTCCGACGTACCGTTTGGCGACGGAGACCACCAGCCTGAGGTTCGCCTCGATGAGGCGGCGCTTGGCCATCCGGCCCATGACGACCAGCCGGTCCAGGTCGAGGGCCAGCTCGCTGTCCAGGTCGGGGGTGTTGAGGAGCTTCTCCTCGGCGAACAGGCCGGCTTCCACGCGGCGGGCGAGTTCGACCTCCTCGACCGCGGTGAGCAGCGGGATCCGGCCGATCTCCCGCAGGTACTGGCGGAACAGGTCCGAGGAGGGGCCGCTGTTGTCGGCCGCCTTGGCCGGGCGCGTCTCGACGGGCTCCGGGGCCTCTTCCGGGGCCTCTTCCGGGGCCTCTTCCAGGGCCTCGGCGGGCGGTTCGGCCTCCGTCTCCGGGTGGTGCGCGGCACGGTTCTGCGGCGGGACCGCCGCCAGGACGTCGGTCTCGGCGTCCTGATCCGTACCGTCGGTGGTGGTGCTGTCGGTCGTGCGGTCGGTCTGCGTCAGAGTCTGGGTCTGCACGGGGGCGACCTCCAGGATGATCGCTGCTGAGGTGAGCGGCAGCGGTGCTCCGGGGGCCGCTCCGAGGACTCAGGCACCGGACCCAGTGTGGAGTAAGACACATCGTCGCCACGAGGGGCGTGCGGTGACTTTTTGAGTCCGGCCCGTAACCAGCTGTTCAGAGAGCTGTGGCGCCGTGCTCCCGCAGGGCCTGGTCGTACTGCTGGAGGACCCACAGCTCGTTCTGCACGGCGGCCAGTTGGGCCGGGTCGCCGCCGGCGGAGAGGCGGGCCAGCTGGGACTGGACGTCCCGGACGCGGCGCTCCACGGCCCGGCGACGGACCGCCACCAGCTGCACACCCGCGTAGATCTCGTCGACCGTCCTGCGCATGATCGGCTCGACGGCGAGTTCGGTGACCATGGCGCGGACCGTGTCGTCGGGGGCGGCCTCGCGGACCCGGACCAGGTAGTCCTGTCCGTCCTGTACGCCCCACTCGGCGCCGCCCGCGTCCTGGACCGCCTGGCGCACGGCGGCGTAGGGGGCGGCGGTGAACTCGTCGATGCCGTACGCGTCGAAGGCCGGGGAGACCAGCTCGGGGCGTTGCAGGGCGAGTTTCAGCAGTTCGCGCTCGGTGGCGTAGACGGGGTTGCGCAGGGTCAGGGCGGGGCCCGCGGTGGCGGGGCGGGGGGCGGCGTCGTACTGCTGGGGGCCGCCGCGGCCGGCCGGCGCCGGACCCTTGCCGCCCCGGTCGCGGGCCCAACGGGCGAGCTGGGCGACCCGCTTGACCACGAACTGGGTGTCGAGGATGCCGAGCATGCCGGCGAGCTGGACGGCGACCTCGTGCTGGGCGCCGCTGTTCTTGATGCGGGCGACGATGGGCGCGGCCTCGTCGAGGGCGGCCGCACGGCCCGCCGGGGTGTCGAGGTCGTAGCGGACGACGATCTGGCGCAGCGCGAACTCGAAGAGCGGCGTGCGGGGTTCGACCAGGTCGGCGACCGCCTCGTCGCCCTTGGTGAGGCGCAGGTCGCAGGGGTCCATGCCGTCGGGGGCGATGGCGATGTATGTCTCGGCGGCGAATTTCTGGTCGTCCTCGAAGGCGCGCAGGGCCGCTTTCTGGCCGGCCGCGTCGCCGTCGAAGGTGAAGATCACGCGTGCGCTGCCGTTGTCCATCAGCAGGCGGCGGAGGATCTTGATGTGGTCGCCGCCGAAGGCCGTGCCGCAGGTGGCGATGGCCGTGGTCACGCCGGCGAGGTGGCAGGCCATGACGTCGGTGTAGCCCTCGACGACGACCGCGCGGCTGGCCTTGGCTATGTCCTTCTTCGCCAGGTCGATGCCGTACAGCACCTGGCTCTTCTTGTAGATCGCCGTGTCGGGTGTGTTGAGGTACTTGGGGCCGTTGTCCGCCTCGTAGAGCTTGCGGGCGCCGAAGCCGACGACTTCTCCGCCGATGTCGCGGATCGGCCACATCAGACGGCCCCGGAAGCGGTCGATGGGGCCGCGGCGGCCCTCCTGGGCGAGGCCGGAGAGGAGCAGTTCCTTGTCGCTGAAGCCCTTGCCGCGCAGGAAGCGGGTGAGGTGGTCCCAGCCCTGGGGGCTGTAGCCGACGCCGAAGTGGACGGCGGCGGCCTGGTCGAAGCCGCGCTCGGCGAGGAAGATCCGGCCGGTGTCGGCCTCGGGGCTGACGGCGAGCTGTTCGGCGTACCAGTCGGCGGCGATCTTGTGGGCCTCGACCAGGCGGATGCGTTCGCCGCGCTGGTGGGAGGGGTTGTAGCCGCCTTCCTCGTAGCGCAGGGTGATGCCGGCCTGGGCGGCGAGGCGCTCGACGGCCTCGGAGAAGGTGAGGTGGTCGACCTTCATCACGAACGTGATGGTGTCGCCGCCCTCCTGGCAGCCGAAGCAGTGGAAGAGGCCCTTGCTCGGGCTGACCTGGAAGGAGGGCGACTTCTCGTCGTGGAACGGGCAGAGGCCCTTGAGGTTGCCGCCGCCCGCGCCGCGCAGCTGGAGGTACTCGGACACGACGGCGTCGATCGGGACCGCGTCCCGAACCGCCTTCACGTCCTCGTCGTTGATCCGTCCTGCCACGTGGTGATTCTACGGGGGCGGACCGACAGCTACGGGATGAGACGGTCGAGGGGGGTGTGGGGGTCGGCCAGTGCCTCCGTGTCCACGGGGGTTCCGGCGGCGATCAGTTTCTGGATCGGCTCTGTGACGTCCCACACGTTCACGTTCATCCCGGCGAGCACCCTCCCCTCCTTCACCCAGAACGCGACGAACTCCCGCTTGCCCGCGTCGCCCCGGATCACCACCTCGTCGTACGACCCGGGCGGCGCCCAGCCGCTGTACTCCATGCCCAGGTCGTACTGGTCGGTGAAGAAGTAGGGCACCCGGTCGTAGGTGACGTCCTGGCCGAGCATCGCGCGGGCCGCCGCCGGGCCGCCGTTCAGCGCGTTGGCCCAGTGCTCCACGCGCAGCCGGGTGTCGAACAGGCCGTGCGGGAAGGACGCGACGTCGCCGGCGGCGTGGATGTCGGGGTCGGAGGTGCGCAGCCGGTGGTCCACAGCGATGCCCCCGCCGTGGGCGCGCTGGGCCAGTGCCAGGCCGGCCGCCTCCGCGAGGGCGGTCCGCGGGGCCGCGCCGATCGCCGCGAGGACGTCATGGGCGGGGTGTTCCTCGCCGTCGTCGGTGCGGGCGGCGAGGACCATGCCGTCCTGGCCGACGATCTCGGTGAGCTGGGCGCCGAAGTGGAAGCGCACGCCGTGCTCGCGGTGCAGCTCGGCGAAGACGTTGCCCAGCTCGGGGCCGAGGACGCCGTGCAGCGGGGTCGGGGCCGGCTCGATGACCGTGACCTCCGCGCCGTACTCGCGGGCCGCCGCCGCCACCTCCAGGCCGATCCAGCCGGCACCGGCGATCACGATGTGGCCGTTGTCACGGCCGAGGGCGGCCAGTACGCCCTTGAGGCGTTCGGCGTGCGCGATCCGGCGCAGATGGTGGACGCCCGCGAGGTCGGTGCCGGGGATGTCCAGCCGGCGCGGCTCGGCGCCGGTGGCCAGGAGCAGTTTGTCGTAGTGGACGAGGGTGCCGTCGTCGCCGAAGCGGACCGTCTTCGCCGTCCGGTCGATGGCGTCGACGGTCTGGCCGAGGTGCAGTTCGATGTCGTTCTGCGCGTACCAGGCGGGCTCGTGCACGAAGACGCTCTCGCGGCTGTCCTTGCCGAGCAGGTAGCCCTTGGAGAGCGGCGGCCGCTCGTAGGGGTGGTCGCGTTCGTCGCAGATCAGTATCACGCGGCCGGTGAAGCCCTCCGCTCGCAGCGTCTCGGCCGCCTTCGCGCCGGCCAGACCTCCTCCGACGATGACGAATGTCTGATCCGCGTCGACCACGTGATGCCTCCTCTTAACGGGACCGCCACATGCGAGCGTCCCGCACGGAGCGTGATGGGGGAAGGGGACGTGGCCCGATCAGGCCACGCTGGGTCACGTTCGGGGCTGTTTGGGGGTACTTGCGTTTACTTGTGTCCCTTGCGTGACGGATATGGGCTACGGGTGCCCCGCGAGACGGGCGTGAAGCGAGCGGGCCGAGGCGTCGGTGAGGGAGGCGATCTGGTCGACGATCACCCTCTTGCGGGCCCGGTCGTCGGGGGCCAGGTCGAACAGGGCGCGGAACTGGGGGTCGAGTCCCTCGGGCGCGCGGGCGGTGAGGGCCTGGGCCAGCTCACTGATCACGATGCGCTGGTCGGCTCGGAGCCGCTCCTGTTCGGCGCGCTGCATGACGTACAGGTCGGCCACGGCCTTGAGGACCGCGCACTCCAGGCGCGCCTCTTCGGGTACGACGAGTTCGGCGCCGTAGCGGGTGAGGCTCCCGCTGCCGTGTCTCACGCGCGTGGCGCCCTCGGCGGCCAGGCAGAAGCGGCCGATGAGCTGGCTGGTGGTGTCCTTCAGGCGGGCCTGGGCGACCGCCGAGCCGTCGTAGCGGTGCGGCCACCACTCCTCGGCCTGGAGGCGGTCGAGGGCGGCGGCGAGTTCGGCCGGGTCGGTGTCCGCGGGGACGTAGCGGCCGATCGCCACCCGGAAGACCTCCGCGCGCTCCGGCTCCGCGCGCAGGCTTGCGGGGTCGATGTGGCCGGCGTGCAGGCCGTCCTCCACGTCGTGCACCGAGTACGCCACGTCGTCCGACCAGTCCATGACCTGTGCCTCGAAGCACGTGCGCGTGCCGGGGGCCTCCTTGCGGACCCAGTCGAAGACGGGGCGGTCGTCGTCGTAGACGCCGAATTTGGGGGACGCCGGGTTCGTGGGGTGGGCGCCGCGCGGCCACGGGTACTTGGTGGCGGCGTCGAGGGTGGCGCGGGTGAGGTTGAGGCCGACGGAGCCCTCGGCGGTGAAGCGCTTCGGTTCGATGCGGGTGAGGAGGCGCAGCGACTGGGCGTTGCCCTCGAAGCCGCCGCAGTCCCGCGCGAAGTCGTTCAGCGCCTGTTCGCCGTTGTGGCCGAAGGGAGGGTGGCCCAGGTCGTGGGAGAGGCAGGCCGCTTCCACGAGGTCGGGGTCGCAGCCGAGGGCCGCGCCGAGTTCCCGGCCCACCTGGGCGCACTCCAGGGAGTGGGTGAGACGGGTGCGGGGGGTGGCGTCCCACTCCTGGCTGCGTTCGCCCGGGGTGACGACCTGGGTCTTGCCCGCGAGTCTTCTGAGCGCCGAGGAGTGCAGGACGCGCGCGCGGTCCCGTTGGAAGGCGGTGCGGCCGGGGCGCTTGTCGGGCTCGGGGGCCCATCGTTCGGCTGACGGCAGGTCATAGGGCATGTTTCGACAGTAAGCGGCGGCGGTGACAATCGGGCGGCTGCCGGCGTGCCGGGTTGTGCGGGCGCCCCCTTCAGGCGGCGTTGGCGGAACCGCCCATGGCACGTGCCTGGTCGTAGCGGTGGAGCAGCAGACCCACCATCGCGGGGTGGGTCCCGAGCGGCGCCGACGCGATCCAGGGGGCCGCCTGCGCGGACTCCGTCGCGAAGCGTCCGGGGGCCGTGAAGCAGGACGCCACCGCCACCCGGTCCCGTCCCCTCGCCCGGAGGGCCCGGACCGCCTCCGGGACCGTCGGGGCCGCCGTCGAGGCGTACGCGGGAACCACCGGCACCCCCAGCCGCTCCGCCAGCAGCCGTGCGGTGCGGCGGGTGTCCGACGCCGAGTCGGGGTCCCGGGAGCCCGCCGCCGCCAGGACGACCGCGCTCGTGCGGCGCTCGGCCGGGGACATCGCCGTGTTCCAGCCCGCCTCGGCCAGACGCGCGCACAGGGTGTCCACCAGCAGCGGGTGCGGTCCCAGCGGCGCTGCCACGCGCGTGCGTACCCGGGCGCTCGCCGCCATCTCGGGGATGTCGCGCCTGACGTGGTAGCCGCGGGCCAGGAGGAGGGGGACCAGGACGGCGTCCTGTGTGCCCCGGGCGTCCAGGCCGGCCAGGGTGTCGGTGAGCAGGGGCTCGTTCAGCTCGATGTGACCGAGGTGCACGGGCAGCCCGGGGCGCTGCTCGCGGACACGGTCGAGCAGGGCGCGGACGGTGCTCAGGGCACGCGGGTCGCGGCTGCCGTGGGCGACGACCACCAGCGCGGGCGCGCCCGCCGGGGTCCGGCGGGCGGCGAGCTGGACGAGGCTGGACTGGCTCATGCAACGATCCTCTCGGCACGAGGTTGCACCCCGGTTGCCTGACCGTCACGAGTCTTTTCCGGGGGTTCACCGCCGGGGCGGGGGCGGTGTGAGGTGCGCGGCGGGGCGAACCGGATCATCGTGGCCCGCGTCTTCCCCGGTCGAAGGGGAGATCGATCCAGGGTCCAGGGGGCAGCTCATGAACATCCGTCGACCGCGGCTGCCGCGCACCCGTGCCGGGCGGCGCCGGCTGGTGCAGGCCGTGATGGCCGGGTGCGTGCTCGCGCTGCTTCCGGCCACCTGGCTGTACGTGTCCACGGCGGGCCGCGTCGGTACGACGGCACAGGCGCCGCGCGCGAAGGTGGCCGTGGTGTTCGGGGCGGGCCTGTGGGACGGGGAGCCGTCGCCCTATCTGGCGCACCGGCTCGACGCGGCGGCGAAGCTGTACCGGGAGGGGCGGATCGAGGTCGTCCTCGTCACCGGCGACAACAGCCGCGAGGACTACGACGAGCCCGACGCGATGCGGAGCTATCTCAGGAAGCACGGCGTGCCGGAGGCGCGGATCGTCAGCGACTACGCCGGCTTCGACACCTGGGACTCCTGTGTGCGCGCCAAGAAGATCTTCGGGGTGGACCGGGCCGTCCTGATCAGCCAGGGCTTCCACATCCGGCGGGCCGTCGCGCTGTGCGAGGCGGCGGGGGTCGACTCGTACGGCGTCGGCGTCGCCGACAAGCACGACGTGACCTGGTACTACGGGGGGACGCGGGAGATCTTCGCGGCGGGCAAGGCGGCGCTGGACGCGGTGTTCGAGCCGGATCCCCGGTTCCTCGGGCCGAAGGAGCCGGGGGTGCGGCGGGCGCTGGCCGCGAGGTAGGTGAGGTCCCACCGGCCGCTCGCGTCGTCCTCACGACCGCGCCCCCGCGCCGGGGAGGGCACCACCACACCGCCGTAACAGGAGACCGCACGGCGTGTAACACGGCCGACGCACGCTGAGGCGCATGCCGACCACCTCGACGCCCACCCACTGCCCGTACTGCGCCCTGCAGTGCGGGATGGCCCTGTCGCCCCTGCCCACGGGAGGTGTCGAGGTGGTCGAGCGAGCGGACTTCCCGGTGAACCGGGGCGCGTTGTGCGGCAAGGGACGTACGGCGCCGGCGGTGCTGGACGCGGCCGTCCGGCTGACCTCCCCGTTGGTGCGGTCCGGCGGGACGCTGGTACCGGCCTCCTGGGAGGAGGCGCTCGACCGGATCGCCGGGGAGCTGGGCAGGGTGCGGGCGGAGCACGGGGCCGACGCGCTCGGGGTGTTCGGCGGGGGCGGACTGACCAACGAGAAGGCGTACGCGCTGGGCAAGTTCGCCCGGGTCGTGCTCGGCACCTCGCAGATCGACTACAACGGGCGGTTCTGCATGTCGTCCGCGGCGGCGGGCGGGATCAGGGCGTTCGGTCTCGACCGCGGGCTGCCGTTCCCGCTGGAGGACGTCCCGCGGACCGGGTGCGTCATCCTGGTCGGGTCGAACCTCGCGGAGACCATGCCTCCCTCGCTCCGCTTCTTCAACGAACTGCGGGAGAACGGCGGCACGTTGATCGTCGTCGACCCGCGCCGCACGAAGACCGCCGAGCAGGCCGACCTGCATCTGGCGCCCCGCCCGGGAACCGACCTCGCGCTGGCGCTCGGGCTGCTGCACCTGGTCGTCGCCGAGGGACGGGTCGACGAGGCCTACGTCCGGGAGCGGACGGCGGGCTGGGAGGACGCGCGGGCCGCGGCGATGGCGCACTGGCCGGAGTACGTGGAACGGATCACGGGGGTGTCCGTTCCCCAACTCCGGGAGTGCGTGCGGATGTTCTGCGAGCCGGAGGCGGCGATGGTGCTTACCGCCCGCGGGCCCGAGCAGCAGTCGAAGGGCACGGACACCGTGAGCGCCTGGATCAACCTGGTCCTGGCGACCGGGCGGGCGGGACGCCCGCTGTCCGGCTACGGCTGCCTGACCGGGCAGGGCAACGGGCAGGGCGGCCGCGAACACGGCCAGAAGGCCGACCAGTTGCCCGGCTACCGCAAGCTGGACGACCCTGCGGCCCGGCGGCACGTGGCCGGGGTATGGGGCGTGGACCCCGACTCGCTGCCCGGACCGGGGCGCAGCGCCTACGAGTTGCTGGACGCGCTGGGCACCGACATACGGTCGCTGCTGCTGATGGGGTCGAACCCGGTGGTGTCCGCACCGCGCGCCGCGCATGTCGAGGAACGCCTCAAGTCCCTTGATTTCCTCGCCGTCTGCGATGTCGTCCTGTCGGAGACGGCGGCCCTCGCGGACGTCGTCCTGCCGGTCACGCAGTGGGCGGAGGAGACGGGCACGACGACGAACCTGGAGGGGCGGGTGCTGCTGCGCCGCCGGGCGGTCACCCCGCCGGACGGCGTCCGCAGCGACCTGGAGGTCCTGCACGAGCTGGCGGCACGGCTGGGCGTGGAGAAGGGGTTCCCGACCGATCCCGAGGAGGTCTTCGAGGAGCTGCGACGGGCCAGCGCGGGCGGGATCGCGGACTACTCCGGCATCACCTACCGGCGGCTGGCCGAGGAGAACGGGGTGTTCTGGCCCTGCCCGGCGCCGGAGGAGGGCCCTGCCGCCGCGGCGGAGCACCCCGGCACCTCCCGGCTCTTCCTGGACCGGTTCGCCACGCCGGACGGCCGGGCCCGGTTCGTCCCGGTCTCGCACCGGCCCGCCGCCGAGGAGCCGGACGCCGACTACCCGGTGCTCCTCACCACCGGCCGGGTGGTCGCCCAGTACCAGTCCGGCGCCCAGACCCGGCGCGTGGCCGAGCTGAACGCCGCGGCGCCCGGCCCGTTCGTGGAACTGCACCCGCGTCTCGCGGCGCGGCTCGGGGCGGCCGAGGGCGATCCGGTGGCCGTCGTGTCCCGGCGGGGCAGGGCGGTGGCACCGGCCCGCATCACCACCGGGATCCGCCCCGACACCGTCTTCATGCCGTTCCACTGGCCGGGCGAGGGCCGCGCCAACACCCTGACCAACCCGGCCCTGGACCCGACGTCACGGATGCCGGAGTTCAAGGTGTGCGCGGTACGGCTGGAGCTCGCCTAGTGCCACGGCACTAGCCGGGCAGGCGCAGGGCGAGGCCGTCCAGGACGACTTCCAGGCCGTAGGTGAACTTGGCCTCGCGCAGGGCGGCCGGATCGGCGGTCTCGGTGGCGTACTCCTGGGCCAGGTGGTCGTAGGGCGCCGCGGCCCGCCGGGCCGCGGGCATCAGACGGCCGACGAACTCCGCCTCGGTCTCGCCGGAACGGGCGACGGTGGTGAGCCAGGCCGCCTCGGTGGTGCTGATGCCGACGACGTAGCTGAGCAGCGGTTCGATCGCCCGGCCCGGCTCGGGGAATCCGGCCGCGGTGAACAGGGCGGCGAGGCTCTCGGTGTACGCCATCAGGTTGGGCCCGAGGTAGACGAGACCGGCCTGACCGAGGACCGAGGCGAGCCAGGGGTGCCGTAGCACCGTCACCCGGAACGACCGCGCGGCCTCGGTGACGGCGGCCCGCCAGTCGGCGCCGTCGACGGGCGGTGCGTGCATCTCGGCGGCGACCTCGTCCACCACGAGTTCCATCAGCTCGTCCTTGGTGGCGACGTGCCGGTAGAGGGAGGTCGCGCCGGCACCCAGCCGGGCGCCCAGTTTGCGCATGCTCAGCGCCTCGACGCCCTCGGCGTCCAGCATGACGACGGCCTCGCGGACGATCCCGTTCCGGCTCAGCGAGGGCTGGTCGGGTTCGCGCTTCTCCCGGGCCCATACGGACGGCACGGCGTTCGGGTTCCTCGTCTTGGCGGCCACGGCTCCACTCCCGGCGATCTGGCGGCGTACATCGTGCGCTTTCAGCGTACAGAGCTCAACGCTTGCGCACACTGTTCCGCTCTGCGTACAGTGTGCGCACCGAACGGAACACTGTACGCAGGCCGATGAAGCCGCTGAAAGGGCAGGAATCCCATGGAAACCCGCAATCCCCGCCGCTGGTGGATCCTCGTCGTGCTGTGCCTGAGCACGCTGGTCCTGACCATCGACAGCATGGCGCTGACCGTCGCGGTGCCCTCGATGACCGAGGACCTCGGGGCCGGCGCCCAGGACACTCAGTGGATCCTCGACTCCTACATCCTGGTCTTCGCGGGTCTGCTGCTCACCTCCGGCAGCCTCGGCGACCGGTTCGGCCGCCGGCGGGTGATGCTGACCGGCCTGGTGCTCTTCGGGGCGGCCTCACTGGCCGCGACGGTCTGCACGAACCCGGGCGAGGTGATCGCCGTCCGTATCGCGATGGGTGTGGGCGGGGCCCTGATCATGCCGTCCACGCTCTCCATCCTCATCACGGTCTTCGACGAGGAGGAGCGCGGCAGGGCTATGGCGGCCTGGGGCTCGGTGTCGATGCTGGGCCTGGTCGGCAGCCCGGTCCTGGGCGGGATCCTGATCGACCACTTCTCCTGGCACTCGATCTTCCTCATCAACGTGCCGGTCGTCCTCCTGGCCGTCGTCGCCGGTGTGGTGCTGATGCCGGAGTCCAGGGCGCCCTGGCAGAAGCCGGACCCTCTCGGTGCCGTGCTCTCGGCGGTCGGCATGACCGCGCTGGTCTGGTGGATCATCGAGATCCCGCAGCACGGCCCGCTCGGCGGCCGCTCGGCACTCACCCTGACCGTGGCGCTGGTGACCCTGGCCGCGTTCGTGATCTGGGAGAACACGACCTCCTCGCCGATGGTCCCGCTGGTCCTGTTCAAGCACCGCGACTTCAGCGGCGGTTCGCTCTCGCTGGCCCTGGTCCAGATCGGCAACGGCGGTCTGCTGCTGGTCCTCACGCAGTACCTGCAGTTCGTCCTCGGCTACTCCCCCGTCAAGGCGGGCCTCTCCTTCCTGCCCCTCGCCGTCGCCGCGCTGGCCGGCAACGGACTGGGCGTGAAACTGGCCGCGAGGACCGGCAACCGGCTGGTCGTCCTGACCGGCATGCTGGTGATGGCCGCCTGCTTCGCCCTGCTCACCACGGTCGACGCGGACTCCGGCTTCACCGTCCCGGCGATCTCCCTCGGCCTGCTGGGCTTCGGGGCGGGCATGGCGATGCCGGCCGCCGTGGGCGCCCTGATGGGCACCATCCCCGCGGACAAGGCGGGTGTCGGCTCGGCCCTCAACGACACCGTCCAGCAGGCCGGCACCGCCCTCGGGATCGCGATCCTCGGCTCGCTGCTGGCGGGCGGCTACACGGCCCGGATGCCGGCCGACGCCCCCGAGGCGGCCCGCGAGTCGATCGCCGGCGCGCTGGCGACGGGGGGCGGCGACCCCGAACTGGTCCACACCGCCCGCGAGGCCTTCGCCGGCGCGATGACGACGACGTTCACCGTCAGCGCGATCGGCGTCCTGGCGGCGGCGGTGCTGGCGACGCTGGTGATGCGGGGCGGGAAGCCGGCGACGGCCGCACAGCCCGCGCCGAACGCGCCGACCGGGCTGGAGGACCAGGAGCTGGTCGCCTGACCGACGGCGGTCCGTTCGGCGAAGGCCGGCACCCGGAAGGGGGCCGGCCTTCGGTGTCGTCCACGAGAAGGGCCGTGGCGGAGAAGGGCCGTGACGGAGAAGCGTCAGCTGTTGACGTCGAACGCCAGCGCGACGAGGAACGCCACGAAGGCGATGCCCCCGACGGCGGTGAAGTCGTGGACGCGGCGCCTCAGCCGGCGCGGCCGCCGTCCGGGGTCCGGCCACACCAGCTGATGGAGGATCAGCAGTGTCGACAGACCGAAGCCGCACAGGGCGAGGACCGTGAGCGAACCCGGCACCCACAGGCCGCTGCCGAACGTCCACGCCTCGCCGTCGAGATAGCGTGCCGCCACCGAGGTCGGTCCGTCCGCACACCACCAGGGCTCGTCGGGCGAATCGCCGTAACACCGGCTCCCCGGAGGCGTCGGCTCGTACGCGTCGCCCCGGCCGCCCTTGATGAGGACGTGCTCGATGTCCGGTCCGCCGTCGTCCGGGTGGAAGGTGCCGGTGCAGTAGCGCGTCCGTGCGACGCCCCGGTCCACGGTCGTCTCCACGTCCACGCACTCCACGACCTCGAACCGGCCCGGGACGCCGGCCCACCCGACACCCGCCAGGACCTTCGCGCCGTAGGTCACGGTCATCCACACCGCGCCGACGGCGAGCGACAGCCCGATGTAGGCCAGGAGACCCCGAACCCAGGCAGGAGCCCGGTCGGTGGTGCCCGCCGACTTCGCGTCCGCCTGCCTCGCGTCCTCTGTTGCCATCGGGTGAGCCTCACACGCGACGGCCCCGTCGGTCCTCGGTGGAACCACGTAACCGGACACGTAGGTGCAGGCAGCCGTCAGCCGGTGGTCCAGCCCGGGATCGTCGGCAGTACCGTCTCGGCGACGCGCAGGAGCGTCGCGTCGTCGGGCGGTGCGGAGTCCTGGCGCCAGAGGGACACGTCGTAGGAACCGCCGCCGTCCTTCGGGTCCCGGGCGACCACCAGCCTGCGGGTGGGGCTGCCGGGGCCGCTCGCCGTCCTGCCGCTGCCGCTGCCGGGAAAGAGGGCGAAGGCGAGGGTCCGGTCCGAGTACAGCACCGCCGGGCGGCCGAGGAACGTCCGCTCCCGCGCGTCGCCGCCCAGCATGTGGGCCATGTCCTTGACCGCGAAGTGGTCGAAGTTGGCGGAGAGCTGGACGGAGAACGTCGTCAGGGTGACCTGCATCTCGGGGGCGGGGATGTCACCGTCGACCATGGTGAACGAGTCGTCTCCGCCCCCGTACGAGGTCACCTTCTCCCCCGGCGTGCCGAGCAGCGTGGCGAGGTCGGTGCGGTTCAGCGCCTGGCAGAGCTGGTTCGAGGAGACGTACTTCACGCCCGGCCGCGCCAGCGTCGGCAGCCCCGTCGGCGTCGACGTCGAGCAGGTGATCGGTCCGCCGGGAACGCTCGCGGCGTTCGCCTCCAGGGCATGGTCCTTCTGCTGCTTCCACAGGAACCCCGCCAGCGCCGCCACCACCACGAACGCCGAAATGACCTGCAACCACGCGTTCGGGCCTTTCGCCGGTCCGGCGACTTCCTCGGCCGTGTCTCTCATTACCCCCGGTACCCCCTGGTCGGACTGCCCCCGGCGCGCGCTGGTCACGCGCGCGCCGGGGGAGCCTAACGGGTGATCGGGTCACGCCAAAGCGACTTTCCCCACGGTCAGTTCACGTTGACCGCGCTCCAGGCCGCCGCCACCGCGTTGTACTCCGTGCCGCCGGAGCCGTAGAGGTCGCGGGCGGCGTTCAGGGTCGCCGTCCTCGCCCCCGCGTAGTTCGTCGACGAGGTCATGTAGACCGTCAACGCCCGGTACCAGATGGCCCCCAGCTTGTCGCGGCCGATCCCGGTGACCGTCGAGCCGTTGTACGTCGGGGAGTTGTAGGTGACGCCGTTGACGGTCTTCGTGCCGCTGCCCTCCGCGAGGAGGTAGGCGAAGTGGTTGGCGACCCCGGAGGAGTAGTGCACGTCGAGGTTGCCGACCGAACTGCTCCAGTAGTCCGCGGAGTTGCCGTCCTTGCTCGGCTTGTCCATGTAGCGCAGGGCGTCCCGGCCGAAGCCGGAGCGGACGATCTTCTCGCCGATGAGGTAGTCGCCGACGTCGGAGGAGTTGTTCGCGTAGAACTCCACCAGCGAGCCGAAGATGTCGGAGGTGGCCTCGTTCAGGCCGCCGGACTCGCCCGAGTAGGTCAGGTTGGCCGACTTCGACGTCACGCCGTGGGACATCTCGTGGCCGGCCACGTCCAGCGCCACCAGCGGGCCGAGCTGCGTGGCGTTGCCGTCGCCGTACGTCATGCAGAAGCAGCTGTCGTCCCAGAAGGCGTTGGCGTAGTTGTTGCCGTAGTGGACCCGGTTGTAGGAGCCCTTGCCGTCGTTGCCGATGCCGTTGCGGCCGTGCACGTTCTTGTAGTAGTCCCAGGTCACGTCGGTGCCGTACTGGGCGTCGACCGCGGCCGTCGAACGATCCGCGGCCGCCCCCGTGCCCCAGTGGTTGTCGGTGTCCGTGAAGAGCGTCGCGGGGGCGCGGCTGATGCAGATGCCGAAGATGCACAGGTCGGTCTTGTTCTCGGCGTCACCCGTGTACGTGTTCCCGCGCGTCGGGTCCTTGAGCTGGTACGTCGAGCCCGAGAGCGTCGTCTCCAGCGGGACCGTGCCGCCGTACAGGGACGCGCCGTCGCCCGTCGCCGTCTCGAGGGAGTCCCAGGCGTCGATCCGGGCGCCGGTGCGCGCGTCGGTCAGCACGGTCCGGGCGACCGGGTTGCCGAGCGAGTCCAGTCCGACGGCGTTCGTCCGCCAGGCCAGCCTGGGGGTGCCGTGCAGGGCGTCGACGACCAGCTGCGGCTTGGCCTTGACCTGCTTCAGGGTGTCGCCGAGGTTGGCCGCGCGCAGTGCGTTCACGGCGGTGTCGGCGGCCTCGGGGGCGGACACCTTCGGGGCGATGGTGGGGAGGGAGATCGTGCTCCTCGTCGCCCGGTTCGCGCTGCGGTAGGCGCCGTCGGGGGCCAGGTGGACCACGAAGTCGCCGCCCAGGACGGGGAGTTCGCGGTACGTGCGGTCGTAGCGGACGTGCTGGGTGCCGTCCTTGTCGATCACGACGTCACGGACGGACGTGCCCTGGGTGGCGGTCAGGCCCAGGCTCGCCGCGTGCTCGGCGAGGGCGGCGGCCGCGTGGTCGAGCGCGGTGGCGCGGGTCGGTCTGTCGGCCGCGTCGGCGACCGGGGAGAGCGCGGCGGCCAGCAGGGTGGCCGTGGCGGCGGCGATGCCGGCGGTGGCGAGACGGGAACCTCGGACGTGCTGCCGTATCCGACTCATCAGTCTGCTCGGTCTCCTCGGGAAGGCGCCGTGGGGGGCGCGGATGTGGGGTGGCGCAGAGCACCACGGGTGGGGGTGGCACTGAGGTCGTCCTGAGATTTAAGGGGGCATGACAATCCATGTCCATAGCGCGAGGTGCCGTTGACGTGAGAGGAGAGAATCGTTTCCGTGAGCATCCCGACCACCCCGCACCGCCCCGGCCTCCCGTTCTTCGTCTACGGCACCCTCCGCCCGGGCGAGGCCAACCACGACCTGTTCCTGCGCGGCCGCACCCTCCGCGAGGAACCGGCCCGGCTGCGGGGCGCCGTGCTGTACGACGGCCCCGGCTATCCGTACGCGGTGGAGGAGCCGGAGGGCGGCGGGACCGTGGCCGGGGATCTGGTCACCGCCCTTCCCGGGGAGTACGCCCGGCTGCTCGCCGAACTGGACCGGCTGGAGGAGTACACGCCGGGCGACCCGCGCAACCTGTACGAGCGGGTGGTGCGGGAGGTGACCGTCGGGGACGGCGGGTCTTCGCGCGCCTGGGTGTACGTCGCCGCGCCGGTCGTCGCCGCCCGGCTGCGGGCCGGAGGCAAACTCGTCGACGGCGGGGACTGGTTGGCCCACAGGTGACGGTCACCCGTTCACACCCTCCGCGCGGGCTTTTCCCGGCACGTTCCTCCGACACCCCGGTGACCTGCTGAAACAGCCGTCCCCCGCAGCCCTTTCCAGCACCGCCCGACACCCATTCATCCCATTCCTGACGCCTCCTCAGGAAGCGGGCGGGCCGCGCTGCGACTTACCTCGGAAGAGCAGGGACGCGACCCGAGGAGCTCGAAGGAGCACACAGATGCGACGTACCGCCCGCCTGCTGACCCCCGCCGCGCTCGCCGTGGCCGCCGCCGGCGCGATCGCCCTTCCGGCGTACGGCGCGGACGGCGACGGGGGACGCGGCGGAGGCCGTGGGGACGCGGGCGGAGGAGTCCTGGAGATCCGCCCCGCCACCGCCGTGCCGGGCGGACCGGTGACGGTGAGCACGACGGCGTGCGGCGGGGACGCTGCGGCGACGGGGGACGCGGGCGCGGTGGGCGCCGGGCGTTTCCCGCTCGCGCCCGGCACCGACCGGGGCGCGGCCGCCGGGGAGTTCCGCGTGCCGCCGAGCGCGCAGCCGGGGACGTACGAGATCGTCGCGCAGTGCGCCAGGGGCGAACGGCGGGTCACGGGGGACCTGGTGGTGACGCTGGTCGCGGCGCGGCAGCCGGTGGCTCCGCGAGGAAGTGTGAAGACGGGGGTCGGCGGCGCACTCGGCCCCGACCCCGTGCAGACCGCGGCCGGTGTGGCGGCACTCGCCGTCGCCGCCGCGGGCGGTACCTGGCTCCTGCATCGCCGGGCGAGAGGCGACGGGATGTGACGGACACCCTCCGCTGTCCGTCGCCGGTACCGCATGTCCCCTCCCCCTCCGGGCCCGACGCCCCTCGCGGCCCGGAGGGGGGTACGGGGCCCGCGGGAGGAGGCGCGAGGAGAAGGGATGCGCGATGCGTCGTCGGGTCGGCAACACCGTCATAGCGGCCGTCACCACGACCGCCCTCTGCGCGGGCGCGTGGCTGCTCCGCAGCGGCGCCGAGACGCACCCCCCGCCGCAGCCGTCCGCCGCCCAGGCCCACTCGGGAGCAGGGCACGGCGGTGCGGACGGCGAAGCGGGCATACGCTCCGCCCCGGCCCTGCCGCCCTCCCCGCCGCTGCGGATCCGCATCCCCGCGATCCATGTCGACGCACCCCTGACCGGGCTGGCCCTGACCGCCTCCGGCAGCCTCGGCGCCCCGCCCGCCGAGCAGGAGAACCTCGCCGGCTGGTACGAGGCCGGCACCGCCCCCGGCGAGCGGGGCACCGCCGTCGTCGCCGGGCACGTCGACAACGCCGACGGCCCCGCCGTCTTCTACGACCTGGGCGCACTGCGCAAGCACAGCACCATCGAGGTGGACCGCCTGGACGGCCGCACGGCCGTCTTCGCGGTGGACGCGGTCGAGGTCTACGACGCCCGCCGCTTCCCCGACGCCAAGGTGTACGGCGCCGCCCCCCGCCCCGAGCTACGGGTGATCACCTGCGGCGGCGGCTACTCGAAGTCGACGGGATACCAGGGGAACGTGGTCGTGTTCGCACATCTGGCGAGCACACGGCCTTGACCTGTCGTGAGCACGGTCGGGCCGCCGCCCGCGTCCGACGCCGGCAGACGGCTCGTTCGCGGGACGGCCCTCAGGCGACGGTGAGCACGATCTTGCCCTGGAGATGCCCTCGGGCCGGTAGCCGATCAGCCGGGTGAACAACACCGCGGGTCGATACACCCGGGCCCGCGAGGGCACTAGGATCCGGCAGCGGGTGGCGGGGCCGGTCGCGAGAGGCATGTCCGGCATGGTCAGGACCCCGTCCGACCGGCCGCGACGGACCCGCAGGCGGCTTCTCACAGCCCGCTCCCACCACCTCCGGAAACCCCTCACACCCACCTTCCGTCCCCGCTGAGGGCAGCGTTCCTCGCGGGAAACAACCGTGATGCGGCCGGGTAACCTCCGCACCGCACGCTCGACGGCATGACCTCGAATACGCGTGTGGTGGTGATCGGCGCCGGCCTCGCGGGCGTCCGACTCGCCCGCCGGCTCGGCGAGCTGGGCGTGCCCGCACTGCTCGTCGGCGAGGAGGAGCACCGGCCCTACAACCGGGTCCTGCTCGCCGAGGTGCTGGCCGGCCGGTACGCCCCCGAGGTGATCGCGCTGCCCGCACCCGCCGGACCGCTCCGGGCCCGCGTCACCGGCATCGACCGCGCCGGGCGGACGGTGACCTGCGCGGACGGCTCGGAGATCGCATACGACACGCTGGTCCTCGCCACCGGCTCCAATCCGGTGCTGCCGCCCCTGCGCGGTCTGTTCACACCGGATCACGAACTCCCCGAGGGTGTCCACGCCTTCCGCACCATGGACGACTGTCTGGGCCTGTCCAAGGCCGTACGGCCCGGCGTCCGTGCCGTGGTCATCGGCGGTGGGCTCCTCGGGGTCTCCGCGGCCCGGGCACTCGCCGTGCGCGGCGCCCAGGTCGTCCTGGCCCAGCAGGCCGAGCGGCTCATGGAGCGCCAGCTCGACCCGGCGGCCTCGAAGCTGGTCCGCCGGCACCTCGCCGACCTCGGCGTGGAGATCCACACCGAGTGCCGGGTACGGGACGTGCGCTGTGTCGGCGGCGCCGTCCGCTCCGTCGAGATGTCCGACGGCTACGCCCTCGACGCCGATCTGGTGGTGCTGGCCTGCGGGGTGTCACCGCGCGCCGGTCTGGCGAAGGACGCGGGGATCGCCGTACACAGGGGAATCCTGGTCGACGACGAACTCCGCACCTCCGACCCGCGCATCCACGCCATCGGCGACTGCGCCCAACACGCCGGGACGGTATACGGGCTGGCCGCTCCCGCGCTTGAACAGGCCGATGCTCTGGCCGAGTTGCTCGCCGGGGACGCCGACTCCCGCTACACCGGCACCCGTTCCCTCACCCGGCTCACCCTGTCGGGGAACGGCGCCTTCGACCTCGCCGCGTTCGGCGAGACCGAGCCCCGCCCCGGCGACGACGTCGTGCAGCTCGCCGACGCCACCCGCGGCACCTACCGCAAGGTCGTCGTCCGCGACGACCGCCTGGTCGGCGGGGTCCTCGTCGGCGAACTCGGCACCGTCGGCGCGCTCGCCCGCGCCTGGGAGGGAGCAGAGCCGCTCCCCGACGACGGCGGCCCCCTGCTCCACCTGCTCACCAACGATGGAGGCTCCTGAATGACCGCCACTGAGGGGGCCACCCCCACGATCGTGCTCGTCGGCCACGGCATGGTCGGCCAGCGCTTCCTCGAAGGGCTCGCCGAGCGCGGCCTGACCGCCACGCACCGCGTGGTCGTGCTGTGCGAGGAGCCGCGTCCCGCGTACGACCGCGTCGCGCTCACCTCGTACTTCTCGGGCCGGACGCCCGAGGAACTCTCCATGACGGACATGGAGTTCATCGCCGCGCACGGCATCGAGCTGTACGTCGGCGACCCGGCGGAGAGCGTCGACCGCGAGGCGAAGAAGGTCACCGCCCGGTCCGGCCAGGTCTTCGACTACGACACCCTCGTCCTCGCCACCGGCTCCTACCCGTTCGTGCCGCCGGTCCCGAACAAGGACGCCGAGGGCTGCTTCGTCTACCGCACGATCGAGGACCTGCTCGCGATCGAGGAGTACGCGAAGACGAAGGCGACGACGGGTGCGGTGGTCGGTGGCGGTCTGCTCGGACTCGAGGCGGCCGGCGCGCTGAAGGGCCTCGGACTCACCTCCCACATCGTGGAGTTCGCGCCGCGCCTGATGCCGGTGCAGGTCGACGAGGGCGGCGGCGCCGCGCTGCTGCGCACCATCGAGGACATGGGCCTGTCCGTCCACACCGGTGTGGGCACCCAGGAGATCGTCGTCGACGACTCCGGATCGGTGACCGGCATGAAGCTGTCCGACGGCTCCGAACTCGCCACCGACCTGGTGGTGTTCAGCGCCGGTGTCCGCCCCCGCGACCAGCTGGCCCGCGACTGCGGACTCAGGGTCGGCGAGCGCGGCGGCATCTCCGTCGACGAGCAGTGCCGTACCGTCTCCGACCCGCACGTCTTCGCGATCGGCGAGTGCGCGCTCGCGGCCGACGGCCGCGTGTACGGCCTGGTCGCACCCGGCTACGAGCAGGCCGAGACCGCGGCCGCCACCATCGCCGAGGACGAGGCCGCCTTCACCGGCGCCGACCTGTCCACCAAGCTGAAGCTGCTCGGCGTCGACGTGGCGTCCTTCGGCGACGCGCACGGCACCGCCGAGGACTGCCTCGACGTCGTCTACTCCGACTCCCGCTCGGGCCTGTACAAGAAGCTCGTCATCGGCCGCGACGGCACCCTGCTCGGCGGCATCCTGGTCGGCGACGCCGACGCGTACGGCACGCTGCGCGCGTTCACCGGGTCCGTGCCGCCCGTCTCCCCCGAGTCGCTGGTCCTGCCGGCCGGGGCCGGGGAGTCGGTCCAGCTCGGCCCGTCCGCGCTGCCCGACGAGGCGGTCATCTGCTCCTGCCACAACGTGTCGAAGGGCGCGATCCGCGGCGCGGTGACGGAGCACTCCTGCACCACCGTGCCCGAGGTGAAGAAGTGCACCAAGGCCGGTACCGGTTGCGGGAGCTGCGTCAAGGTGCTCGGCCAGCTGGTCACCGCCGAGCTGGAGGCGAACGGCGTCGAGGTCGACAAGGGCCTGTGCGGCTGCTTCTCGCAGACCCGCGAGGAGCTGTACGAGATCGTCCTCGCCCTGCGCATCAACACCTACCAGGGCCTCCTCGACCGCTACGGCCGCGAGGACGCCCGGGGCGGCGACGGCTGCGACATCTGCAAGCCGGCGGTCGCCTCGATCATCGCCTCCCTCGCCCCGACCATCGGCGCGAGCGGCTACGTCCTGGACGGCGAGCAGGCGGCGCTGCAGGAGACCAACGACCACTTCCTCGCCAACCTCCAGAAGAACGGCTCGTACTCGGTCGTCCCGCGCATCCCCGGCGGTGAGATCACACCCGAGGGCCTCATCGTGATCGGTGAGATCGCCCGGGACTTCGGCCTCTACACGAAGATCACGGGCGGTCAGCGGATCGACATGTTCGGCGCGCGCGTCGAACAGCTCCCGCTGATCTGGACCCGGCTGGTGGACGCCGGCTTCGAGTCCGGCCACGCGTACGGGAAGTCGCTGCGGACCGTCAAGTCCTGCGTGGGCCAGACCTGGTGCCGCTACGGCGTCCAGGACTCCGTCCGGATGGCGATCGACCTGGAGCTGCGCTACCGGGGCCTCCGGTCGCCGCACAAGCTCAAGTCCGCCGTCTCCGGGTGCGCCCGCGAGTGCGCGGAGGCCCAGTCGAAGGACTTCGGCATCATCGCCACCGTGGCCGGCTGGAACCTCTACGTCGGCGGCAACGGCGGCGCCACCCCGCGCCACGCCGACCTGCTCGCCCAGGACCTGTCGGACGCCGAACTCATCCGCCTGATCGACCGCTTCCTGATGTTCTACATCCGCACCGCCGACCGCCTGGAGCGCACCTCCACCTGGCTGGAGCGGATCCCCGGCGGCCTGGACCACGTGCGCGACGTGGTCGTGGAGGACTCCCTCGGCATCTGCGAGGAGCTGGAGTCCCTGATGGCCGACCACGTGGCGAACTACGCCGACGAGTGGGCGACCACCATCAACGACCCAGAGAAGCTCGCCCGGTTCGTGTCCTTCGTGAACGCGCCGGACACCCCCGACCCGGTCGTCGGCTTCGTCCCCGAGCGCGGCCAGATCAAGCCCGACCTGCCGCTGCTGACCATCGGCCACCGTCCCCTGGAAGGGAGCGCCCAGCGATGACCCTGGCACCCGAGACCACCGATCTGAAGGTTCAACTCCAGCTGGACGGCGACTGGTTCACGGTCTGCGACCTGAGCCGGCTGCTCCCCGGCCGGGGCGTGGCCGCACTGCTGCCGGACGGCCGCCAGGTCGCCCTCTTCCGGGACCGCGCGGGAGAGCTGTACGCCGTCGACAACCGCGACCCGTTCGCCGGCGCGGCGGTCCTCTCCCGCGGTCTGACCGGCACCCACCAGGGCCGCCCGTTCGTCGCCTCCCCGCTCCTGAAGCAGCGCTTCGACCTCGTGTCCGGGCAGTGCCTCGACGACGAGACGGTACGCATCGCGACGTACGAGGTCCGCGCGGCGGCCTGAGGTCCGGCGGTCACAGCCGGCCCGGTGCCGTCGTCTGCAGGGGTCTCGTCGGTCGCTGGGACGGGGCGGCGGGGCCGCCGGGGCCGGCCGGGGCCGCCGGGAGCCGTACGACGGCGTCGAGGCCGCCGCGCGGTGCCTGCCGCAGCACCACCTCGCCGCCGCTCGCGTGCGCGAGCCGCTGCACCAGGGCCAGGCCGAGGCCCGTACCGCCCTTGGGGGCGTCCGGGGCACGCCAGAAGCGGTCGAAGGCGCGCCGCCGCTGCTCCTCGGTCATCCCGGGCCCCTCGTCCATGACGTGCAGCTCGATCCACCCCGGTCCGGACGCGCGGTGCGGGAAGCGGCGCTCGGGCGACGGGTGCCGGTGCGCGAAGCGGCGCTCGGGCGACGCGGGGCGGCGCGGGTCGATCGAGACCGAGGAGCCGGGGGGCGAAACCCGCAGCGCGTTGGAGAGCAGGTTGTCGAGGATCTGCTCCACCGCGCCGGGCAGCGCCAGCACCTCGCCCGTGCAGTCCCAGTCCCCGGCCAGTGCCAGCCAGACGCCGTGCTGCTCGTACAACGGCCGCCAGGCGCGGTGGCGTTCCCCGCACACCTGCGCCAGATCGATCCGCTCCGGCTCTGCCGCGCTCTCGTCCAGCCGGGCCATCGCCAACAGCCCCTCGACCATCCGGGCCAGCCGGTCGGTCTCGGTCAGCGCGGCGGTCAGCGAACCCCGCGCGTTCAGGGCGATGTCGTTCTCCAGGTTCTCCAGCCGCAGCCGCAGCGCCGCGAGCGGGGTCTTCAGCTGGTGCGAGGCCTCTCCCGCGAAGGCACGCTGGGAGGCCAGCAGGTGTTCCAGACGGGCGGCGGTGCGGTTGAACGTGGCGGCGAGGGAGCGCACCTCCGGCGGCCCCTTGGTGATCGCCACCGGTACGGCGGTGCCGCCGACGGCCAACTCATGGGTGGCGTTCTCCAGTTCACGGATGGGCCGGCCGGTCCAGCGGGCGATGCCGAAGCCGATGACGGCGACCGCGGTGAGCGCCACCAGTCCGCCGAGGACCAGCAACAGCCAGACGTGGTGCACCCGTTCGTGCACCATCCGGGTCGGCACGGTGATCCGTACGGCGCCCAGCTTCTGCGAGCCGTGCCGCACCGGCGTGGCCACCGCGAGGTACTGCACCCCGCCGATGGTGGAGGTGCGCACATCCGCGGTGGCCGTGCCACGCAGGGCGGCGGCGATGCCCGGCCAGGAGGCGAGGCTGTGCTGCTCGGCGGCGCTGAGCGGATGCGAGGTGGCCAGCAGGGCACCGTCCTGGTCGACGATCAGCACCATGCCGCCGATGCGCTCGGCGCAGTGGGCGGCCCGCTCGGGCAGGTCCTCCGCGGCCCGCCCCGCCGACACGGACAGCGAGGCGAACGCCGACACCGACTCCGCCTCGTCCTTCGCCGCGTTGATCACCCGCTCCCGCTCACCCCGCGAGTAGACGAAACCCAGCGGGATTTCCAGACACAGCAGCAGCAGCGCGGCGAGCGTGAGGTAGCTGAGCAGCAGCCGCCGGGTCATCAGTAGGCCGCCGAGGGGTGGGGGGCGGGGGCGGGGCGGGAGCGGGCGGGCGGGGGGTCGTAGGAGGAGCCGAAGGAGTCGAAGGAGTCGTAGGGCGCGTAGGAGTCGTGGGACGCGTGGGACGCGTATGAGTCGTGGGGCTCGTACGAGTCGTAGGAGTCGCGGGTCTCGTAGCCGGAGGCCGAGGGCTGGTGGGAGACGTCGTAGGCGGGCGGGGATTCGAACAGCGAGGGGTAGGTCTGCTGCTCGTACGCCGGTTGCGGGGCGGACGGGTAGGTCACCGGTGGCGGAGCGGCGGCCGGCGGCTGGGTGTGCACCGCCAGCCGGAAGCCCACTCCGCGCAGGGTCTGGATCCACGCCGGGTTGCCCAACTTCCGGCGAAGGGTGGCGACATGGACGTCGAGTGTCTTGGTCGGGCCCTCGTAGTGCGGGTCCCAGACCCGGTCGAGGATCTGCTGCCGGGAGTACACGGCCCCCGGGTCCTCCGTGAGCAGCGCGAGGAGTTCGAACTCCTTGGGCGTCAGGGTCACCGTGTCCTCCCCCACCCACACCTGCCGGGTCCGCCGGTCGACGACCAGCGGACCGACGGCACCGCCGGTGGGCTGCGGTTGCTGCGGTTGCCGCGCTTCGTATCGGGGCTGGGACTGCGGCTGCGGCTGGTGCTGTGGCCGGGCGTGGGAGCTCGGGACCGTCTCGGTGAACTCCCGCTCCTGCAGACCCCGTTGGGTGCGCCGTGTCACGGCCCGCACCCGGGCCACCAGCTCCCGCATGCTGAACGGCTTCGCCAGATAGTCGTCCGCCCCCAGTTCGAGGCCGAGCACCCGGTCGGCCTCCTCGCCCCGCGCGCTGAGGATGATGATGGGAACGTCGGAGACCTGTCGGATACCGCGGCAGACGTCGATGCCGTCCAGGTCGGGCAACCCCAGGTCGAGCAGGACGACATCGCCGTAGGGGCCTCTCAACCCCTCGTTCCCGGTGCTGACGTGATGCACCGTCAGCCCGAAGTGCCCGAGGCCCTCTACGAGCGGTTCGGCGATCGTCTGGTCGTCCTCGATGAGCAGGACTTCTGCGCCCATGCGTTCCCGTCTCTCCCGTGAACTCTCATTCGTGTGTTCCGTGGAACCGCCACGGTACAAGAGCGACCGATAAAACGCCGTATCAATCCGAAGAATGTGAGCAGTGGCTCAGCCGAAGACGGGGAGGGACAAAAACTGTCCCATTCTTGTCGGCGGTTTAGTGTTCCTCTAACCTTCGCCTGGCAAAGGCTCCTCTACGGTGATGGGGAACTGGTCGTACCCCCATGACGACCAGCTCTGACCTGGGATGAAAGCACCGAGAACCACCGACAAGCACCGAGAGCACCGGTGGACACCAGGAGGAACCGTGAAAGACTTGCTGGACCGCGCCCGCTCGTTCGAACGGCGCGTCGACTTCGAGAGCGGCGAATACCGGCGGCTGGCCGAGGGCCAGCATCCCGAGGCATTGTTCATCACCTGCTCGGATTCGCGGGTGATTCCAGCCCTGATAACGGGCGCGCGACCCGGCGAGATATTCGAGCTGCGAAACGCGGGAAATATCGTTCCGCCGCACGGCAAGGAGGGCGCCTCGGGTGAGGCGGCCACCATCGAGTACGCGCTCGAGGTGCTCGGCGTTCAGGACATCGTGGTGTGTGGTCATTCCCACTGCGGTGCGATGAGCGCCCTCAAGTCCGGCGACGACCTGTCCGCCCTGCCGGGCGTGGACGCCTGGCTGCAACTGGCCCGGCCCCGGCTGGCCCCCGTCCTGGACGGTGTCGTGGAGGACCCGCGCCTGCCGGACATCGCACAGCTGAACGTCGTCAACCAGCTTGCCGTGCTGCGGAGTTACCCGGCGGCGCGGCGGCGGCTTGAGGCGGGGCGACTCCGGCTGCACGGCTGGTACTACGAGGTGGACACCGGCCGGGTGCACGAGCTGGAAGAGGACGGCCTGTTCCGGGTGCACGCGGCATGAGCGGCGCACACGCGACGAGGCCCCGCGGAATGCGGGCCCGCGACCCCAGGGCCCGCACCCCCAGGCCCGACACCCATGTGCACGACACGGCCGGCCATCCGGCGAGGCCCCCGAATCCACCGAATCCACCGAATCCGCCAAATCTGTCGGCTCCGTCGAATCCGTCGAATCTCGCGAAGGGCCCGAAGGCCGACCTGGCCACCGAGATCACCGCGTCCCTGGTGGTCTTCCTGGTCGCGCTCCCCCTCTGCATCGGCGTGGCGGTGGCCTCCGGTGTCCCCGCCGAACTGGGCATCATCTCGGGTGTCATCGGCGGTCTGGTGGTGGGCGCGGCGCGTGGCAGCACGCTCCAGGTCAGCGGCCCGGCGGCCGGCCTCGCCGCACTGGTCGCGGAAACCGTGCTGGAGCACGGCGTGGCGATGCTCGGCGTGATCGTCCTCTTCTCGGGCCTGCTGCAGATCGTCCTCGGCCTGGTGAAGATGGGCCGCTTCTTCCAGGCGATCTCCCTGGCCGTCGTGCAGGGCATGCTCGCCGGCATCGGTCTGCCGCTGATGTTCAGCCAGGCGTACCCGGCGATGGACTCGAAGGCCCCCGGCACTCCGATCGAGAACATGGCTGGCATCCCCGGTCTGCTCGCGGACACCTTCGCCGACCGGAACGCGCTGATCGCGGCGGGCCTCGGCGCCGTCACCGTCGGCCTGAGCTTCCTGTGGAAGAAGATGCCGGGGCCGGTCAAGAAGATCCCCGCGGCCCTGGTCGCCGTGGGCATCGGCATCGCGGTGGCCGCGCTCCCGGGCGTCGAGATCAAGACGCTGCAGGTGGGCAACCTGCTGGCCTCGGTCGACGTGCCGGGCGCGGAGCAGTTCGCGGGCCTGGCGGACGCCGGGATCATCACGGCGATCCTGACCTTCACGGTGATCGCCTCCGCCGAGTCCCTGTTCACGGCGGCCGCGGTCGACCGTATGCACGACGGTCCGCGTACCCGCTACAACCCCGAGCTGATCGCCCAGGGCGCCGGCAACACGGTCGCCGGACTGCTCGGCGCCCTCCCCATCACGGCGGTGGTGGCCCGCAGTTCGGCGAACGTCCAGGCAGGTGCGAAGACCCGGCTCTCCCGCGTCCTCCACGGCCTGTGGCTCCTCGCGTTCGCCATCCTCCTCCCCCAGGTGCTGGCCCTGATCCCGATCTCCGTCCTCGCGGGCGTGCTGATCCACAGCGGCTGGAAGCTGTTCGCGCCGGAGGAGTTCCCCAAGATGTGGCGGCAGGACCGCGGCGAGTTCGTCGTGATGACGGTCACCACGCTGGTCATCGTCGCCACGGCCCTGCTGGAAGGCGTCCTGATCGGCCTCGCGGCGGGCATCGTGCTGGCCGCCGTACGGATGTCGCAGACGGTGATCCGGCAGCACATCGAGGAGGACACCGCGAAGGTGGTCATGGCCGGGAACGCGACGTTCCTGCGGCTGCCCCAGGTCATCGAGGCCCTGGAGTCCGCGGCGCAGGCCGGAAAGCCCCGCATCCGCCTCGACCTCACCGGCGTGACCCATCTCGACCACGCCTGCCGCAGCCAGGTGGAACAGTTCACGGCCCAGCAGCGCGGCAAGGGACTCCGGGTGGAACTGCTGATGCCGGGCCCGGCGACGGGACGGACCGCGACGGAGCGCGAGGAACCGGCCCCCGAGCCGAGTACCGGCCCGAGCGCCGACCCGTGGGCCGGACGGATGCCGGACCCCGGCCCCCTGCCGCGCCGCCCGGCCCCTTCGCCCCCGGTCACCCACACCGCCGCCCCCGGCCCGACCGCGGAGTGGTTCTACCTGGACACCACCCCGATGCCGGAGGACTTCGCACAGCGGTACGCGGAGGAGTACGCACCGGGTTACGCGGGGAGATGACGCGCGACGTCCCGCGTCCGCGGGGACACCACTCCGCGGCGGGAGGTCAATCCGCCCCGAGGGCGTCACTCGGCCGCGGGACGTCACTCGGCCCCGAGGTCGTCACTCGCGCCCCGGCGGGGAGGAAACGCCTCGCCCCCGAGGGCGTCAGTCGGCCTTGAGGGCGTCGTAGGACACGCCCGTCAGTTCCACGGAGGCGTCCCACAGGCGCCGGGCGACCGCGTCGTCGGTCGTCCAGGGCGCCCGCCGCGAGGGTGCGGGAGCCTCGCGCCACATCGCGAGGGACGGCCCGGTGAACGAGTCCGGCCGGACTCCGGGCGCGGTCGCGGCGTACAGGGCGGGCAGCGCGCCGGCCTCGGCGGACTGGGCGGCCATCCGGTTGCCGAGCTTCATCAGCCGCTCCGCGATCCGCCGCCCCTCCGCCCGCGGCCCGGCGGTCTGGAGGTTGGTGTCGGCGTACCCCGGATGCGCGGCGGCCGCCACGACATCGACGCCGGCGGCGGCCACCCGCCGCGCCAACTCGTGCGTGAACAGCAGATTGGCGGTCTTGGACCGAGCGTAGGCGACCCAACGGCGGTATCTCCGCTCGGAGTTGAGATCACGCAGATCGATGTTGGCCAGCAGATGGACCTTGCTGGACACGGTGACGACCCGGGCCCCGGCGGGCGCGGCGAGCAACCCGGGCAGCAACAGCCCGGTGAGGGCGAAGTGTCCGAGATGGTTGACCCCGAACTGCGTCTCGAAGCCGTCGACGGTGGTGGAGTACGGCAGCGCCATGACACCGGCGTTGTTGACCAGCAGGTCGAGCGGGTGATCGTACGAAGCCGCGAACTCCCGCACGGAGGCCAGGTCCCCGAGGTCGAGCCGCCCGAACTCCACATCGGCGTCCGGCACTTCACCCCGCAGCCGCTCGACGGCGGCCCGCCCCCGCACCTCGCTGCGGCAGGCCAGCACCACCCGGGCCCCCTTACGGGCGAGTTCCCGCGCGGTGACGTACCCGAGGCCGCTGTTGGCCCCGGTGACGACGGCGAGGCGACCACTCTGACCGGGAATGTCGTGCACGCTCCAGCCGGACATGACGGTGCCCCTTCCACTACCGAACTACCGCTCCCCTCGAAGCCTACGACGCCCCGCCCACGCCCCACACCTCCGCAACCACGCCCCGCGGCGACGGCGTCACACCACCGTGACGACTCACCACACTCTGCTGCGCCCCGCGCGCCTCGACGACCTGGACGAGATCACCGACCTGCACACGCAGGCCCGCACCGCGTACTACCGCGCGGGCGGGCTACCGGACACGGACCCGGAACTCCACTCCCACCCCGAGGCGTTGTCCCGCCGCCGAGCGATGTGGCGACGCGCCGTCGAGGACGACGCCCTCACGGTCCTGTGCGCCACCCAGGCAGACGAACTGGTGGGCATCCTCGCCATGGGCCCCCCGTTGGACGCCGACGTGTCCCCCACCACCGCGGCCCAACTGCACCAGATCCACGTCCGTCCAGGTCACTGGGGCCAGGGAATCGGCACCCACCTCCACACGGCATTCGTGGACCGCCTCCGCGAGGCATCCCTGTCCACAGGAGTACTCGAACACTGGTCCCGCAACACCCGAGCCCACGCCTTCTACACCCGCCACGCCTGGCACCCGGACGGCCACCACCGCCCCGGTCCGGCCGACACGACCTACATCCGCCTACGCCGCAGCTGACACCGTGTCGGAAGTGAGGCTGCCGACCGGTTTTCACGCCGCCGACGCGCTCACCGTGTCCGGGGTGCGGATGTGCTGGGTGACGAAGAGGGCCGCGCGGTCCAGTGCCTCATCGGCCTCGTCGAGGACGCCGGCGAACGACTGGAACACCTGGGGCACGTCGGCGGTGATGTCGAGGACGACGTCCACTCCCGCGGCTCTCGCGCGCGCGGCGAGGCGGGTGGAGTCGTCCAGGAGCACTTCGTTGGTGCCCGCCTGCAGGAGCATCGGCGGGAAACCGGTCAGGTCGGCGAGGACGGCCGGACTGAGCATGGGGTGGTCCGGGTCCTGCCCCGCGAGGTACATGGCCCCGGTGTGTTCCAGAGTCTCGCGCGTGAAGAACGGGTCGATGCCTGCTTTGGTGTCCATGCTCCTGCCGGTTCGGGTGGCGTCGAGTCCGGGGGAGAACGCCACGATCGCGCCGGGCATCGGGAGGTCCGCGTCGCGGGCGGCAAGGCAGGTGGTGACGGTGAGGCCACCGCCGGCGGAGTCCCCGGCGAACACGAGGGCCGAGGGGTCCTCGCCGCTGTCGAGCAGTGCGCGGTAGGCGCTCAGCGCGTCCGCGATCGCGGCCGGGAAGGGGTGCTCGGGCGCGAGCCGGTAGTCCAGCGAGAGGGCCCTGAGCCCGGTCCTGGCCACGAGGTTGCCCGTCAGCGACAACGCGGTCTCGGGGGAGCCGAACACGTAGCCGCCGCCGTGGAAGTACAGGATCGTCCCGGCGCGCGGGCCGTCGACCGGCTCGACGAGCAGTGCGGGGCGGGGGCCGAGTGTCGTGGAAGTGGTGCGGATCCCGGCCGGGACGATCATCTTGGCCATCATCGCCCTGAACCCGGCTCGGAGCTCCTCGACCGGCCGAGGGCCCTCGGGCCGGGGCTGCCGCAGTATCGCGTCGATCATCGCGCGCTGTTCCTTGCTCATGATGCTCCCGTCCTAAGTAGCTGCCGCTACACTATATGCCGTGGCATACAAGTTGAGTGGCACTGTCGACCTCCCGGGCTTCTTCGCCGACCTCGTCCGTTGCGAGACGCGTCTGTACAACGCCCTCAACGACCGTCTTCGCGAGCGGCACGGGATCGTCACGTCGCAGTTCGAGTTCCTGCGCCACCTCCGCGACCATCCCGGGTCCCGGGTCGCGGACCTCGCTGCCGAGTTCGCGGTCGGCATCGGGGCGACCAGCAAGGGCGTCGACCGCCTGGAGAAGCAGGGATGGGTCGTGCGGCAGCCGAATCCGTCGGATCGCCGGTCATCGCTGCTGGCCTTGACCGACGCCGGCGTGAAGCTGGTCGACGCGGCGGAGGGCACCTTCACCGAGCGGCTGACCGAGCTGATCGGAGACCCACTCGACGGGGCCGCGATGTCGACCGCGGCGCAGACCCTCTCTCAGCTCCGCTCCGCACTGGAGCGCGACCAGATCGGCACACCCACAGGCTGACCCACCTACCGTTTCCCGCTGCTCTGGCTGCCGAACGTTGCCTCCCGTACGCGGCCTGCGCGCAGCGGCATCAACGCAGGCATGGGCGCCCGGTGGCGCGGGACCTCACGATTGTCTACCTGCTATAAACCCACAGGAGCATGATTCATTCATGCGCATGACATAAGGAGATCTGTGCGAATACGACGTGTCCTTACTGCCCTGGGTGCGGGCGCTGCAACGCTCATGCTCGTTGCAACCAACGCATCCGCAGCCACCGCTGAGATAGACCTCGCCACCGCCTCGCCCATGCCCGAGGGCAACAGCGAGGTATGTGCCGAAGGTGGCTGGTACACCGGCGATGGCAGCCACCGCACCACCGCCTGCTTCATGAAGACGGGCGACTGGTGGGTGATCACCGACACGCAGTCCGACGGCTACTCGGCAGTTGCTCTGTGGCAGGTCACCGACGCTCACGGGGACGTCGTACGGCAAGGACGCGTGTACAACACCGCCGGCTGGGGCGAGACCCGCTACAAGAACAAGAACTACCCCGAGCGCTACACCCTTTCGATCAGGGCATGCGTCGGGCACTGGAACGGTGGGGACAGCCCCACCGTCTTCACGGAGGGATGCAGCGCCCCGGTGTACACCACCACCTGACGGGGGTCGTAGATCCCGCTACTCAGTACGGCCGGGGGCTCAGCCTTGCCCGCAAGCCGCGACAGGGATCCTTTAGTGACGGCTCGTGACGGAACCCAGCCTCATGTGGAGGGCACAACGAGGGCACAACAGCGTCACGCAGGTTCAACGGCAACCAATGCCACCAAACGCCATTTTCCCTGGTCAGCGCATGGCTTGACAGTCTCCGCAGATGATGCACAAGAGGGCGACACCCCCGCACAGGGTGTCGCCCTCCTTTTGCGTGCCGGAGCCGTCGCCGATCGGTGAGGGTCGGGGACCAGCGGCGGCTCCGGGGTCAAGGGGGATCAGCGGGCGGCGCCGACCGCCCGAGCCTCCGTGTCAGCGATGGTCGCTGCCCGCGGACTGCGTCGCCGCTCGTCCCGCCTCCAGGCGGGCCACGGGGATGCGGAACGGGGAG
This sequence comes from Streptomyces sp. NPDC002588, assembly GCF_040295925.1. NCBI lineage: Bacteria > Bacillati > Actinomycetota > Actinomycetes > Kitasatosporales > Streptomycetaceae > Streptomyces > Streptomyces sp. NPDC002588. Next base: position 122,617 of record NZ_JBEOWF010000019.1, read on the forward strand.
CAGGAGACGTAGTCGAGTCCGACCTCGTGGAAGAAGTGGACGGACTCCGGGTCGCCGCCGTGTTCGCCGCAGACGCCGAGTTTCAGGTCGGGGCGGGTCTCGCGGCCGGCCTTCGCCGCAGCGCTCACCAGTGAGCCCACGCCGTCCCTGTCGATCGTCTCGAAGGGGGACACCCCGAAGATGCCCCGCTCGAGGTACGCCGTGAAGAAGGACGCCTCCACGTCGTCCCGGCTGAAGCCCCACACCGTCTGCGTGAGGTCGTTCGTGCCGAAGGAGAAGAACTCCGCCGCCTCCGCGATCTGACCGGCGGTCAGCGCGGCGCGCGGCAGCTCGATCATCGTGCCGATCGACAGCTTCAGGGCCACCCCCGTCGCGGCTTCCACCTCCGCGATGATCTGGTCGGCCTCCTCGCGGACGATCTCCAGTTCCTGGACCGTGCCGACGAGCGGGATCATGATCTCGGCGCGCGGGTCGCCCTTGGCGTTCTTGCGTTCGGCCGCGGCCTCCGCGATCGCGCGGACCTGCATCGTGAACAGGCCGGGGATGACGAGGCCGAGGCGTACGCCGCGCAGGCCCAGCATCGGGTTCTGTTCGTGCAGCCGGTGGACGGCCTGGAGGAGCCGCAGTTCGTTCTCGTGGGGTTCCTGGCGGGACTCCGCCAGCGCCACGCGGACGGACAGTTCCGTGATGTCCGGCAGGAACTCGTGCAGCGGCGGGTCGAGCAGGCGGACCGTCACCGGCAGGCCGTCCATCGCCTCGAACAGCTCGATGAAGTCGCCCTTCTGCAGCGGCAGAAGCTCCTTGAGCGACTCCTCGCGCTCGGTCTCCGTGTCCGCCAGGATGAGGCGTTCCACGAGTTCGCGGCGGTCGCCGAGGAACATGTGCTCCGTGCGGCACAGGCCGATGCCCTGGGCGCCGAAGCGGCGCGCCCGCAGCGCGTCCTCGGCGTTGTCGGCGTTGGCGCGGACGCGCAGTCGGCGCTTCCGGTCCGCGAACGCCATGATGCGGTGGACCGCCTCCACGAGTTCGTCGGCGTCGTCGGCACCCGCGTGCATCCGGCCTTCGAAGTACTCCACGACCGGGGAGGGGACCACCGGGACCTCGCCCAGGTAGACCTTGCCGGACGAGCCGTCGATCGAGATGACGTCGCCCTCTTCCACCACGTGGCCGCCCGGGACCGTCATCCGGCGGCGCTTGGTGTCGACCTCGAGCTCCTCCGCGCCGCAGACGCAGGTCTTGCCCATGCCGCGCGCCACCACCGCCGCGTGGGAGGTCTTGCCGCCGCGGGAGGTCAGGATGCCCTCCGCGGCGATCATGCCGTCCAGGTCGTCGGGGTTCGTCTCGCGGCGGACGAGGATGACCTTCTCGCCCGAGCGGGACCACTTGACGGCCGTGTACGAGTCGAAGACCGCCTTGCCCACGGCCGCGCCCGGTGACGCGGCGATGCCCCGGCCGACCTGCTGGGTCTTCGCGTGCTCGTCGAAGCGGGGGAACATCAGCTGCGCGAGCTGGGCGCCCGTCACGCGCTGGAGTGCCTCCGTCTCGTCGATCAGGCCCTGGTCGACGAGTTGCGTGGCGATGCGGAAGGCCGCGCCCGCCGTGCGCTTGCCGACGCGGGTCTGGAGCATCCACAGCCGGCCGCGCTCGATCGTGAACTCGATGTCGCAGAGGTCCTTGTAGTGGTTCTCCAGGGTTTCCATGATGCCCAGGAGCTGGTCGTAGGACTTCTTGTCGATCTGCTCCAGTTCGGCGAGCGGCACCGTGTTGCGGATGCCGGCGACCACGTCCTCGCCCTGCGCGTTCTGCAGGTAGTCGCCGTAGACGCCCTGGTGGCCGGAGGCGGGGTCACGGGTGAAGGCCACTCCTGTGCCCGAGTCCGGGCCCAGGTTGCCGAAGACCATCGAGCAGACGTTGACCGCCGTGCCCAGGTCGCCCGGGATGCGCTCCTGGCGGCGGTAGAGCTTCGCGCGGTCGGTGTTCCAGGAGTCGAAGACCGCGTGGATGGCGAGGTCCATCTGCTCGCGCGGGTCCTGCGGGAAGTCGCGGCCGGCCTCGGTCTTGACGATCTTCTTGAAGCGGGTGACCAGTTTCTTCAGGTCGGCCGCCTCCAGTTCGGTGTCGACGGTGACCTTCTTCGCCGCCTTCGCCGCTTCGAGGGCGTCCTCGAAGAGTTCGCCGTCGACGCCGAGGACCGTCTTGCCGAACATCTGGATCAGGCGGCGGTAGGAGTCCCAGGCGAAGCGGTCGTCGCCGGCCTGGGCGGCCAGGCCCTGGACCGATTTGTCCGACAGCCCGATGTTCAGGACGGTGTCCATCATTCCGGGCATGGAGAACTTGGCGCCCGAGCGGACCGACACCAGCAACGGGTTGTCCGGCTGGCCGAGTTTCTTGCCCATGCGGTCCTCCAGCGCGGTGAGGTGCGCACTCACCTCGTCACGCAGTGCCGCCGGCTCCTCGCCGCTGTCGAGGTAGACCTTGCAGGCCTCGGTGGTGATGGTGAAGCCCGGCGGGACGGGAAGGCCCAGGTTGGTCATCTCGGCGAGGTTGGCGCCCTTGCCGCCGAGGAGGTCCTTGAGGTCCTTGTTGCCCTCGGTGAAGTCGTAGACGAACTTCACGCCCTCAACGCTCGCGGCCTGCTCGGTTACCTGGAGATCTTTGTTTTCCGACACGGGTCTCGACTCCTCGAGGACGCGGTGGCTGCCCTGACGGCCAGGAACATACCCAGATCGAAGGCGCCTGGGTACGTCCACTTACGCGTCATGCGCCTGTAACCCGTCGTCCGCCACCGGATTGAAAGTCAAGGCTTGGCAAGCGCAGAGCCGCCGATGTTTTCACTTCTTGAACGCGACACCCTCTCTCTGACGACATTTTACGCTCAGATGAGCAGCATCCTCCACGTCTGATTTCGATCGATGAACGATCAAGGGATGGCACCCAGTGCCACTCCTTGGAGAAGTGCATTCGATCCATGATCCGCTCATCTGAGCACAACCCCCCTCAGGGGTGGCGAGAATCACGCCGCCGAGGCCCGCCGACGGACTGCGGATTTCACCATGCGGACGCCCTCCGGAACCGGCGGGGCAAGGGAAACACCCTCGTCACACGAGGGTCCCTCACACATCCGGGACCAGCAACCGATCGGCTGCCGAGCCCTCCCTCACACCCCCAGCGCCGCCAGCCGTTCCTCCACCCGATCCGGCGCGTACAGATACTCCACGACCATCGCGCCCGCCCCCACCAGCCCCGCCCGCTCCCCCAGCCGCGAGGTCACCACGTCCAGATGAGCGGTGGAGCGGGGCAGCGCCCGCTGGTAGAGCAGCTCGCGCACCCCGGTCAGGAAGGCGGTCCCGGCCAGATCTCCGGCGATCATCAGGACCCCCGGGTTCAGCAGTGTCACCACCGTCGCCAGTACGTCCCCCACCCTGCGGCCCGCCTCCCGCGCCAGCGCCGCCGCCTCCGGATTCCCGGCCGCGAGCAGGTCCCGCACGTCCGAACCCGAGGCCGCCCGCACTCCGGCCTCGGCCAGCCGCCGCGCCACCGCGCCCCCGCTCGCCACCGCCGCGAGACAGCCGTACGACCCGCAGCGGCACAGCGCCTGAGCGCCCTCGGGAACCCTGATGTGCCCGATGTCCCCGGCTCCGCCGTCGATCCCGCGGAACACCGAGCCGTCGACGACGACCCCCGCACCGATACCCGTCGACACCTTGACCAGGACGAACGCCGAACACTCGGGGTAAGCGGTGCGCTGTTCGCCGTACGCCATGAGGTTCGCGTCGTTGTCGACGAGGACCGGGACCGCGGGCGCCCCGGCGCGTTCCGTGAACGCCCTGACGAGGCGGCCTCTTATGTCGTAGCCGTCCCAGCCCGGCATGATCGGCGGCTGGACGACGCGGCCCGTCTCGGTGTCCACCGGGCCGGGGACCGCGAGTCCGATGCCGCAGACCTCCTCCGGCCGGTGTCCCGCCTTCTCCAGGAGCTCCGCGAACCAGCCGCCGAGCTCGCCGAGCACGGCGTCCGGGCCGTCCTCGATCAGCAGTGTGCCGCCGTGCTCGGCGAGTATCTCGCCGGTCAGGGAGAGGACGGCCGCCCGTGCGTGACGGGTGTCCAGGTCGGCCGCCAGCACCACGGCGTGCGCGTCGTCGAACTCGAGGGTGATGGAGGGGCGGCCGCCGAGCGGTGAGTCCACCGGGCCGCCGGCGCCCTCGCGCAGCCAGCCCGCGCGGAAGAGCCGGTCCAGGCGCTGGCCGACGGTCGCCCTGGACAGGCCGGTGGCCTGCTGGAGGGCACCCCGTGTCGTCGCCCGGCCGCTGCGCACCAGTTCCAGCAGATCTCCGGCGCTGGCCTGACTGCCCGCCCTGCCGGTCCGTCCCGGACGCCCGGTCATGCGCACCCCCTTGTGCTTTCCAAGCTTGCATTACATATTGAGTTTTGCGTGTTAAATAGACGTAACCCTACGGTAGCCACCGCCGAACCCGGTGGCCCAGACGTCTTCGGGGAGCCCCGAGTGGATCGCACCGCCCAGCTCATCGCCCGCCCGGCGGAGTACACCGCCGTATACGATCCGGCGGCTCCGCCGGATCGATCAGGGTCGCCGCACGTCAGGACTCCGGACGTCGGTACTCCGGGCGCCGGGACTCCGGACGTCGGTGCTCTGGGCGCCGGGACTCCGCGCGCCGGAGCCACGCACCTCAGGGCGCTGCGGACCGGGGCGGCGGACGTGCTCGACGGCAACTGGACCGGCACGTCGACCGTGCCCTCGCGCCGGCTGTACCCGCACCAGTGGTCCTGGGACTCCGCCTTCGTCGCGATCGGCCTCCGGCACATCTCGCCGCTGCGGGCGCAGACCGAGCTGGAGACGCTGCTGAACGCCCAGTGGGGTGACGGGCGGGTGCCGCACATCGTGTTCAACCCCTCCGTCCCGCTCGACGCGTACTTCCCGAGCCCCGACTTCTGGCGCTCCTCGGCCGCGGGGCGCGCTGCGGGCGCCCCGCGCACCGTACAGACCTCCGGCATCGTGCAGCCACCGGTGCACGCGCTGGCGGCCTGGCTGGTGCACCGCTCCGACCCGGGGCTTTCCCGGGCACGCGGCTTCCTCGCCCGGGTCTACCCGCGGCTGGCGGCCTGGCACCGCTATCTGCTGCACCGGCGGGACCTCGGCGGGGGCGGGCTCGTCTCCGTCGTACACCCCTGGGAGCAGGGGATGGACAACGCCCCGTCCTGGGACGCCCCGCTCGCCCGGGTGGTACCGGCCCCCGCACGTTCCTTCCGCCGCGCCGACCTCGCGCACGGGTCGGCCGAGGACCGGCCGACGGACCTCGACTACGGGCGGTACGTGCGGCTGGCGACGGACTACCGGGACGGGCAGTACGCCGACGGGCACGGTGACTTCGCCGTGGAGGATCCTTCCTTCAACGCACTGCTCATCGCCTCCGAGCACGCCCTCGCGCACATCGCGCGGGAGCTGGGGGCCTCGGCGACCGCCCGGCACGCGCGCGCGGAGCGGCTGACGGCGGCGCTGGTCGACCGGCTGTGGGACCCGGCCGAGGGCATGTTCCTGTGCCGGGACGTGCGCGGCGGAGAGATGATCGTCGAGCGGGGGGTCTCCGGGCTCGTCCCGCTGCTCCTGCCCGGTCTGCCGCGCGAGGTGGTCGGGGCCGTCGTCCGCACCCTCGAAGGCCCGCACTTCGGACTGGGTACGACGACCCGTCTCGTCCCCAGTTACGACCTGCTCGGCGAGGCCTTCGACCCGCACCGGTACTGGCGCGGGCCCGCCTGGTTCAACACGAGCTGGCTGCTCGAGCGGGGCCTGCGGCTGCACGGCCGTACCGCTCAGGCCGACGCGCTGCGCGAGGCCGCCCTCACCACCGCCCTCACCTCGGACTTCGCGGAGTACGTCGACCCGTACACCGGCGAGGCCTGCGGCGCGACCCGCTTCAGCTGGACCGCCGCGCTCACGCTCGACCTGCTGCACCACCACGTTGCCAGCACACCCAAGGGAGGGGACCGGGGATGACGGACCGGCATCATCTGCTCGTGTACGGCGGTACGTTCGCCGCCGTGGGCGACCGCGGGGACATCAGCGGGGTACGGGGCACCGGCTCCTCCCCGGAGGGGTTATTCGTCAGGGACGCCCGGCACCTCAGCCGCTGGCAGCTGACGGTCGACGGCGCGGTGCCGGAGACGCTGTCGCCGGTGGCGGACGGGGACACCGCACGGTGTGTGCTCGTCCCGCGAGGCGGGCGCAACGAACCGCCGTCCTGCACGCTCTTCCGTGAGCAGGCGGTGGGGGACGCGTCGTTCGTGGAGTCGGTCAGAGTGGTGAGCAACCGCCCGGTGGCCACCACGGTCCGGCTGGCGTTGACCGTCGACGCCGACTTCACAGACCAGTTCGAGCTGCGCTCCGACCACCGTACGTACGAGAAGACGGGCGCCGTCCGCCGCCGCGAGGTCCTGGACGACGGGGTGGAGTTCACCTACCGGCGCGGTGAGTGGAAGTCCTGTACGACCGTCACGACCGAGCCCGCTCCGGACGGCGTGGAGGAGACCGGCACCGGCGCCCGCCGGCTGGTGTGGAAGCTGGAGCTCGAGGCGCACGGCTCCGCCGAACTGATCCTGCGGGTGATGGCCCGGCCGCACGGAGAGAAGCGGGCTCTGCGCGTTCCCCGCTCTCCGTCGGCGATGGCCGAAAAGCTACTTGCGCACGAAGCGGAGTTCGTGGAAGGTGTCGCTTTTCCTACGGAATGGCCCGAACTGGCGACCGCCTGTGTTCGAGGGCTCTCCGACCTGGCCTCGCTCCAAGTTCAGGCCAAAGGTCTGGACGGCGAGGAGCTGCGCGTACCGGCCGCCGGCGCGCCCTGGTTCCTGACACTGCTCGGCCGCGACGCTCTCCTCACCTCTCTCTTCGCGCTCCCCTACCGCCCCGGACTGGCGGCCGCCACGCTCCGGGCGCTCGCCGCCGCCCAGGCGACCGACACCGGTCCGCGGGCGGTGTCCCAGCCCGGCAAGATCGTCCACGAGGTGCGGCACGGCGAGCTTGCCCACTTCGGGCAGGTCCCCTTCGGGCGCTACTACGGCTCGGTCGACGCGACCCCGCTCTTCCTGGTCCTCTTCGGCGCGTACGTCGAGCACACCGGCGACACCGCGACGGCCCGCCGGCTGGAGCGGAACGCCCGTGCGGCGGTCGGCTGGATGCTCGACCACGGCGGACTGACCTCGCGCGGCTACCTGGTCTACCGCGCCGACCAGGGCGGCCTCGCCAACCAGAACTGGAAGGACTCCCCCGGCGCCATCTGCTCCGCGGACGGCACCCGCGCCACCGGAGCGGTCATGGCGGCGGGGGCCCAGGGCTACGCGTACGACGCGCTGCGCCGCACGGCGTGGGTGGCCCGCACGGTGTGGGACGACACGACGTACGCCGCCCTCCTCGAACAGGCGGCCGCCGACCTCCGCGACCGCTTCCAACGGGACTTCTGGATGCGGGAGCGGTCCTTCCCGGCGCTCGCGCTCGACGGGGAGGGCCGCCAGGTCGACGCGCTGGCGTCCGACGCCGGGCATCTGCTGTGGTCGGGGCTCCTGGACAAGGAGTACGGCGAGGTCGTGGGACGGCGGTTGCTGGAGCCGGACTTCTTCTCCGGCTGGGGTGTGCGCACCCTGGCCGCGGGCCAGCCCGCCTACCATCCGCTCTCCTACCACCGCGGTTCCGTGTGGCCGCACGACAATGCGCTGATCACACTGGGGCTCGCCCGCTACGGCCTCCACGACGAGGCCCGCACGGTCGCGCACGGCCTGGTCGACGCGGCGACCGCAACCGGGCACCGGCTGCCCGAGGTGCTCGCGGGCTACGGCCGTGACACCCACGCGGAGCCGGTTCCCTATCCGCACGCCTGTGTCCGCGAATCCCGCTCGGCGGCGGCCCCGTTGGCGCTGCTCACCGCGGTCGGGGGCGCCTGACGCTCACCTCGGCCGGGTGCTTGGTGTCCCGTTTGCACGGTGTTTGCCGAGGACTGGCCGAGGGGGCTGAACACGGGCCGAGGGCAGGCCGTACGAAACTGAGGCGGATCCGACTTCCCGCGTCGGATCCGCCGAATCACCGGGCTTCGTACGGAAGGACCCTCGGGTGCCTGTCTCCACTCGCTCTGACCAGCAGCAGCACGAATCGAAACGACCCGAGGACGACACCGCCGCGGAATCTCCGAAGGAGGCCGCCGAGATGACCGAGGCCGCCGGGGAGACCGAGAAGCCGGAGACCGAGGCCGCCGCGGAAACCGAGAAGCCGGAGACCGAGGAACCGGAGACCGAAGCCGCCGCGGAAACCGAGGAGCCACAGACCGAGGCCCCGGAGACCGAGGTGCCGGAAGCCGACGACACCAACGCCGACACCGACACCACGTCAGAAACGCCCGCCCCCGAGGCCGCTTCAGAAACCCCTGCTCCCGAAACCACCTCCGGGACGCCCTCCGAGGCGCCCTCCGAGGCATCCTCCGAGCCATCCTCCGAGGCCACCGCCCCCGCCCCCGCCTCCCCCCGATCCCGCCTCGCGCACCTCCGGGCCTGGCGTACCCGGTACCCCCAGACCGCCCGGGTGTTGTGGTGGGTCGCGACGGTCGGTTCGGTCGTGCTGGTGATCGGGGCCCTGCTGCTGCCGAACCGGGCGAACGCCATCGTCGTGAACCGGTTCATCCGGCTGCCCGGGGAGGCCATCATCGGGGCGGCCGTGCTGCTGGCCCTGCCGCGCCGGCCGCGGATCGCGCTGGCGGCGTTCGGCGGGGCGGTCCTCGGCGCGCTGACCGTGGTGAACCTGCTCGACATCGGTTTCATCGAGTACCTGGGCCGCCCCTTCAACCTGGTCCTGGACTGGAGTCTGTTGCCCGACGCCCAGTCGTACCTGGCCGACACCATGGGCAAGGCCACCGCCCTCGCCGCCGCGATCGGCGTCGCCGTGCTCGTCGTCCTGCTGGTGACGCTCGTCGCACTGGCCGCGGTCCGGTTCAGCAACCTCCTCATGCTCGACACCCGCCGGGCCACCCGCGCCACGCTCATCGCGGGCACCGCCTGGATCACCTGTTCCGTGATCGGTCTGCAGTGGGCCGGTATCCCGGTCGCCTCCACCCGGGTGGCCGACCGGCTGCACTCCGAGGCGCGTTCGGTGCGCGACACGATGCGCGACGAGGCCGCCTTCGGCAAGACGGCCAGCAAGGACACCTTCGGCAACACGCCGCCCGACCAGCTGGTGCCGGACCTGCGCGGCAAGGACATGATCTTCACGTTCATCGAGAGCTACGGCCGCAGCGCCATCGAGGACCCGATCATGTCGCCCGGCGTCGACGCGACCCTCGAGGCCCGCACCGCGGCTCTCGAGAAGGCCGGCTACCACGCCAAGAGCGGCTGGCTGACCTCGGCGACCTACGGCGGCAGCAGCTGGCTCGGCCACTCCACCACCCTGTCCGGCCTGTGGGTCGACAACCAGCAGCGCTACCGCACGGTGATGAACAGCGACCACCTTTCCCTCACCAAAGCGTTCCAGAAGACGGGTGCCTGGGACACGGTCGGTGTGATGCCGGGTGTGCAGAAGGGCTGGCCCGAGCAGAAGTTCTACGGCCTGGACAAGCTCTACAACGCCTTCCAACTGGGCTACCAGGGACCGAAGTTCAGCTGGTCGACGATGCCGGACCAGTACGCGCTGGAGGCGTTCCAGAAGCTGGAGCACAGCAAGAAGCGCGACAAGCCGCTGATGTCGGAGATCATCCTGACCTCCAGCCACCAGCCGTGGGCGCCGATCCCGAAGATGGTCGGCTGGGACCAGCTCGGTGACGGCTCGGTCTTCAAGGGCATCGAGGCGGCCGGCAACAAGGCGGAAGACGTCATCGCGAACTCCACCAAGTCCCGTGAGGAGTACGGCAAGTCGATCCAGTACTCGGTGACCGCGCTCACCGAGTGGCTGGAGCGCTACGGCACCGACGACACCGTCCTGGTCTTCCTGGGCGACCACCAGCCGATCTCCCGGGTCAGCGGCGACAACGCCAGCCGGGACGTGCCGATCTCGATCGTGGCCAAGGACCCGAAGGTCCTCGACAAGATCGCCGACTGGAACTGGACCGACGGACTCAGGCCCGCCCACAACGCGCCGGTATGGAAGATGAGTTCGTTCCGCGACCGCTTCCTGACGGCCTACGGCTCGACCCCGCACCCCAGCAACGGCTGAGCTCTTAGAGCGCTTCAGCCGCCGGAGGTGTCCAGCTCCGCGTCCTCGGTCAGGCCCGCGCAGTCGTACGGGTCCTTCAGCCAGCCGTCCGGCAGCACCACCCGGTTGTTGCCGGACGTACGGCCGCGGGGGCCGTCGGCACCGGTGGGCCAGGCCTGGTCGAGGTCCAGCTCGTCGAGTCCGGAGCGGAGTTCGGCCAGCGAGGAGGTGATCGCGAGTCGCTTGCGCATCTCGGAGCCGACCGCGAAGCCCTTGAGGTACCAGGCGACGTGCTTGCGGAAGTCGATGACGCCGCGCGACTCGTCGCCGATCCATTCGCCGAGGAGCGTGGCGTGCCGGACCATGACGTCGGCGACCTCGCGGAGGGAGGGGCGCGTGAAGGCCGTGCGTCCCTCGAAGGCCGCCACCAGATCCGCGAACAGCCACGGCCGCCCCAGGCATCCGCGGCCGACCACCACGCCGTCGCAGCCGGTCTCCCGGACCATCCGCAGCGCGTCCTCGGCCGACCAGATGTCCCCGTTGCCGAGGACGGGGATCTCCGGGACGTGTTCCCTGAGGCGGGCGATGGCGTCCCAGTCGGCGGTGCCGCCGTAGTGCTGGGCGGCGGTACGGCCGTGCAGCGCGATGGCCGTGACCCCTTCCTCGACGGCGATCCGGCCGGCGTCGAGGAAGGTGATGTGGTCGTCGTCGATGCCCTTGCGCATCTTCATCGTCACCGGGAGGTCGCCCGCCCCGCCGACCGCCTCGCGCAGGATGGCCCGGAGCAGGTTGCGCTTGTACGGGAGGGCCGAGCCGCCGCCCTTCCTCGTCACCTTCGGGACCGGGCAGCCGAAGTTCAGGTCGATGTGGTCGGCGAGGTCCTCCTCCGCGATCATGCGGACGGCCTTGCCGACGGTCGCCGGGTCGACGCCGTACAGCTGGATCGAGCGCGGTGTCTCGGTCGCGTCGAAGTGGATCAGCTGCATGGTCTTCTCGTTGCGCTCGACCAGCGCCCGGGTGGTGATCATCTCGCTCACGAACAGGCCCTTGCCGCCGCTGAACTCCCTGCACAGGGTGCGGAAGGGCGCGTTGGTGATGCCGGCCATGGGGGCCAGCACGACGGGCGGCTGAACGGTGTGGGGGCCGATCTGCAGGGGCGAGGCGGTCATGGGCACGGTCGTGGACATCCGCCCATTCTCACTTATCGGGCGGCGTGCGGGCGAGATTCATTAGTTAGGCGTACTATTCACGCATGCCCGAGCTCAGCCCCCGCCGACGAATGCTGGTCCTCGCGATCTGCTGCATGAGCCTGCTGATCGTGAGCCTCGACAACACGGTCCTCAATGTCGCGCTGCCCGCGATGGAGCGCGACCTGCACGCGTCCACCGCCGGTCTGCAGTGGACCATCGACGCCTACACGCTGGTCCTGGCCACACTGCTGATGCTCGCGGGCTCCACCGCCGACCGCGTCGGCCGCAGGAAGGTCTTCATGGCGGGCCTGGTGGTGTTCTCCCTCGGCTCGCTGCTGTGCTCCCTCGCGCCGAGCCTGGACCTGCTGATCGCGGCCCGGATGGTGCAGGCGGTCGGCGGTTCGATGCTGAACCCGGTCGCCATGTCGATCATCACCAACACCTTCACCGAGCCGCGTGAGCGCGCCCGGGCGATCGGCGTGTGGGGAGCGGTCGTGGGCATCTCCATGGCGGCCGGTCCGCTGCTGGGCGGTCTGCTGGTGGAGTCGGTCGGCTGGCGTTCGATCTTCTGGCTCAATCTCCCGGTGGGCCTCGCCGCCCTCCTCCTCACCCTCCGTTACATCCCCGAGTCCCGTGCCCCGAAGGCCCGCCGCCCCGACCCGGTCGGCCAGCTGCTGGTGATCGCACTGTTCGGCTCACTGACGTACGCGATCATCGAGGCGCCGGGGGCCGGCCCGGCGACGAGCGGCCCCTTCGCCGCCCTCGCCGTCGCCGCCCTCCTCGGCCTCCTGTGGTACGAGCCCCGCCGCACCGAGCCCCTCATCGACCTGCGGTTCTTCCGCTCGGCGCCGTTCAGCGGGGCGACCGTGGTGGCGGTCAGCGCCTTCGCCGCGCTGGGCGGGTTCCTGTTCCTGTCCACCCTCTACCTCCAGAACGTCCGGGGCCTGGACGCGCTGCACGCGGGCCTGTGGATGCTTCCGATGGCCGTACCGACGTTCCTGTGCGCGCCGCTGTCCGGCCGTCTGGTCGGCACCCGCGGTCCGCGCCTGCCGCTGGCGATGGCGGGCACGGCGTTGACGGCGAGCGCCCTGCTGTTCGCCGCGTTCGACGCGGAGACCTCCGACTCGACGCTGTTCCTCGGGTTCGTGCTGTTCGGCGTGGGCTTCGGCCTCGTGAACGCGCCGATCACGAACACGGCGGTGTCCGGGATGCCGCGCAGCCAGGCAGGGGTGGCGGCGGCGGTCGCCTCCACCAGCCGCCAGCTGGGGCAGACCCTGGGTGTCGCGGTGGTCGGCGCGGTGCTGGCGGCCGGCGTGAACACGACGTCGTACCGCGAGACCTTCGTCCCGGCCGCCGTCCCCGGCTGGTGGATCCTCACCGTCTGCGGCCTCCTCGTCCTCGTCCTCGGTGTCCTGACCACGGGCCCCTGGGCCAGGGGCACGGCGGAGCGCACGGCGGAGCGCCTGCAGGCGAACGAGGTCCGTGAGGCGGCGGGCGTCAGCGCCTGAACCGCGCACCAGGCACCTCCGTAACGCTTCTCGGGGCCCGGTCCAAGAACAGGTGTGGCCTACGAGAAGGAGGCGCCTGTGGACGGCGGAGAGCGGATAGGACTCTTAGAGCGGTTCGACGAGTTCTACCGGCGGCATGTGGACGCGGTGACGCGGTTCGTGGCGCGGCGGGTCGACGATCCGCACACGGCGGCCGATCTGACGGCCGAGATCTTCCTCGCCGTGCTCGACTCGGCGCACACCTACCGGCCCGGCCTCGGCAGCGAGACGGCGTGGCTGTACGGCATCGCGCGCAACGTCGTGTCGTCGGAGCGGCGGCGGGCCGCGCGGGAGGCCGAGCGGAACCGGCGTTTCTCCGGGCGCCGGCTGCTGGAGGCGGACGACATCGCGCGGCTGGAGGACAAGCTCGACGCGGAGAGCCCGGGGCGGCGGCTGCTGGCCGCGCTCGGCACGCTGCCGGAGGGCGAGCGCGCCGTGCTGGAACTGGTGGCGGTGGACCAGCTCACGGTCACCGAGGCGGCGGCCGCGCTGGGCATCCGCCAGGTCACGGCCCGGGTCCGGCTGCACCGAGCGCGCAAGGCGCTCCGGGCACAGGCGGATCCCGCCCCCGTGGCGGAAACGCAGGCAACGGCAGTACTGCACGTCGTCAGGGGAGAGGCATGAGCGCGCGGGAGACGTTCGAGGACCGGCTGCTGGAGGAACTGAAGCGGGAGATCGAGCTCCGGGGGGCGACCGGCGCCGCTCCTGTTCCCGTACGACGTCGGGCGCTCACCCCCCGCCGTGTCGTCCTCGCCCTCGCCGCGTGCGCCGCGGTCGCGCTCGCCCCCGTGGTGATGCCGGGTTCGCCGGGCGGTTCGGCGGCGTACGCGGTGGAGCGGCACGGGGACGGCAGTGTGACGCTCACGGTGAAACGGCGCGTCGTGGACCGGCAGGAGCTGGCGAAGGTCCTCGGCAGGGACGACATCAAGGTGACGGCGTGGGGCTCGAACGTCGCCCTGTGCCTGCAGTCGATCGTGCTGCGTCCCGGAGACAGGGTCGCCCTCGACGACCGGGGCAACCCGGTGCGGACCATCGACGGCAAACCCGTGAAGGTGCTGGCCGTGTGCCCCGCTAGCCCGCGGCCAGCAAGTACAGCTTCTCCAGCCGCTCCCGCGTCTCCTCGTCGATAGGCGTGTACGTCACCATCCGCGCCGACTGTTCCGGGCTGAGCCAGAGGTCCGTGTGCTGGACGTCGAGGAGGCCCACGTGGGGGTTGCGGAACTGCTTGGTCTTGGTGCGGTTGGCGACGACCTCGTAGCGCTCCCAGTTCTCGCAGAACTCGGGTGACTCGGCCTGGAGGCGCTTGACCAGCATCTTCCAGGCCGGTTCGGTGAGGTGGCCGGCCATCGAGGCCCGCAGTTTCGCGGCCATCAGGCGCATCGTCTCCTCCAGGTGCACGATCGACGCCCGCCACTCGGGGTTGGTGTGGACGAGCAGCATGCAGTTGCGGTCCTCGGGCGGGATGGCGTCGAGGTCGCACAGGAGGAGGGAGTAGGTGCGGTTGTAGGCGAGGATGTCGTAGCGGCTGTTCTGGACGCAGGCGGGCAGCGGGTCGAGCTGGTCGAGCAGTTGGCGCACGGAGTCGGTGACGCCGTCGCAGGACGCGGCGGGGGTCGGGTCGACCTCGCCGGCCAGCTGGAAGAGGTGGGCGCGCTCGCTCTTGTCCAGCAGCAGCGTGCGGGCGAGCGCGTCGAGGACCTGGACGGAGACGTGGATGTCCCTGGCCTGCTCGAGCCACGTGTACCAGGTGACGCCGACGGCGGAGAGGTGGGCGACCTCCTCTCGGCGCAGTCCGGGCGTTCGGCGTCGGGGTCCGCGCGGCAGACCCACCTGTTCGGGGGTGATGCGGTCGCGCCGGCTGCGCAGGAACGCGGCCAGTTCGTGCCGTCGTGTCTCCGAACCGGCGCCGGCCTGCTCCTGAAGCGCCGACCGGGCGGTCGACTGGACCATCGTCGTCATACCTCCAGCGTGCCGCGAGCCGGATCCTGTTGCCAGGTACTCCTTGTACCAGGACAAGGACACTCTGGTACCCGTCTGGGAGGGGGCGCAGGCTCGACTGCGTGACCCAGACAACCACCACTGTCCCACCGGGCACCCGGACGGTCTCCGGCCCGGTCCGCCCGCTCGGCTCCCTCGGTCTGTTCACCGTGCTGCTCGGCGCGGCACTGCCCCTCATCGACTTCTTCATCGTCAACGTCGCCCTGCCCACCATGGGCCGGGACCTCGGCGCGAGCGAGTCGGTCCTCGAACTCGTCGTCGCCGGGTACGGCGTCGCGTACGCCGTCCTCCTCGTTCTCGGCGGACGGCTCGGCGACCTCTTCGGCCGGCGTCGGCTGTTCCTCGGCGGGATGGCCGCCTTCGGTCTGACCTCGCTGGCCTGCGGCCTCGCACCCGACGCGTGGTCGCTGGTCGCGGCGCGGGTCGCGCAGGGCGCCTCGGCCGCGCTCATGGTTCCGCAGGTGCTCGCCACCATCCAGTCCTCCACGGAAGGGCCCCGCCGCGCGAAGGCGATGAGCCTGTACGGCGCCACGGCCGGCCTCTCGATGGTGGCGGGCCAGATCCTGGGCGGGGTGCTGGTCGCGGCGGACGTCGCCGGCACCGGCTGGCGGTCGGTGTTCCTCGTGAACGTGCCGGTCGTCGTCCTGGGCCTGGTGCTGGCCGTGCGCGCCGTGCCCGAGACCCGCTCCCGGCATCCCGAGCCGGTGGACGTCCCCGGCACGGTCCTGCTCGCCGCCGCGCTGCTCGTGCTGCTCGCCCCGCTCACCGAGGGCCGGGCTGCGGGCTGGCCGCTGTGGACGTGGCTGTCGCTGGCCGTGTTCCCGCTGTTGGCGGCCGCGTTCTACGTCGTGGAGCGGCGGGCCGACCGTCGCGGCCGTACGCCTCTCGTGCCGCCGAGCCTGTTCGCGCTGACCACGCTGCGGCGTGGGCTGATCATCATGGTGCCGTTCTCGATCGGCTTCAGCGGGTTCATGTTCGTCGTGGCGGTGGCGCTGCAGCGCGGGGCGGGCCTGGGCCCGGTCCCGGCCGGGCTGGCACTGGCCCCGATGGCGCTGGCCTTCTTCTGCGCCTCGCTCGCCGGTCCCCGGCTGGTGACCCGGTTCGGGACGCGGCTGGTGACGGCGGGGTCGGTGCTTCAGGGGATCGGCATCCTGCTGATCGTGCTCGCGGTGCGCGCCGGCTGGCCGGACGTCGGGATCGTGGAACTGCTCCCGGGCGCGGCGGTCGCCGGCACCGGCCAGGCCTTCCAGCTCCCCATCATCATGCGGATCGTGATGTCCGAGGTGCCGCCGGTCCGTGCGGGCGTCGGCAGCGGGGTGATGGTGACCACCCAACAGACGTCACTGGCGCTGGGCGTGGCCACCCTCGGCACCCTGTTCCTGTCCCTGGTCCCGGGGATGGGCATGCGGGACGCGCTGGTGACGACCCTGATCGTGCAGTTGGGCGCCGTGGTCGTGACGGGCCTGCTGACCCTGCGCCTGCCGCGCGACATCGTGTAGTACTCCGGCACGCAGGAAACGGCTTGGTCAACTCGGGGTCCGGAATCCCCTGTTGATGTTGTGACTGCTGCACACTCCTTGCTGGCCGAGTTCGCCCGGACGGGACTGCCCGGACAGGACGCTGGAGGGCGTCATGATGGAGATCAGCACGAGCAAGGTGAGCCGCTGGGACCAGCACGGACGTGAGCACGTCGTGCGGGTGCGGCGCACGGGAGTGCAGCGCACCATCAGATGTGACACGTGCGGCTGGCGCAAGGGCGCGCAGTTCCTGCCCTGGCTGAAGGCTGCCGAGCATCTGGCGGAGGCGCACCAGGCGACCGTGGATCCGTCGGACAGCGGCCCGCAGCAGCGATGAGTTCCGGGCGCACGGGGAGTCGTCATCGACGACAGCACTGTTCCCGCACCGGAAGGCCCGCGGCATGAGCGCCCTGTACAAGACCCTGCGACGGTACGCCGACGACGGCACGGTCCCGGGAGCGGTGGCCCTGGTGGCCCGGGGGGACGAGGTGGAGGTGGTGGCCGTCGGGTCGCTGGACGCCGACGGCTCCGCGCCGATGACCCGGGACTCGCTCTTCCGGATCGCCTCGATCACCAAGCCGCTCGTCGCGGCGGCGCTGCTGATGCTGGTGGAGGACGGGACGGTCGCGCTGACCGCGCCGGTCGCCGAGTGGCTGCCGGAGCTGGCGGATCCGGTGGTGGTCCGTACGCCGTCCTCGCCCGTCGAGGACGTCGTCCCGGCGGCCCGCCCCATCACGGTGGAGGACCTGCTGAGCTCCCGCCCGGGCTGGGGCTTCCCGTCCGACTTCGCGCTGCCCGCGGTGCAGGCCCTGTTCTCCGTGCAGAAGGACGGCCGGAACCCGGCGGCGTTCCCCGACCCGGCGGCCTGGCTGCGGGACCTGTCCCGGGTGCCGCTGCTGTACCAGCCGGGCGAGGCCTGGCTCTACAACACGGCCTCCGACCTGCAGGGCATCCTGATCGCGCGGGCCTCGGGCCGTGGCCTCCCGGACTTCATGGCGGAGCGGCTGTTCGAGCCGCTGGGCATGAAGGACACCGCGTTCGAGGCGCCGGCGGAGAAGCGGGACCGTTTCACGACCGCCTACCGTCCCGACGGGGCGGGCGCGTTGGAGGTGACGGACCGGCCGGACGGCCAGTGGAGCCGGGTGCCGGTGTTCCCCTCGGGCGCGGGCGGCCTGGTCTCGACGGCCGACGACTGGCTGGCCTTCGCCCGCCTGCTCCTGGACGGGGGCGGCCGTCTCCTCTCCCCCACGTCCGTCAGCCGCATGACGAGCAATCACCTCAGCGCGGAGCAGCGGGAGTCGGGTGCGCTCTTCCTGGAGGGCCAGGGCTGGGGCTACGGCGGCAGCGTCGATGTCGCGCCCCTGGACCCGTGGAACGTGCCGGGCCGCTACGGCTGGGTCGGCGGCACCGGCACCACGGCCCACATCATCCCGGCGACCGGCACGGTGACGATCCTCCTCACCCAGGTGGCGATGGAGAACCCGACGCCGACCGGGCTGATGCGGGAGTTCTGGCGGTGTACGGCGGGGCCGGGGGACTAGGGGCCCGGGGACCAGGAACCGGGGACTAGGAACCGGAGTCGAGGTCGCTGACCAGGCCGCGCAGGACCGGGCCGTACTCGGGGTGGGCGAGGGCGTGGGCCATCTGGGCGACGAGGTAGTCGGCCGGGTTGCCGGTGTCGTACCAGCGGCCCTGGATGACCTGCCCGTACACCGCCCGGGTCGAGGCGTAGGCGTTGATCGCGTCGGTGAGGTAGATCTCGCCGGTCTTGTGCTCGTACCAGCGCCGGGTCTGCTCGCGCAGTTCGTCGACGATGCCGGGGGTGATGACGTATCCGCCGATGGCCGCGTACGCGGACGGCGCGGCGGCGGGGTCCGGCTTCTCGACCAGGCCGGTGATGCGGAGCGTGCCGTCGCCGAGGTCCTCCTTGACGAGGGGCACGCCGTAGCGCTGGGAGTCGGCGGGCTCCATCGGCAGGAGCGCCAGGACGGGGCAGCCGGTCTGCTCGTAAGCGCGGATCAGCTGCTGGGCGCGGGGGACCTCGGCCACGAAGACGTCGTCGGGCCAGAGGACGAGGACGGGCTCGTCGCCGAAGGAGCGGGCGGCGTTCAGCACCGGGGTGCCGTTGCCGTACGGGCCGCGCTGGTCGAGGTAGGTGATGTGGCCCCGGCGGGCCAGCTCGGCGATCTCCTCGACCGCGTCGGCGTAGGCCGGCTTGCCGTCGGCGCGCAACTGGTCGACGAGGGCGGGGTTGGGGCGGAAGTGGTCCTGGATCAGGGACTTGCCGCCGGAGACGACGATGGTGATGTCGGTGATCCCGGAGTCCACCAGCTCCCGCACGGTGTGCTCGATCACCGGTTTGTCGCCGACGGGGAGCATCTCCTTCGGCGTGGCCTTGGTAAGGGGCAGCAGGCGTGAGCCGAGTCCGGCGGCGGGGATCACGGCCCGGCGAATCGTCGGAGGCATCAGGTCTCCCTCGTCGTCTCTCGGGTCCGCGCAACTCTAGCTGGCCCGCAACCCACGCAACAGCAGTCCCACCAGCGCTTCGAAGTCGTCGTCGGCCTCCGGGCGCTGCCACAGTCCGAAGTAGCCGGGGTCGTGGAAACGGCCGGAAGCCTGGAAGACGGCACGGGCCTCGGTCGCCGGGTCGGGGACGGCGAAGGCACCGGAGGCGACACCCGCCTCGATGATCTCCGTCAACTGACCGATCAGCTCGGCGAGGTGCTCGCCGACCGCCTCGCCGCTCTCCTTGGACAGCACCATGTAGGTGGCGAACAGCTCGGGGTCGTCCCCCGCCTTGCGGCGCTTGGCCTCGAAGAGGGCGGCGAGCCAGTCCCGCACCCGGACCTCCGGGTCCCGGTCCCCGTCCGCCGCGATGTCCGCGAGCACCCCCGACATCTCGTCCAGCCACCGCTTGGAGACCGCCGCGCGCAGCGCCGCCTTCGTCCGGAAGTGCCGGTAGACACTGCCGTGGCTGACGCCGAGCGCGCGGGCCACGTCGACCACGGTGGCCTTGGCCGGGCCGTGGCGGCGCAGCACCTCCTCGGTCGCTTCGAGGATGCGCTCGGCGGTCAGGGTCTCGGTGGTCGCTGCCATGCCCTAGACGGTACCCGGCGCCACGATCACTGCTCCGTGCCGAGACGTGCCATCGCCGGGGCCGGGTAGCGGGTGCCGGCCGCCGCGTCCGCCGGGACGGCCTCCTCGATCGCCGCCAGGTCCGCCGCGTCGAGTACGACGTCCAGGGCGCCCAGCGACTCGGTGAGCCGCTCCCGGGTGCGGGCGCCGACCAGCGGCACGATGTCCTCGCCGCGCGAGAGGACCCAGGCGGTCGCGATCTGGGCGACCGTCACCCCCTTCCCTTCGGCGATCTTGCGCAGGGCGTCGACGAGGTCGAGGTTGTGGTGGAGGTTGTCGCCCTGGAAGCGGGGCGAGACGGAGCGGTAGTCGTCCGCGCCGAACCGGCTGTCGCGGGTGACGTGGCCGGAGATCAGGCCCCGTGCGAGCACTCCGTACGCCGTGACGGCGATGCCCAGCTCACGCATGGTCGGCAGGATCTTCCGCTCGATGTCGCGGGTGATGATCGCGTACTCCAGCTGGACGTCGGCGATGGGCGCGGTGGCGGCGGCCCGCCGAATGTCCTCCGCGCTCGCCTCGCTGAGGCCGATGTGCCGGACGTGGCCCTTCTCGACGAGTTCCGCGATCGCGCCGACCGTCTCCTCGATCGGCACGTCCGGGTCGACGCGGGCGATGCGGTAGACGTCGATGTGGTCGACGCCGAGGCGCTGAAGGGAGTAGGCGGCGAAGTTCTTCACGGCGGCGGGCCGGCCGTCGTAGCCGTTCCAGCCGCCGTCCGCGTCGCGCAGGGCGCCGAACTTGACGCTGACCAGGGCCTGTTCGCGGCGGGCCGCGGGGGCGGTGCGCAACGCCTCGCCGACCAGCAGCTCGTTGTGCCCCATGGCGTAGAAGTCGCCGGTGTCGAGCAGGGTCACGCCCGCCTCCAGGGCGGCGTGGACGGTGGCGATCGCCTCGGTGCGGTCGGTGTCGCCGTACACGGCGGAGGACATGCCCATGCAGCCGAGGCCGAGGGGGAAGACCTGGGGGCCGGTGGTGCCGAGGGTGCGCGTGGGTGTCGTCATGCCGATCACCCTGACATGACAGCTGACAGATTTCAATATCTGTCAGCTGCTATCCGCCATCTGTTATCTGCAAGCCACCGGCCGTGGCGGGTGTCAGCGCAGGGTGAGCGGGGTCTCCGAGTCGATGCGGGAGAGCTTTTGGGGGTTGCGGACGTAGTAGAGGCCGGCGATGCGCCCCTCCTCGACGCGGGCCGCCAGGACGCCGTCGATCTCGCCGCCCAGGCTCAGGACGAGTGCCGGGTTGCCGTTGACCACGGTGAGGTCGGCGGTGAGCGGGGCCCCCGTCCTGCCGAGGTGGCCCAGGGCGAAGCGGACGATGTTGTCGGCCCCGACGATCGGCCGCCGCGCCGCCTGTTTGATGCCGCCGCCGTCGCTCACCAGGACGACCTGGGGGGCGAGCACATCGAGGAGGCCCTGGGGGTCCCCGGTCTCGAGCGCGAGCCGGAACGACTCCAGGGCCGCCTTCACCTCGCCCGGGGAGACCACCTCTCGGGGCCGGGCCGCGTCGACGTGCTTGCGGGCCCGGTGGGCGACCTGCCGGACGGCCGCGGGGCTCTTGCCGACCGCCTCGGCGATCTCCTCGTAGCCGACGTCGAACACCTCGCGCAGCACGAACACCGCCCGCTCGGTCGGCGAGAGCCTCTCCAGGACGAGCATGAGCGCCATCGACACGCTCTCGGCGAGCTCGACGTCCTCGGCCACGTCGGGCGCGGTGAGCAGCGGCTCGGGCAGCCACGGGCCGACGTAGGCCTCCTTGCGGCGCGTCATCGTGCGCAGCCGGTTGAGCGACTGGCGGGTGGTGATCCGGACCAGGTACGCGCGCTGGTCGCGCACCTGCCCGGGGTCCACCTCGACCCACCGCAGCCACGTCTCCTGGAGGACGTCCTCGGCGTCGGCCGCCGAACCGAGCATCTCGTAGGCGACGGTGAAGAGCAGGTTGCGGTAGGCGACGAACGTCTCGGTCGCCGCGTCGGTGGCGTGGTCGCTCATGTCGTCCGTGCCCTTCAGAGAGTGGCGGGCGCCGCGGCGGGCTCGTCCTTGGTCTGCAGAGACTGCCCGCGCTCGGCGTCCTTGGCCCAGGACCAGCTGAGGGAACCCGGCTTGCGGCCCTCGTCGGCCAGTTGCCTGACCGTGGCCCGGCAGATGAACTCCTTGAGCTTCGCGGCGGGGCGGCCTCCGAGGTGGAGCTTCGTCGCGGTGTCGTCGCGGTGGGCGTACTGGAAGATGCCGGCGCGCCGCCCGAGGCTGATGCACTGGCCGACGAACCCCATCTCGATGGGCGTGGGCCGCTCCCCCGCGATCCGCCTGAGCACCGTGTCGGCGGCGTGCGCGCCCAGCGGACCCGCGGCCTGGCAGCTCATCCGCAGCGGCAGGTCCGACGGCGCCGCCGAGTCCCCGGCCGCTACGACCCGTCCGTCGTCCACGCTGGTCAGCGTCTCGTCGGTGAGGAGACGCCCCAGGGCGTCGGTGGTCAGCCCGCTGCGCGCGGCCAGGTCCGGGACACCGAATCCGGCGGTCCAGACGGTGACCGCGCTCGGCAGCTCGCGGCCGTCACCGAGCCGTACGGCGTCCCGCGCCACCTCCGTCACCTTCGCGCCGGGGCCTTCGAGCACGGTCACCCCGAGTGCGGCCAGCCGACCGGCGACCGAGCGCCGACCGCGCGGGTGCAGATACGGGCCCATCACCTCACCGCACACCAGGGTCACCGCGCGGCCCGTCTCGGCGAGCTCGGCGGCGGTCTCGATACCGGTCGGACCGGCGCCGACGACGGTCACCGGGGCCGTGGCGGGAGCGGCGGCGAGGACCGGCCGCAGCCGCTGCGCGTCCTCCAGGGTGGCGATCGGGTGGGCGAACTCGGCGGCGCCGGGCACGGCCGGGTCCGCACTGCCGCTGCCCACGGCGTAGATCAGGTAGTCGTAGCCGACCGTGCCGCCGGTGGCCAGGGTCAGGGTGCGCTCGGCCGTGTCGATCAGCGTCACCGTGTCGACGACGAGTCCGACGCGCTCGCCCAGGATCTTCCGGTAGTCGACGACGGCATCGTGGGATCCGCCGACCAGCTGGTGCAGGCGGATCCGCTCGACGAAGGTGGGGCGCGGGTTGATCAGCGTCACGGTCACGTCGTCGCGCTGGGTCAGACGATTGGCCGCCATGACGCCCGCGTACCCGCCGCCGATGACGACCACATCAGTGTTCCCGGTCATGGTGTCTCCTCCGCGTGATGGGAATTCGCCCCCAAGACACCTCGCGACCGGCCTTTGTGACATGTGTGACGCGGATCACTCCATACGGAGACCTTGTACGAAGGCAGCCCAGGCGCCCGCGCCGAAGAGGAGGGGGGTGAGGTGGGGCGCCTTGCTGTCCCGAACGGGGACGACGGGGAGGTCGTCGGCGACTTCGAGGCACTCGCCGCCATCAGAGTTGCTGTAGCTGCTCTTGCGCCACGTCACACTGCTCAGGTCGATGGCCCGCACGGCACTTCCTCCAACATCCGCAAGATGAACGTCCGCGACCCGGCAGGGCTAAGCGCCAGGTCACGAACCCCATCATAGGTACGGTGCAGGCGCTCAACCCTGCTGGTTTCTTCCACCAGTTCACCCCGTACGTCGAGTTCGGTATAGGCGACCGTTCGGCCTTCCGGCAGGCGCAGGAACATCATGGAGGTGCCGTCCAGCGGGTGCAGTCCCGTGCCGAACGGCAGCACATGAACGGCGATGTTCGGGCGCTCCGAGGCCTCCACCAGATACTCCAGCTGCTCCCGCCATTCGCCGGGGTCGCGGAGCGCATTACGCAACACCGCCTCGGAGAGAATCGCGCGGAACGGCGGCGCATCGGGCCCCTCCAGCACGCTCCGCCGCCCGACCCGCGCCTCGACCTGCTGCTCCAGCCCCTCCCCCGTGAGGCCACCCGCCGCGAGGGCTTCCCGTGCGTACCCGGCCGTCTGCAGCAACCCAGGCGGCCTGCTCACGCCGTAGTGCCACAGCCCGATCGCCCCGGCCTCCAACTCCATGTACCGCCGATACTGCTCCTTGAACTGGCTCGTATCCCCAACCGCCAGCTCCCACAGCGTCAACAGCATCGAACCGGTGCCGTAGTGCTGATCCAGCGCCTCCACAACCTCCGGACTCCCCAGGCTCTGGCCCCCTTCCATCTTCCCGAAGGTCGACGCGGTCCAGCCGAGCACCTCTTCCAACTGCCGCAGGCTGTCCCCCTTGTCGGCCCGCAGTAAGCGCAACTCCTCCGCGAACCGTCGCCGGGGTTCCTGGCTGCGACCCGTGACCACCCGCCTCGCCGGCATCTCGCCCCTTTCGCATTTGTTGAATTTGCGCCGCCGAACGACCACCCGGCCCACGTCAGCGGCATGTCGGCCGTCCCGGGCGGCCATCCTGGCCACGGCCCTCACCACTCAGAGTAGCCCAATCCTCACAATTAGTATGCAAGTTGGGTAAAAGGAGCGCGCGACATGCAGTACGAACCCGGGACCCTCCTCTACGACCCGGCCACCGGCAAGTTCGGCGAGTACCAGGACCGTTCCGGCCCCTACGCGATGCTGCGACCGGTCGGCGGCGGCCGGGAGTGGCAGGCCGACCCGGAGTCGCTGCGGCCCGCGACCGAGCGGGAGCGCCTGCACGCGGGCGTCCGCGCGGCGAACGGGCGGGCCAGGACCGACGGGCCGTTCATGCTCGGCCTGCGCCGCCCGCCCGAGCCGGAGCCGGACTGCCCGGAGTGCACGGAGCTGGCGACCCGCCGTGCCGAGGCCCGCGCCGCCCACGACTACAGCGCGGAGACCGACGCGAACGTACTGCTGCGCAAGCACCAGCGCTCCGACGGCTCCACTCCGGCCTGTAATCGCGCAGAACCAGCGCGACGACCGGGGCCGGGGATCGAAACTTCTGTCGAAACTTGATCATCTGCCTGTGACAGAGCCGTCGAAAAGTCTCCCCAATACTGGTGATCACACCGACCGATCAACGGGGACATGGAGACATCATGCGTTTACGGAATCTCACCGCCGCCCTCACCGCCACGGCCGCTCTCGGCCTCGGCCTGGCCGCCTTCAGCGGCACGGCCAACGCGGGCACGGGCGGCGACCCGGCGGCCTCCTCCGCGCCCGCGTGTGACACGTCGGCTCTGGACATCAGCTTCGACAGGAAAGCCATCTACAGCGCCCCGGGTGAGCAGATTCCGGTGATCGTTCACATGGCGAACACCAGCGACGCCACCTGTACCCTCCAGGGCTTCCCCACCGTGGACCTGACGGACGGCACCGACACCTGGCCCCTGGCGCACAGCAGCGGCGCCGAGAACCAGGTCGCCGTGACCCCGGGCAAGAGCGCACAGTTCGTCATCACCTATATCTCGTGGGCGGAGGGCAGCGGCACGGAGTTCAAGGCGACCTCCGCCGTGATCACCCCGCCCGGGGCGACGACCTCCGTGACGCTCCCCTGGCCTGGCAGCAGCATCCTCGACCAGTCCGGCGCCACGCACTCCGGGACGTACGTGAGCCCCGTCACCGCGTAACCGTCCGCCGCCCCGAAAGCCGCGCGGCCGCGCCTCCTTCCCCCGGGAGCGCGGCCGCGCTTCTTCGTCACTGAGCTTGCAGGGCGCCGACGACGAGGGGTACGGGTGTGTGAGCTCGGCAAGTTCCTCGGCGCACAGACACGACGAGTCCGGCCCTGCCGCTCACGCGGCGGGGCCGGACCCAGGATCTTCGCGAACCTCCTAGGTGAAGTTCACGTCGGTCACCTGGTAGAAGGCGTTACCGGTGTCCGCGACCTCCCACACGCCGAGAACCACGTGGTAGCCCTCGCGCTGCGGCAGCGTGATCGTGTGCTCCACCGGGCCCTGCGGCGGGTCCGGCAGGTGCCAGTACTCCGTACTCCCGTTCGGCTCCAGCTTCGCGAACGGCGTGGGTTCGAACTGGGCCCGCGACAACGGCTGCGACGGGTCCCAGCCGTTCTTGGTGACGAAGTAGTTGTAGCGGCGCGTCTTGTGCTGCATCGTGAAGTTCCAGACGACCTTCAGCTGCGCACCCGACGCGAGATCGATCTTCGGCCAGTCCCGCACCTCGTCCAGCTGAGGGGCACCGCCGTGGGGGTAGCCCGCGCTGGCGATCTTCCCGTCCGGCGGCGGCGTGTCACTGGGGATGTCGGACGGCTGCAGGGGATCCGCTTGGCCCCCCTGCGTCGCCGGGAAGAACTTGCCCGCCTCCAGCGCGTTGGACGGATAGCCGTTTTTGAACAGGATGGCCGCTCGGGACGGCGGCTGGGTCATCCACCCGTGAAGCGGGGCGGCATCCTGGGTGGAGCGCGTGGTCTTCGCTGTTGCCATCGTTCCTGATCCTCCTTCTCGGCAGGCCCGAGGGACCTTCCGCGTGCGAGGGGATTCGTCGAGGCCTTCGTGTCGTCCGGATTCCGACGACGAGGCCGCGTCACGCAGACTGCGGCTCTCCTCGGCCGATCTTCAGGCTCACACGGGCACCGGCGGTCGGCACCCCCGTGTGCGCCGAACGGGTGAAGGGGTATTCGTGGCAGAATGCCGCACTCGCCCGGCCCTCACTGACCCGCACGGACAGAGCGCGGGGCCGGCCCCGACGGGTGCTCCCCGTCGAGGCCGGCCCCGGTCCGCCGAGTGGCGGCTACGCGCCGATCAGACGCCCGGCGAGGTAGCCCTCGATCTGGTCCAGCGACACGCGCTCCTGCTTCATGGAGTCACGCTCACGCACCGTCACCGCGTTGTCCTCGAGCGTGTCGAAGTCGACGGTCACGCAGTACGGCGTGCCGATCTCGTCCTGGCGGCGGTAGCGGCGGCCGATCGCGCCCGCGTCGTCGAACTCGATGTTCCAGTGCTGGCGCAGGGCCGCGGCCAGACCCTTCGCCTTCGGGGACAGCTCGGGGTTGCGGGACAGCGGCAGCACCGCGACCTTCACCGGGGCCAGGCGGTGGTCCAGGCGCAGGACGGTCCGCTTCTCCAGCTTGCCCTTGGCGTTCGGCGCCTCGTCCTCGATGTAGGCGTCCAGAAGGAACGCCAGCATCGCGCGGCCGACACCGGCCGCCGGCTCGATGACGAACGGCGTCCAGCGCTCGCCCGCCTCCTGGTCGAAGTAGGAGAGGTCCTGGCCGGAGGCCTTGGCGTGGGCGGAGAGGTCGTAGTCGGTGCGGTTGGCGACACCCTCCAGCTCGCCCCACTCGTTGCCGCCGAACTGGAAGCGGTACTCGATGTCAGCGGTGCGCTTGGAGTAGTGGGAGAGCTTCTCCTTCGGGTGCTCGTACCACCGCATGTTCTCCTCGCGCAGGCCCAGGCCGGTGTACCAGTTCCAGCGCTGCTCCATCCAGTACTCCTGCCACTTCTCGTCCTCGCCCGGCTTGACGAAGAACTCCATCTCCATCTGCTCGAACTCGCGGGTGCGGAAGATGAAGTTGCCGGGCGTGATCTCGTTGCGGAAGGACTTGCCCATCTGCGCGATGCCGAACGGCGGCTTGCGGCGCGAGGTGGTCTGCACCTGGGCGAAGTTGGTGAAGATGCCCTGGGCGGTCTCGGGACGCAGGTAGGCGATGGAGCCGGTGTCCTGGGTGGGGCCGAGGTGGGTGGAGAGCAGGCCGGAGAACTGCTTCGGCTCGGTGAACTGGCCCTTGTTGCCGCAGTTGGGGCAGTTGACGTCCGCGAGGCCGTTCTCCGGGAGGCGGTGGTGCTTGGCCTCGTAGGCCTCCTCCAGGTGGTCCGCGCGGAACCGCTTGTGGCAGGAGGTGCACTCGGTGAGCGGGTCGGAGAAGGTGGCGACGTGACCGGAGGCGACCCAGACCTCGGAGGCCAGGATGACGGACGAGTCGATACCGACCACGTCCTCGCGCGACGTCACCATGTAGCGCCACCACTGGCGCTTCAGGTTCTCCTTGAGCTCGACACCCAGCGGTCCGTAGTCCCAGGCGGCCTTCTGGCCGCCGTAGATCTCACTGCACGGGAATACGAAGCCACGGCGCTTGCTCAGGCTGACGATGGTGTCGATCTTGTCGGCGGCCACGGTGCTCTCTTCATAACGACGACGGACGACGAAGCGAGATGCTTCCAGCGAATGATTCAGCGTACCGGCGGGGGATCCCCCTGAACCAAATCGGTTCTGTCGGCCAAGCCCCGCCGAAGCCCTCCCGAAGCTCTGTCCAAGCTCTGCCGAAGCTCTTACCCGGGCTTGTTGACAACGGTTTCCATATTTGTTGAAAATGACTGTCATGAACGTACGACGACTCATACCGGGCACCGTGATGGCGGCGGTCACCGCCCTCGGCCTCGGCACCCTCACCGCCTGCTCGGGCGCGAACGCCGCGGCCAACACGGACAAGTTCGACGTCGTCGCGTCGTTCTACCCGATGGCCTTCCTCGCCGAGCGGATAGGCGGAGACCATGTGCACGTCACCAGCCTGACCGAACCCGGCCAGGAACCGCACGACCTGGAGATCAGCGCCCGCCAGACCGCGCAGCTCCAGGAGTCCGACGCGGTGCTCTACCTCAAGAACCTCCAGCCCTCCGTGGACGACGCGGTCGCCCAGTCCGAGATCAGGACGAAGATCGACGCCGCCTCCCTGACCACCCTGGAGAAGCACGGCAACGAGGTCGGCGGCCACGCGGCCTCGCACGACTCCTCCGAGAACGGGGAACTGGCCGGGCTCGACCCCCACATCTGGCTCGACCCGGTGCGCTACGCCCAGGTCGCCGCGGGCGTCGGCAAGGCCTTCGAGAAGGCCGACCCGGACCACGCGGCCGACTACCGGACGAACACCGCGGCGCTCGTGAAGAAGCTCGGCGAGCTCGACACCGAGTTCAGGACCGGGCTCGCGCACACGAAGACCAAGGTCTTCATCACCACCCACGCCGCCTTCGGCTACCTCGCCGAGCGCTACGGCCTGACCGAGGAGGCCATCAACGGCCTCGACCCCGAGTCGGAGCCCAGCGCCGCGCGTGTGAAACAGCTTGAGAAGATGGCCGCGGCGGACGGCGTCACCACCGTGTTCTACGAGACGCTCGTCAGCGACAAGACCGCGAAGACCATCGCCTCCGACTCCGGGCTGAAGACGGACGTGCTCGACCCCATCGAGGGCATCACGGACAAGTCCCGGGGCAACGACTACTTCGCGGTCCAGCGGGCCAACCTGAAGGCGCTGCAGACGGCCCTGGGAACCACATGAGCAGTACGGAGGACGACGTCATGGCCGAACCCGAGCCCGTCATAGCCCTGCGCGGGGTCCGCGCCGACCTGGGCTCCCGTCCCGTCCTGCGGGGCATCGACCTCACCGTGCACCGCGGTGAGGTGGTCGCCCTGCTCGGCGCGAACGGCTCCGGCAAGTCGACGGCCGTGCGCAGCGTCATCGGCCAGGTCGCGATCGGCGCCGGCCAGATCGAGCTGTTCGGCACCCCGCACCGGCGGTTCCGGGACTGGGCGCGGGTGGGCTACGTCCCGCAGCGCACCACCGCCGCCGGCGGGGTCCCCGCCACCGTCACGGAGGTCGTCTCCTCCGGCCGCCTCTCCCGCACCCGCTTCGGCGTCTTCCGCAAGGCCGACCGGGAGGCCGTACGCCACGCCCTGGAACTGGTCGGCATGGCCGACCGGGCCAAGGACAACGTGGACGCGCTCTCCGGCGGCCAGCACCAGCGCGTACTGATCGCCCGCGCGCTCGCCGCCGAACCCGAGGTGCTGATCATGGACGAGCCGATGGCGGGCGTCGACCTGGCCAGCCAGGAGGTCCTGGCACGGACGCTCGAGGACCAGGTCGCCGCGGGCACGACGGTCCTCCTCGTCCTGCACGAACTGGGCCCGCTGGAGCCCCTGATCGACCGGGCGGTCGTCCTCCGCGACGGCTGCGTCCTCCACGACGGACCGCCCCCGCGGGCCGTGGGACAACACGCTCTGCCCGGTCATGACCACGTACACCCGCACTCCCCCGAGCACACCCCGGTGCGCACGGGCCTGCTGAGCTGACGGACGGCCGGTAATGGACTTCCTCGACTACGCCTTCATGCAGCGGGCCCTGCTCGCCGCCGTCCTGGTCGGCATCACGGCCCCCGCCGTGGGCATCTACCTGGTCCAGCGCAGGCAGGCCCTGATGGGCGACGGCATCGGCCACGTGGCGATGACCGGCGTCGGCCTGGGCTTCCTGCTGTCCGCCTCCCCCGTGTGGATGGCGACGGCCGTCTCCGTCCTCGGCGCGGTCGCCATGGAACTCATCCGCTGGTACGGCCGCACCCGCGGCGACATCGCCCTCGCCATGCTCTTCTACGGCGGCATGGCCGGCGGCGTGATGTTCATCAACCTCGCGCCGGGCGGCTCCAACGCGAACCTGACGTCGTACCTCTTCGGGTCGTTGTCCACGGTGAGCGAGTCCGATGTGACGGCGATCTGTCTCCTGGCGGCCTTCGTGGTGCTCGTCACCCTCGGCCTGCGCCGCCAGCTCTTCGCGGTCAGCCAGGACGAGGAGTTCGCGCGGGTCACCGGCCTCCCGGTGCGCGCCCTCAACCTGCTGACGGCGGTGACGGCGGCGGTGACCGTGACGGTCGCGATGCGGGTGGTCGGCCTGCTGCTGGTCAGCGCGCTGATGGTGGTCCCCGTGGCGGCCGCGCAGCAGCTCAGCCGCAGCTTCGCCTCGACCTTCGCCATCGCGGTGGCGATCGGCGTGACGGTGACCACCAGCGGTACGGTCACCTCGTACTACCAGGACGTCCCGCCCGGCGCGACGATCGTGCTGCTGACCATCGCCGCGTTCATCGCGCTGAGCGTGCTGGCCGCCCCGCTGGCCCGCCGCCGCGCCCGCGCACTGGCCGCTCCGGCGCCCGCCGGAGACCCGGCGGAGTACGCGATTCCCGCCACGAGGGGGACCGACCACGAGATCGGCGTCTGACCGGGCACAGGCCGGGCTGGCACAATGGCCCGGCAAGCCGCAGACGTGAGGAGGCAACGGTGACGACCGCTGGACCGCCCGTGAAGGGCCGCGCCACCCGGCAGCGGGCCGCCGTCTCGGCGGCGCTCAACGAGGTCGACGAGTTCCGCAGCGCGCAGGAACTCCACGACATGCTCAAGCACAAGGGCGACTCGGTCGGCCTGACCACCGTCTACCGCACCCTGCAGTCCCTCGCCGACGCGGGCGAGGTCGACGTCCTGCGCACCTCCGACGGCGAGTCCGTCTACCGCCGCTGCTCCACCGGCGATCACCACCACCACCTCGTCTGCCGTGCCTGCGGCAAGGCGGTCGAGGTGGAGGGCCCGGCGGTCGAGAAGTGGGCCGAGGCGGTCGCGGCGGAACACGGCTACGTCAACGTGGCCCACACGGTGGAGATCTTCGGCACCTGCGCGGAGTGCGCCGCGAGGTGAGCAGACCGGCGCGGGCGAACGCCCGACGGCTACGAGGTGGCCTGCTCCTCTGAATTCGTCCCCTCCATGGCCAGGAGTTCCTCGTTCGGGATCGCTCCGCCGAACCGGCGGTCCCGGGAGGCGAACTCCAGGCACGCCCGCCACAGGTCACGGCGGTCGAAATCGGGCCACAGCACGTCCTGGAAGACCAGCTCCGCGTACGCGCTCTGCCAGAGCAGGTAGTTGGAGGTGCGCTGCTCGCCGCTCGGCCGCAGGAACAGGTCGACGTCCGGCATGTCCGGGTAGTACAGGTACTTCGCGAGGGTCTTCTCGGTGACCTTCGACGGATCCAGCCGGCCCGCCTTCACGTCCTCCGCGAGCGCCTGCGCGGCGTCGGCGATCTCGGCCCGCCCGCCGTAGTTCATGCAAAAGTAGAGAGTCAGGCGGTCGTTCTCCTTGGTCTGCTCCTGGGCGATCTGGAGTTCCTTGGCGACCGACTTCCACAGCTTGGGCATCCGGCCCACCCAGCGGACCCGGACACCGAGTTCGTCGAGGCTGTCGCGGCTCTTGCGGATGAAGTCGCGGTTGAAGTTCATCAGGAAGCGGACCTCGTCGGGCGAGCGCTTCCAGTTCTCGGTGGAGAAGGCGTACAGGGAGATGTTGCGGACGCCGATCTCGACCGCGCCCTGAAGGACGTCGAGGACGCGCTCGGCACCGACCTTGTGGCCTTCCGTCCGCGGCAGCCCGCGCCGCTTGGCCCAGCGCCCGTTGCCGTCCATGACGATCGCCACATGCTCGGGGACCAGCTCGCCGGGGAGCTTCGGGGGGCGGGCGCCGGACGGATGCGGTTCCGGCGCCTTGTACTCCCGACGCTGCCGCCCCAGGAACCCGCGTACGACCATGGCTTTCTCGTCTCCCTAAGTCTTGCTGGGTCTTGCTTACTTCTCGACGTACCGAAGGGAACGCAGCCCGCGCTCCAGATGCCAGTGCAGATAGGCGGAGACCAGCCCGCTCCCCTCCCGGACGTACCGCGGCTCGCACGCGTCCGCGGTCTCCCAGTCTCCCGTGAGCAGCGCGCCCAGCAGGAGAAGGGTCTGCGGCGAGGGTACGACGCTGCCGGCCACCCGGCAGTCGACGCAGACGCTGCCGCCCGACGCGACGGAGAAGAACCGGTTCGGGCCCGGCATGCCGCATTTCGCACAGGAGTCGAAGCTCGGCGCGTAGCCGTTGACGGCGAGCGACCGCAGCAGGAACGCGTCGAGGACCAGATGCGGCGTGTGCTCCCCCCGCGCCAGGGTCCTGAGCGCCCCCACCAGCAGCAGATACTGCTGAACGGCGGGCTCCCCCTCATGATCGGTGAACCGCTCGGCGGTCTCCAGCATGGCCGTCCCGGCGGTGTAGCGCGCGTAGTCGCTCACGATCCCGCCGCCGTACGGCGCGATGGTCTCACTCTGCGTACAGAGCGGCAGCCCCCGCCCGACGAGCTCGCTCCCCCGGGCGAAGAACTGCACGTCCACATGCGAGAACGGCTCGAGCCGGGCCCCGAACTTCGACTTCGTCCGCCGCACCCCCCGCGCCACGGCCCGCACCCGCCCGTGCCCACGCGTGAGCAACGTGATGATGCGATCGGCTTCGCCCAGCTTCTGGGTACGCAGCACGATGCCGTCGTCGCGGAACAGACTCATACGGCCCATTCTCACCTACGCGGGGCCCTGCCGGGGTCGCGCGGCAGTACTCCCCGCCCTGGCGTCAGTGGCCGCCCGACTCGGGGGTCCCCGAGGTTCCGGGCGGGTCCTGGGGCTGGATCAGCACCATGGGGTCGTTGCCCTTCAGTTGTTGCCACACGCCGACCAGAGCCACCACCTGTGCCACGAAGAACGCCAACTGCACCGATGCCGTGCGCAGTTGGTAGACGGAGAGCAGCAGGGAAGCCTTCGTCGGCCAGTAGTTGCCCTCCCGCCGGAACGTGTCGATGTCCATCGCCACCCCGGTCGTGGTCAGGATGAGCAGGGTCAGGGCCGCGTCCAGGACCCAGGTGCCGACCGACTCGCCGACCACTCTGCTCAGCCCCCAGTGCAGGGCGACGGGAGCCGCGTAGACGAGGGAGAGGCCCAGGGCCTTCGCCGGGCCTCGGCGGCCGGGCAGGACCCGCCACAGGGCGCCGAGGACGAAGCCGAGCACCGCCCAGATGACCTCGGAGGTGATCACGTAGTCCACAAGACCGGCGGCACCGAACTCGTCTCTGGCGACGTCCCCCCACAGTGGCCCCCGCACGTTGTCCGCCCAGAAAGAGACAGCCGTGGCGGGCAGGGCGACGAGGGCCGCGAAGAACGCGGCCCGGCAGGCGTTGTTCCACCAGGTGTCACGCGGCCCCCACGCCAGGGCGAGTTCCACCGCGTCCAGCATGTCCGGCAGTTCCTTGCCCGCGTGCCCGGAGACGGTGTCGGCCGGATTCCAGGTGTGCAGCTCGTCGAGTCGGCTCTCGAGGTCGTCCCGGTCGCCGTCCTGGTCGCCCTGTTCCAGCCGGCGCAGTTGGGAGTGGAGATCGCGGTACTTCCGGGCCGACTCGATCAGCCAGCTCCGGTCCGACTCACGCATCACCGCACGCAGGGACGGCTCGCCCGCTCCGAAGGTCTGCGACAGCACGGCACGGCGCCGCCCCACCGCAAGGAGGAGGTAGCCGGCCAGCCCGGTGGGGATCAGGCTCACCATCCACAGCGGCGCACCCGCGTACCAGCCGGGCGTCGGAGCGATCTCGCCCACGAAGATCAGCGCGAGGAGGAGCAGCTCCGTCTTCCCGGGAGTGACCGTGTCGGCGCCGGGCTCCGAGCAACGAACGGCCAGCACGGCGAGGACGGCCCCGATCAGGCCGTACCACCAGCAGACGTCGGTGTGGAACCAGTCCGGCCAGTCGGAGGGGAACCAGGCCAGATCGTTGTAGATCCGGGTCAGGTGCCATGCCGGGTAGGACGCGTCATGCGCGCTGAGCCAGGTCTCCTGCTCCCAGACGTTCTGCCGGGCCCAGATGTAGTAGCCCACCACGAGGCACGCCGACGCGGCACAGACGATCAGAACCCACCAGGGGAACCGTCCCCGCGGCGGTTCTCCCGCGGTGGTGGTGCGCACCGCCTCGCGCAGCCTCAGCAGGGCGGACACGGTGCCGACCAGCCAGACGAAGGCCACACACCAGCAGGCCACCGCGAGCAGGAAGAACCCGTACGCGTCCCGAAGCCTCTCGACATCGGCGGTGTTCTCGTAGGAGAGCCAGAAACCGGCCGGCAGTCCGAGTTCCTCCGGCACCACGGCGATCACGAGGGGGAACGCGGTGGCGAGCGCGACGACCACCCAGGCTGCGGGGCGCGGCCGGCCGAAGAGGCACAGGATCGCCCCGGTGCAGGCGGCCAGGACGAACTGGATCGCGACACGGTGGTCCGGCCACCAGGCGAAGACCCCGAGATCGCCCAGGACCCTGGGCGCCTGATCGTCCAGTTCGAAGACGAACACGGCGATGGACATGCCCCAGACCCATAAGCGCAGGTTGCGTCGGGCTGCGTACGCCGCCGGTGCCGCCGTCGAGGCCGGCTGCACCGGTGGGAGTCCGCGCAGCAGGGCCAGTGCGACGGCCGGCAGCAGCACGCTCCAGGCCAGCCAGGGCACCGATGCCGCCAGGTAGCGGGGCCCCTCGTTCCAGGTGGCGGCCAGTGCCTTGGCCGCCGGGGGCTGGATGCCCACCGTCACCGCCGGGGCCTTGCCGCCGGGCTTGGGCCGGCTCCAGGTCAGCTGCGTGGCAGGGCCCTTGGTGGGCATCGGCTGGATACTGCGAGCGGCGCGGCCTCCGAGATCCACCGTGATCGTCTGCCACCAGGCGCGGTCCAGTGCGGGCGGCCGCTGCAGGACCAGCGTCCACAGCCGTCTGCCCGGATGAATGCTCCAGGGGCCCACGGCGCGCTCACGCTGGTCGTCGACGTGAGTCGTCGCGACGTAGTCCACCGTGATCCACTTCTCGGTGACCGAGACCTCGGGAGGTCCGGGCCTCCACTCGGTGGCCCGTTCGACGTGCGGAACGGTCGGCTCCCGCAGCAGACAGCGCATGGCGGTCCGGTAACGCTCGCTGTCCCCGTTGAGCATCAGCCCGGAGGCCAGCGCCCACCCCTTGGGCACTTTTACGACCAGTACGGCCTCGGCCTTGGTCGTCTCCTCGCCGTCGTGCCTGAGCTTCACCGACGCGCTGACCCTCGCGGTCGCGAGCCCGTCGGCGAAGCACGGGTCCTCGGATGCCTGCGCGGCGGCCCCGGCCGCCCATGCCGACAGCACAAAAAGCCCGGTGAGCACCACCAGGCACATCAGCCTTCTCATCCCCCATGCCCTCCCCCAGAAGGATGTTCCCCGTTCCGCCCGTGATCGATCACGGAAACGGGGCGATGCGACAAGGGATTTTCGGCGACCGACCGAACGTCCGGCGCGAGGGCTGCTGTTTGTGGTCAGCGGATGCGGGGAGATCCCTGAGCGATCGGTGGGGCACCCGACGAAAACGTTCGAGGCTGCTCGGACTACGGTGGCCGACACGGGCGTTGACCCGCAAGATCAAGCGCGGCCTGGGGGAGCGATGAGCGCATGGTCCATTCGGAACGCGGACGCGGGCGATCTGCCCCGGATCGCTGATCTGCTGGCCCGGACATGTGACACGAGGTCAGCACCGTCACCGGCCGTTCTGGCCGAATCGACCGCGCGGGAACTGGTCAGGGTGGCCGAGTCGAACGGCGAGCTCGTCGGCTGCGCCGCCGCGGAGATGCCCTCTCCGGGGCACGTACGTCTGTCAGTGGTCGCCGTTCGCGAGGACCTGCGGGGACAGGGACTGGCCCTCCGGCTGCTGGACGAGCTGTCGAAGGTGATCTCGGATCTTCCCGGGCCGACGCCGTTGTTGTCGGCCGTGGTCGAAGCCACGGACGTCTCCGCGTCGGGGCTCCTGCTGAAGAGCGGTTTCATCGGCACCCGCGTGATGCGCACCAGCCGGCAGCCGAACGGCGTCTGCCTCCACTTCCAGCTCAAGAGCCGCGTCGAGTACGTGGACCCCGACGCCCGGTTTCTCATACCTCTCAGCGCGCAGGACCAGCTCGTCGAGTCCCTCGCACCGCAGGAACAAGCCGTGACCTCCTTGGTGTCCCTGGGCGGTGAGCCGGCGTTCGAGATCACCCGGTTCGAGCAGGACGACCCCGCCACCCTCCAGTCCGGTGAGGCAGCGGCGGGCATCGCGTTCTCCGGAGCGATCCTGGCGGCCATCACCTTCCTGCTGGGCTTCGCCTTCACCTCGTCACGCTTCCCGGACGATGTGCGCCTCCTCCTCATCGGTTCCACCTTCACCACGGTGCTGTCCCTGATCGTCTATGCCAGCGCATCGGGAGAACTGGCCCGGATCCGTTCGAACTCATTCGGAAGGATCATGAAATACGGCAACGTACTCTCCGAATACGGCGGTGTACTGCCCTTCGTCATCTCACTTCCCGTCACCTACGCGCAGGCGAGCGGTGATCCGCGGACGACCATGGTCCTGGCCGCGCTGCTCAGCGTGGGCATCGCCTGGTACGAGCGGTCGGAGTTCTCCATCGCGCGGCGGTTCGAAAAGAGCCTGGCCGACATCGCCCTCACGGCGTTCACGGCGGCCTCGCCGCTCATCGGTGCGGCGGTGATCGCCACGAAGACCACCAGCTGGCCGTGGACCGTGTCGCTGGCCGCCACCCTGGCGGCCCGGACCTGGCTGTACCTGTTCCGGCGCGGTGCGGAGGCGGGGACCTCGGCTCGTCGTCAGTGGCAGATCAGGGAGTAGCTTCCACCAGGGCCCGCAGCCGATCCACGACCTCGCGAGCACAGCCCCAGGACAGGGTCACCCCCGCGCCGCCGTGACCGTAGTTGTGCATGAGCAGTGTGCCGGCCCGGTTCTCCGCCTCCAGCCGGACCACGGGCCGGACCGGCCTGAGCCCCACGCGGTGGGCGACCACCGGGGCATCGGCCAGGGACGGCTCGATCGCCGCGCACCGTCGCACGATGTCCAGGGCGGCCGTGGCATCAGGACGCACGTCCCAGTCGTCCCAGTCCGACGTGCCGCCCAGAACCACCACCTCCGACTGGGGGTAGATGTAGGTGAGTTCCTCGGCGTCCGGGGTGTCGTCGCAGAAGAAGGTCTCGATTCCAGGGTTCTCGACCACGACGAGTTGACCGCGTACGGCCTGCACGGACGCGTCACCGATCAGGGCCCGCGAGCCCGTTCCGGTGCAGTTGACGATGACGGCGGCTTCCGGCAGCGCCTCCTCGATCGAGGAGTAGCGGTGGCTGCGGAGCCGGCCGCCGGCTTTCCTCAACCGGCCGGTGAGATAGTCGAGATACTGCGGCATGTCGATGACGGGAGCACGATAACCCCATCCTTCGACGTAGCCCGGACGCAGGTCCTGCGGGTCGCACGGCCGCGCGTCGACCCAGCCTGCCCAAGCCGGCACGCCACGCGGCACCCGCGACTCGTGCGTGCCCTCGACCAGGCGGACCCCGGTGGCCTCGTCCGCTCCGAGTGCCGACAGGACACGGAGCGTTTCCCTGCTCCAGCGTTCCACCAGGTCGGCGGGTTCGGCCAGGAAGGGATCCCAGGAGGCTCCCGCCGCCGCGGAGGTCGTGGTGCCGGGCGGCAGTTCGGCATCCACCCGCACGTCCCAGCCCGCTTCGGCGAGACACACCGCCGTGGTGAGCCCGATCACACCGGCGCCGATCACCACCGTTGATGCCGACACGATCGCCTCCCCGGAAAGGCCCTCGGACAGCGGGCCGGACGGCCTCGCGTCCCATATGTCAGAGAACGCAAGTCTAGCCGCGGCCGACTGGCACCGTGTTGCCACGGACCCCCGGGCAACCGATTCCCCCCGACCCGTGGTCTGGAGGGCGAGGAGGGGTGCTGATGCAGGCCGAACTAGAGGATCGGTTCCAGGAGTTCGTCAGAGCTCGGTGGTCGCGGCTGGTGCGGACCGCCTATCTGCTGACGGGGGACGTCCACCACGCGGAGGATCTGACGCAGACCGCGCTGGCCAAGGCGTACCGGTCGTGGCGGCGGATAGCGCGCAGCGACAACCCGGAGGCGTACGTCCGGCGGATGCTGGTCAGTTGCAACAGTGACCGGTTCCGCAAGCGGCGGGTCACCGAGGCGTTGACCGCGGCTCCGCCGGAGCGGGCCGGGCGGGACGAGGTCACGGGCCGGGTGGAGGAGCGCGGCTCGCTGATGGCCGGGCTCGCCCGGCTGCCCGCGCGACAGCGGGCGGTCGTGGTGCTGCGGTACTGGGAGGACCTGTCGGAGGCGGAGGTCGCCGAGGTCCTCGGCTGCTCCCCCGGCACGGTGAAGAGCCAGGCGTCCAAGGGGCTGGCGAAGTTGCGTACGTATCCGGGACTGGCCCCCAGCCGCGCGGTCTCCGGTCAGGGTCAGGGAGGCAGCAGGTGAGCGGGGAAGAGTACGCGGAGGCGTATGCCGGCGCGGGTGTCGATGCCTTTGGCGACGACGAGTTCGAGGAGCAGGTGCGGGAGCTGCTGGCCCGGGACGCCGATTGCCTGCGGCCCGCGCCCGCGCCGTATCCGGCGATCCGGCGGCAGGGGGTCGCCGAGCGCCGGCGGCGGGTGGCGGTGGCCGGGGCGACGCTGCTGGCGCTGGCCGCGGTGCCGGTGGGGACGTACGCCTGGGCCGGGGCGGGCGGGGAGCGGGACGCGGTGACGGCCGCGGCACCGACGCTGTCCGCGAGCGTCTCGCCCACCGCGGCCGCCGGCCCCGCGCGGCCCGCCACCGACGGGCAGCTGCTCGACGGCATCACCTTCGCGCAGGCCGCCGACGGGCTGAAGAAGTGCCTGGCCGCCGAGCGGCCCTCGGCCGCCCTCGGCATCGAGCTGGGCAAGGCCGAGGACTACCGGATCATCCTCGCGGCGAAGAGCACCGGCGACTCCAACGACCCCGGTGACGGCTTCCACGTCGCCGCCGTGCGGCAGAACGCGGCCGGCTCCCGGGTGATCTGCGACATCAAGGACGGCAAGGCCGACGGCATCAACGTCAGCGGGCGGGACTCGGCGGGGAAGGACGCGGGCCCGGTCGTGCCCGACCCCAACGCCTCCGACCTGTACATGCAGTCGTTCATCGACAAGGGCAAGTGGAAGCTGCCGTTCCGTTGGGCGGACATCGGCTACGTGGAGCCGTCGGTCGCCAGGGTCACCGTCTCCTACGGCGACTCCACCGTCGACCCCGCCGTCCTCGACCACGGCTGGTTCGTCGCCGCCGGGGTCATCGACGAGCAGGTCACCGCCGCCCCGCACATCATGGGCTACGACAGCGCCGGGAAGCTGGTCTACGACTCCGACACGGACCCGACCTACGACAGGGAGCTGCCGTAGGGGCCGTGGGACCTACAGGCCCTCCAGTCTGCGGAACTCGATCGTCTCGTACGGTCCCGCCGTCCCCGTCTCGTACAGCACCCCTGTGGTCAGCGCGTTCACCCGTACCAGGTCGGAGTAGGCCGCGGGTTTCGACGACAGGGTCACCGCCGGGGTGAACCCGTCGGCCGGATCGTCGGCGCGCCAGACGGTGAGGGCCCGGCGGGCGGTGGGGTCGGACGGCCCGGAGAAGAGCAACGGGGCTCCGGGGTAGGAGCGTTGGAGGATGCTGCCCTGCACGATCGGGACACCGGCCAGGGTGGGCTGGGGGGTGTAGGGCCGGACGAGGGTCTCGCCGCCGTCCGCCGAGACGGCGTCCACCCGGTTGCCGGGGGCCCGGCCGCCCTGTTCGCGGGCGCTGAGGTACACCCGGCCGTCGGGCAGCTCGGCGGCCGAGCTCTCGTTGACGTTGACCGTGCCGTCGTAGTCGGCGTCGACGAACCCCAGCCGCCAGGTGCGGCCGCCGTCGTCGCTGAGCAGGGCGTGGCCGCCGTAGTAGCGCCACTCGCGGCCGGTGTCCGGGGAGCCGGCCGGCGGGGCGGCGGAGTGGTTGGCGGGGACGAGGAGGCGGCCCGCGTGCGGGCCCCGGGTGAGGGCCAGGGCGTGGCCCGGGCCGGTGGCGTACCAGCGCCAGCCGGGCAGCGCGGCCTCGGCCGTGATGTCCCGGGGCCGGGAGAAGCGCTCCCCGTCGTCCCAGCTGTGCTGCACGTACACCCGGCGGGGCGGCGCCTGACCGCTCATGATCTCCGCCTCGGTCGCGGTGCCCTCGTTGGCGCAGGAGACGAGGACGACGGCGCCGGTGCGCGGGTCCACCACGGGGGCCGGGTTGCCGCGGGTGTGCCCGTCCCCTGCGGCGACCACCGTGAGCGGGCCCCAGGTGCAGCCGCCGTCGGTGGAGCGGCGCAGCACTATGTCGATGTCCCCGGTGTCCCCCGGCCCGTCCCGGCGGCCCTCCGCGAAGGCCAGCAGGGTGCCGCGGCGGGTGGTGACGGCGGCGGGGATCCGGTAGGAGGCGTAACCGCCCTCCCCCGAGACGTACGGCACCGAGGAGGTGCAGCGGCCGGGGCTCGCGGCGGCCGGGCCGACGGCGGCGAAGGGGGTCAGGAACACGGCGGTGGCGAGAAGAGTGCGGCTCAGCAAGGTCATGCGAGCTCCCTGGGGCCGGTGCGGACTGACTGCTCACATGGTCCCCGGCGTCGCCACTCCCGACTCATACGCCACGACGACGAGTTGCGCCCGGCCCCGTGCCCCTCCGCCTGCCGGTGATCCGGCCGGCGCGGGTCTTCGCGGTGAGCGGGCTCGGACCGGGCGCCGCGGCGATCCCCGCCATGACCGTTCGGATGGCCTCGCGAGGTTCGGCCGGCCGGGTGTCCTTCACCGGGAATCCGCCGGGCGCCCGCCCTCCTCCGCGGCGGTCGGCGGGGGCGCCCCGCTCCTCGTACCGTCCGGGGAGTGACGCGAGGTGTGTCAGGAGGGCGTGCCGGCTGCGGCCAGCAGTCGTTCCACGTCGTCCGCGCGGATCGTCAGCGCCGCGCCCACCGTCGCCAGCACCTCCCGCTCGGCCGGGGTGTACGGCCCGTCCGCGAGGGCGATGCGCGCGCCCTGCAGCAGGATCGACTCGCGGCCGATCGCGGCGAGGTGCGGGGCGAGCGGGTCGAGGGCCTCGTGGAGCTCTATGGCGAGCCCGGGGCCGCAGGGTTCGCCGTAGGCGCGGCCGGTGTCGGCGGCGAGCGCGTCGACGAGGGCGGCCAGCTGTTCCTGGGTGCAGTCGGCGAAGCCGGCCGCGCGGACCGCGCCCGCGGCGGTCTCCAGGGACGTACGGGTGCAGGTGCCGCCCGCGGAGAGCACCGCCAGGGCGACGGTGTGGACGGCGTCGCGGAGCATCGCGGAGAAGCGGGTGGTGGTGGGGTGGTCGAGGGTGTCGGTGCCGTAGTGGTTCTGGCAGGCCGCGCACTCGACGACCGGGCCGGCCGTGCCGCGCGACAGCACGGGTACGCCCAGCAGGGTGAAGCGGCGCCGGCCGGTCAGCCGCTGGTAGTTGCGGTCGCCGCCGCAGCCGGGGCAGAAGAACTCGCCGTCGCCGACGGGTGTCCACGCGGTGCGGGTGCCCAGGATGCGGGCATGCCTGGTGACCTGGCCGTCTCGTCCCCGTCCTGGCAGCACGTCGCACCTCCGTAACCCCGCGGCAACATCGCCGCGTCTGCGTGATGTTAGCCACATCAGGACGGAGTAGTCAGCACCCGGGACGAGACCTTTCCGTGACCTCCACGCGACGGTGGCCGATAAGCGACGGAGAACGACGGGCCCTGATCGCCGCACACGGCGATCAGGGCCCCGGAGTTGCCGGTCAGGAGGGTCAGCGGGTGGCGCGGTTGACGGCGGAGACGACCGCCTTCAGGGACGCACGCGTCGTGTTCGCGTCGATGCCGATGCCCCACAGGACCTTGTCGCCGATCGCGCACTCGATGTAGGAGGCGGCCTGCGCGGAGGCGCCCTCGCTCATCGTGTGCTCCTGGTAGTCGAGCAGGCGTACGTCGACGCCGATGGACTGCAGGGCGTCGAAGAAGGCCGAGATCGGACCGTTGCCGGTGCCGGTCAGGACGGTGTCCTCGCCGTCGACGGTCGCCTCGACGGTCAGGGTGTCGACGCCGTCGGTGTCCGTCGTCGACTGGCCGGTGCGGACCTGGATGCGGCCCCACGGGTTCTCGGGGTTGGGCAGGTACTCGTCCTGGAAGACCGCCCAGATGGCGGAGCCGGTGACCTCGCCGCCCTCGGCGTCCGTCTTCGCCTGGATGATCTTCGAGAACTCGATCTGCATCCGGCGGGGCAGGTCCAGCTTGTGGTCGTTCTTCAGGACGTAGGCGATACCGCCCTTGCCGGACTGCGAGTTGACGCGGATGACGGCCTCGTAGGAGCGGCCGACGTCCTTCGGGTCGATCGGCAGGTACGGCACCGCCCACTCGATGTCGTCGACCGTGACGCCCTTGGCGGCCGCGTCGGCCTCCATCGCGTCGAAGCCCTTCTTGATGGCGTCCTGGTGGGAGCCGGAGAAGGACGTGTAGACCAGGTCGCCCACGTACGGGTGGCGCGGGTGGACCTCCATCTGGTTGCAGTACTCCCACACGCGACGGATCTCGTCGATGTCGGAGAAGTCGATCTGCGGGTCGACGCCCTGGGAGAAGAGGTTCATGCCCAGGGTGACCAGGTCGACGTTGCCGGTGCGCTCGCCCTGCCCGAACAGACAGCCCTCGACGCGGTCGGCGCCGGCCATCAGCGCCAGCTCGGCGGCGGCGACGGCCGTACCGCGGTCGTTGTGCGGGTGGACGGAGATGACGACGTGCTCGCGGCGGGAGATGTTCCGGCTCATCCACTCGAAGCGGTCGGCGTGGGTGGACGGGGTGGAACGCTCGACGGTGGCCGGCAGGTTCAGGATGATCTCGCGGCCCGGGCCGGGCTGGTAGACGTCCATCACCGCCTCGCAGACCTCCAGCGCGAAGTCCAGCTCGGTGTCGGTGAAGATCTCGGGGCTGTACTGGTAGCCGAACTCGGTCTCCGGGCCCAGCAGTTTCTCCGCGTACTCCATGACCAGGCGGGTGCCGTCGACGGCGATCTGCTTGATGTCGTCCTTGGAGCCGCGGAAGACCACGCGGCGGAAGACGGGGGCGGTGGCGTTGTACAGGTGGACGGTCGCCCGCCTGGCGCCCTTCAGGGACTCCACGGTCCGCTCGATCAGGTCCTCACGGGCCTGGGTCAGTACGGAGATCGTGACGTCGTCCGGGATCGCGCCCTCTTCCTCGATGATCGAGCGCACGAAGTCGAAGTCGGTCTGGCCGGAGGCGGGGAAGCCGACCTCGATCTCCTTGTAGCCCATCTTGACCAGCTGGTCGAACATCCGGCGCTTGCGCTCGGGCGACATGGGGTCGATCAGGGCCTGGTTGCCGTCGCGCAGGTCGGTGGAGAGCCAGCGGGGGGCGACGGTGATCCGGTTGTTCGGCCAGGTGCGGTCGGGGATGTCGACCTGGTCGTACTGCCCGTACTTTTGGATCGGCATCTGGCTGGGCTGCTGGCGGTTCGCCATGGTGCGTTGGCTCCTCGGGAGGATCCGGAGATGTCCGGACGGAAGGACGGCCGACGCGCAACACCAAGCTCCGCGGGGAGGGAGTCGGCCTCGACTACAGGCCCTCGCCGCGGCAGCTAAGGAGAAGCAGCCCGAAACGCATAGTGCTCCGCACTCTAGCCGAGCCGCCTGTGCCACGCGGGTCCGTATCAGTATGCGGGACCGCCGGGAACAAAGGGGCAAAACGTGCGCCATACCACTCGGCACGCCGGATCAGACCTCTATGTCACTGTTTTTCACCAATCATGGTTGCGGGTGGTGACAGCGCGATAACACAGTGCAAAAGTGCCGGTCATGACGACGAACGGGGGCTTCGAGCCCGTCTTCTGCACCGTCGTTCCGCCGCATGTCCTCGACAAGCTGGCCAGGAGCGACAACCCCGCACACGCAGGCCCCGCCCAGCGCACCCTGGTGCGCGACAGCGAGCTGCGCGCCAGGCGCCGGGTGACCACCGAGTTCGGCCTGGCGGCCACCCCGACGACCAAGGCACCGTCGGACCAGCCGCTGCGCACGATCTACGACTGCGCGCACGGCACCGGCCTGCCCGGCACCAAGGTCCGCGCCGAGGGCCAGGACCCCGGCCGGGACGCCACCGTCAACCGCGCCTACTCCGGGCTCGGCGCCACCTTCGACCTCTATCTCAAGGCCTACCTGCGCCACTCCATCGACGGCGACGG
Source organism: Streptomyces sp. NPDC002588 (assembly GCF_040295925.1). NCBI lineage: Bacteria > Bacillati > Actinomycetota > Actinomycetes > Kitasatosporales > Streptomycetaceae > Streptomyces > Streptomyces sp. NPDC002588. The sequence continues at coordinate 166,760 of NZ_JBEOWF010000019.1, forward strand.
CCTGCCCCTGGACGCCAGCGTCCACTACGACGAGGGCTACAACAACGCCTTCTGGAACGGCGAGCAGATGGTGTTCGGCGACGGGGACGGCGAGATCTTCGTCGACTTCACCAACTCCATCGACGTCATCGGCCACGAACTGACCCACGGCGTCACGCAGTACACGGCGAACCTGACCTACTACGGCCAGCCGGGCGCCCTGAACGAGTCGATGTCCGACGTGTTCGGCTCGCTCATCAAGCAGTACTCGCTCGGCCAGACCGCCGCCGAGGCCGACTGGCTGATCGGCGCGGGCATCCTCGCCCCGGGCGTCACCGGCACCGCCCTGCGCTCGATGAAGGCCCCGGGCACGGCGTACGACGACGACGTCCTCGGCAAGGACCCGCAGCCGGCGACCATGGACGACTACGTCCGCACCGGCCGCGACAACGGCGGCGTGCACATCAACTCCGGCATCCCCAACCACGCCTTCTACCTGGTCGCCACCGCCCTCGGCGGCCAGGCCTGGGAGAAGGCGGGCCAGATCTGGTACGACGTGCTGACCGGCGGCGAACTGTCGTCCAAGGCGCTCTTCACGGACTTCGCGAAGCTCACCGTGCAGGCCGCGCGCGAGCGGTTCGGCGACGGCGGTGACGAGTTCCAGGCCGTGCAGAAGGCGTGGGAGCAGGTCGGGGTGCGGATTCTCTGACCGGGAGATAGACAGGGACCCATGCGTATTCAGGTGAGGCGCACGGGAGGGTTCGCGGGCATCGAGCGGCAGGCCGAGGTGAACACCTCGGGGCGGCCCGATGCCGGCGAATGGCACGTCCTGGCCGAGCGGGCGGTCGCCGCCGGCCAGGGCCGGCCGCCCATGGGCGTGCCCGACGGATTCCGTTACGAGATCACGGTGGACGGCAGGACGGTGTACGCGGCCGACCCCCGGCTCACCCCGGAGCAGCGGACGCTGATCTCCAAGGTCCTCAGGGAAGGGGCCTGACCGGGTGGGCAACCGGTAGTTCACGCCAGGGCGTTGACTTCCTTACCGGTGGGTAAGGATGATCCCGCCCATGGCGAACGATCCGCGTGACGCGGCGCACCCGATACCCCAGTTCCCGGCCGGCTTCCTGTGGGGTGTGTCCACCTCCGCCCATCAGATCGAGGGCGCGGCGGACGAGCGCGAGCCGTCCGTGTGGGACGTCTTCACGGCCGGGCCGGGGCATGTGAAGGACGGCTCGACGGCGGCGGTGGCCTGCGACCACTACCACCGCCACGCCGAGGACGTGGCCCTCCTCGCGGGCCTCGGGGTCGACGCGTACCGCTTCTCGATCTCCTGGCCGCGCGTGAACTCCCCCGGCGGCCTGGACTTCTACGACCGTCTCGTCGACGACCTGCTGACGGCGGGCGTCCGCCCCGTCCCGACCCTCTTCCACTGGGACCTCCCGGCGGACCTGGACTGGCTGGAGCGGGACACCGCCGCCCGGTTCGCGGACCACGTGTCGGTGGTCGTGGACCGGCTCGGCGACCGCGTCAAGAAGTGGATCACCCTCAACGAGCCCGCCGAACACACCCTGCTCGGCCACGCCCTCGGCACCCACGCCCCCGGCAAGCAGCTCCTCTTCGACGCGCTGCCGGTCGCCCACCACCAGCTCCTCGCCCACGGTCTCGCCGTACGGGCCCTGCGCGCGGCCGGGGCCGGCGACATCGGCGTCGCCAACTCCCACGGCCCGACCTGGCCGGCCTCCCAGGAGCAGGCCGACCTGGAGGCGGCGGCCTTCTACGACGTCCTGCTGAACCGTCTGTTCGCCGAACCGCTGCTGCTGGGCGAATACCCGGAGGGGCTGGGCGAATTGATGCCGGGGGACGTGGCCTCGGACCTGAAAGTGATCTCCGAGCCGCTCGACTGGTACGGCGTCAACTACTACGCCCCGACGAAGGTGGGCGCCCCGCAGGGAACCGAGATCGAGTTCGGCGGCATCCGTATGCCGGCCGAACTTCCCTTCTCCGTCCAGGAGATCGAGGGCGTGCCGGTGACCGACTTCGGCTGGCCGGTCGTCCCCGAAGGCCTCACCGAACTGCTGACGACCTTCAAGGACCGCTACGGCGACCGGCTCCCGCCGGTGGTCATCACCGAGAACGGCTGCTCCTACCCGGGCCTCGACGACCAGGCCCGGATCGCCTACCTGGACGGCCACCTCCGCGCCCTGCACAAGGCGCTGGAGGCGGGCGTCGACGTCCGCGGCTACTTCGTCTGGTCCCTGCTGGACAACTTCGAGTGGGCGGAGGGCTACGAGCGCCGCTTCGGTCTGGTCCACGTCGACTTCGAGACCCAGGCCCGCACCCCCAAGGCGTCCTACGGCTGGCTGCGGGACGTCCTGCGGGCGCAGAGATGACGACGGCCGACCGGCTCCCGGCGGCCGCTCTCGCCGAGCCCGTCGAGCGGGTCGGCGGGGGCTGGACCTCGGCGCTGTCGCTCGCCAACGGGGCGATCTGGGTGGGCTGGTACGGCCCCCTGCAGATCCTGCTCGCCTCCCAGGCCAAGGACTTCGCGCCCGGCTCCGGCATGTCGAAGGAGACCATGCTGGCCTGGGTCACGGGTGCCGGCGCGATGGTGTCGCTGGCGGCGAACCCGCTCTTCGGCGCGCTGTCGGACCGGACGACGTCCCGTCGCGGCCGCCGTACGCCGTGGATCGTGGCGGGCGCGGCGGGCGGGGCGCTGTCGCTGCTGCTGCTCGCGGGCGCGGGCGGCGTGTGGACGATGGCGCTGGGCTGGTGCCTGGTGCAGCTCACGCTGAACGCGGCCTTCGCGGCGGTCACGGCGGCCGTCCCGGACCGGGTGCCGCGGCTCCAGCGCGGCTCGGTGGGCGGCTGGCTGGGTGCGGCGCAGATCCTGGGCGTGGTCGGCGGCACCGGACTCGCGACGGTCGCCGGGGGCGTCGGGGCCGGGTACGTGGCGTGCGCGGTGTTCACGGCGGTGGGCGTGCTGCCCTACGTACTGCGCTACGAGGATCTGCGGCTCGCGCCGGAGGACCGGCCGGCCTGGTCATGGCGGCGGTTCGCGACCGGCTTCTGGCTCAGCCCGCGCGCCCACCCCGACCTGGGCTGGGCCTGGCTGACCCGGTTCCTGATGAACCTCAGCAACGCGCTGGTCCTGCTCTACCTCCTGTACTACCTGCGCGACCGGCTGCACTACTCCGACCCGGACGAGGGCGTCCTGATCCTGACGGCCGTGAACGGGGTGACACTGCTCGCCACGGTGGTGGTCGGGGGTGTCTGGTCGGACCGGACGGGGCGGCGCAAACCGTTCGTGATCTGGTCGGGTCTGCTGATGGCGGTGGCCACGGCAGGGCTGGCGGCCTGGCAGACCTGGCCGGGCGCCATCGTCGCGGCGGCGGTGCTCGGGGTGGGCTTCGGCGTGTTCACCTCGGTCGACTTCGCCCTGATGACCGACGTCCTGCCGAAGGCGCTGGACCGGGGCAAGGACCTGGGCGTCATCAACGTGGCCAACGCCCTGCCCCAGGTCGCGGCACCCGCCCTCGCCGCCCCGATCGTCACCTACCTGGGCGGCTACCGGGTGCTGTACCTGGTGGCCGCCGTGATCGGGCTGGCGGGGGCGGTGCTGGTGGGGCGGATCAGGGGCGTCGAGTAGTCGTCACGCCCTTGATCGGTACATCTGGGCGGCGGGTCTAGAACCCCAGCTTGCGCAGCTGCTTGGGGTCGCGCTGCCAGTCCTTGGCGACCTTCACGTGCAGGTCCAGGAACACCGGGGTCCCCAGCAGCGCCTCGATCTGCTTGCGCGACTTGATGCCGACGTCCTTCAGGCGGCGGCCCTTCGGGCCGATGATGATGCCCTTCTGGCTGGGGCGCTCGATGTAGATGTTGGCGTGGATGTCGAGGAGCGGGCGGTCGGCGGGGCGGTCCTCCCGGGGGAGCATCTCCTCGACGACGACCGCGATGGAGTGCGGCAGCTCGTCGCGGACGCCCTCCAACGCCGCCTCGCGGATCAGCTCGGCGACCATCACCTGCTCGGGCTCGTCCGTCAGATCGCCCTCGGGGTACAGCGGAGGGCTCTCCGGCAGCATCGGGATCAGCAGGTCGGCCAGCAGTTCCACCTGCTGGTCGCCGACCGCCGAGACCGGCACGATCTCCGCCCACTCGAAGCCGAGCTCCTTGCCCAGCTGGTCGATCGCGATGAGCTGCTCGGCGAGCGTCTTGGAGTCCACGAGGTCGGTCTTCGTCACGACCGCGACCTTCGGGGTCCGCTTGATCCCCGCCAGTTCCTTGGCGATGAACCGGTCGCCGGGGCCCAGCTTCTCGTTGGCCGGCAGGCAGAAGCCGATCACGTCGACCTCCGCCCAGGTGGTGCGGACCACGTCGTTGAGGCGTTCGCCCAGCAGGGTGCGCGGTTTGTGCAGGCCCGGGGTGTCGACCAGGATCAGCTGGGCGTCGGGGCGGTGCACGATGCCCCGTACCGTGTGCCGGGTGGTCTGCGGTCGGTTGGAGGTGATCGCCACCTTCTTCCCGACCAGAGCGTTCGTGAGAGTGGACTTGCCCGCGTTGGGGCGGCCCACGAAACACGCGAAGCCGGCGCGGTGGACGGTCTCGCCCGGCTGCTGGGGTGACTGGATGCGAACGCTCATGGGGCCCATTCTCCCTGATCCACGAAGCCCCGCCGCACACACGAGCGGCCCGCCGGTCCGCCGTGAGGTTCCGGAAACCCGCCCGCAACGAAACGTCACGGAAACACACCCGTACGCAACCGGAAACGCACACCCGTGACCCTCTGACGAGCCCCCACCTCGTTGGAGACCTCCGTGACCCTCGCCGCCGCGCACGTGAACACCGGCGACACCGCCTGGCTGCTCGCCGCGACCGCCCTCGTCCTGCTGATGACCCCGGGCCTCGCCCTGTTCTACGGCGGCATGGTCCGCACGAAGAGCGTCCTCAACATGCTCATGATGAGCTTCGTGTCGATCGCACTGGTCACGGTCGTGTGGCTGGCGGCCGGCTACTCCCTCGCCTTCGGCGACGACATGGGCGGCGGGCTGATCGGCGGCCTGGCGCACGCGGGGATGGCGGGCCTCGGCCCGGACAGCGTCCGGGGCACGGTCCCCACCCTCCTCTTCGCCACCTTCCAGCTCACCTTCGCGATCATCACCGCGGCGCTGATCAGCGGCGCCATCGCGGACCGCGCGAAGTTCGCGGCGTGGCTGGTCTTCGTCCCCGTCTGGACGCTGCTCGTATACGTTCCCGTGGCGCACTGGGTCTGGGGCCCCGGCGGCTGGATCCTGGACCGGCTGGGCGCGCTGGACTTCGCGGGCGGCCTCCCCGTCGAGATCGCCTCGGGCGCCTCGGGACTGGCGTTGTGCCTGGTCCTCGGCCCGCGCCTCGGTTTCAAGAAGGACACGATGCGTCCGCACAACCTGCCCATGGTGATGCTGGGCGCGGGTCTGCTCTGGTTCGGCTGGTTCGGCTTCAACGCGGGCTCCGCCCTGGGAGCGAACGGGCTGGCCGCGGCCGAGTTCCTCAACACCCTCGCGGCCGGCTGCACCGGCCTGCTGGGCTGGCTCTTCGTGGAGCAGCGGCGCGACGGCCACCCGACCACCCTGGGCGCGGCCTCCGGTGCCGTGGCCGGCCTGGTGGCGATCACCCCGTCCTGCGGCGCGGTCTCCCTCCTCGGCGCCCTGGTCGTCGGCCTCACCGCCGGAGTCGTCTGCTCCTACGCCGTGAGCTGGAAGTTCAAGCTGAACTACGACGACTCGCTCGACGTCGTCGGCGTCCACCTCGTCGGCGGTGTCATAGGCACCCTCCTCATCGGCGTCTTCGCGGTGGACACCATGACCGGCGGCGCGGAGGGCCTCCTCTACGGCGGCGGACTCGCGCAGCTCGGCAGGCAGGGGGTGGCGGTGGCCGTCGTCGCGGCGTACGCCTTCGGTGTCACCTACGGCATCGGAAAACTGCTCGACCGCACCATCGGCTTCCGGGCCGACGAGGACCAGGAGCACGCCGGCCTGGACCTTACGGTGCACGCCGAGACCGCATACGATCACGCCGTATGAAGCTCATCACCGCGATCGTCAAGCCCTATCGCCTCGACGAGGTCAAGTCCGCCCTGCAGGAGCTGGGCGTGCACGGGCTGACCGTGACCGAGGCGAGTGGCTACGGCCGTCAGCGGGGGCACACCGAGGTGTACCGGGGTGCGGAGTACCAGGTCGACCTGGTGCCGAAGGTGCGTATCGAGGTCGTCGTCGGGGACGAGGACGCGGACGCGGTGATCGACGCGATCGTGCGCGCGGCGCGGACCGGGAAGATCGGGGACGGAAAGGTGTGGGCGCTGCCGGTGGAGACGGTGGTGCGGGTGCGGACGGGTGAGCGGGGGCCGGACGCGCTCTGAGGGACAGCCCTCAGGCTCCGCTGGTCTGGCCGACTTTGGGCTGCGGGTCCGTGGGGGCCGGTCGCGCGGTGCCCCGCGCCCGTTCACGGCGCGTCCGCAGCCGTCCGGCCAGGAGCCACCCGCCGGCTCCGATCCCCACCAGTACGACCCCCGCCACCAGCCACGGGACCGCCACGAACGACGCGGTCGCCGATTCCTCGGTGTCCTTGGCGCTCGCCGTCAGTTTCACGTCCGCCCAGTCCAGTTGCGGGGCGTTCCGCCACCGCTCGGTGAGGCGGACGCGTTGGCCCGGCAGGAGCTGGGAGGGGATCTTCTTCAGGTCGCGGGTGAGGAGCGTGCGGCCGAACAGGCCCCGTGCCGTCAGCTGCGCCTTGGGCTCGAGGGTGACGTTCCCGGTGTTGTGCAGGGTGTAGGAGATCGTCGCCGTGCTGTCGCCGAGGCCGGGGATCAGGGGCTGGTGGTGGCTGATGTGGACGTTCTCGACGGCGAGGGCGGGCAGCCTGGGCCCGCCGACCGTGAGGTAGACGCGGGCGCCGACCGCCCGCTGCACACCGAGCGCGACCGAGCCGTCGCCCCGGTCGACCCGCTCGTCGAGGGCGACGATCGCCCCGGGATGGTCGCCGGGCTCGGCGCCCTCGGGCACCTCGACGGAGAACGGCACGGTGACGGTCTTACGGCCGGGCACGGTGATGCGGTCCTTCGGGAGCTTCGCCCACGACCCGACGCCGCGCATCTTCTCGCCGATCGACTTCACGGCGAATCCGCCGTCGCGGGCGGTGTTGTAGGCGTCGGCGGCGTAGAGCCGGAAGGTGAGGGGCTGGTCCGTCTTGTTGGCGACGACGACCTTGTCCTCGATCGTCTGCCCGGGATCGGCGGAGACGTAGAAGTAGGGCCGTGCGGCGACGGCCGAGGCGACGGGATAGACGGACCAGCTGCCGTTGTCGGCGGCGCGGGCGGGGGTCGCGAGGGTCAGGAGCAGCAGGATCGGCATGACCGGCACGATCTGCAGGAGGAGGACGTACGGCTTGCGCATGGGTGCGGACCCCCCACGGGCGGACGACGAGACCTGGCTGGGAGACGGGGTGGACGGGCGGGTGCGGACCTGTGGGGCGGCCGCCCGGCCACCGCGGGGACGGTTGGATCAGGTGAGCGTGAGCGTCAGGACTCCGGAGTACGGGCCGGGCGGGGTGAACGCCGGTACGTCGAGGGAGAGTCCGGCCTTCGCGGTGAACTCACCGCCGGTGACCGTGCCGTCCGGTGTGGACGCCAGGGTCGCCCCGGCGCTGCCCACGACCCCGGCCGAACCGGCCTGGCAGGTGCTCGGGCTGCCCGCCTTGGTGGCGCAGGACGGCGACCAGCTCAGCTTGGCGGCGTCGATCTTGGCGCCGGGTCCGCTGAAGTCGGTGACCTTGCCGGTCAGGGACCAGCCCGCGGGTCCGCCGCGGAAGTCCTTGACCGTCACCGCGTTGAGGTCCCCGGTCGAGGCGTTCCCGGAGCCGAAGTCGACCGCGGACATCGCCACGGCGTCGCCGGCCTGGGACATCGACAGGGTGCCCGCCTTCACGGTGGTGGTCAGTTTCTGACTGCCGTCGGGTACGGGCGTGTCGTCGATGACGACGTATGCGGCCTGCACGGTACCGAGGTCGTCGGTCCAGGTGCTGCCCTCGTAGGCGACCACACCGGTCGTGGTGAGGTCGTTGACCACGAGGGAGCCGGAGATGCCGCCGGTCGAGTCCGCGGTGACGGTGGTCTTGTCACCGGTCTCGTCGGACCCGGAGCGGCCCGCGACGGTGACCGTGGCGCCCGGCGTGAAGCCGCTGCCGGAGAACGCGACCGGGTCACCCGGGCTGCCGGAGGCCGAACCCAGGCTGATGGCACGGGTGTTGGCCGGCGGGTTGTCCGCGGCGGTGATCGTCTCCGACACCGGGGCGGGCGGATTGGTCACCGAGCAGACGGTGTCCAGTTCCAGGAGGTAGCTGGTGTGGATGTTGTAGTCGCCGGGCGAGAGGGTGATCGCGCCGGGCGAGGTGACCGTGAACGTGCCGGTCATCGAGAACGACGGGAAGGCCGCGTGCCCCGGCACCGGGTCGTTCTTCCGCGGACCCGCCACCGTGACGGCGCCGGTCTGCGCGCCGCCCAGGGTGACCTTGCCCGTCGGCGTCATGATGTCGGCCGGCAGGTCGATCACGGTGGGGTTGCTCGCGGCGGCGGTGACCACCGTGTAGGTCACGGTGACGGTGTCGCCGACCTTGGGGCTGGTGTTGTCCACCGTGACCTTCGCCGTGGTGGTGCCGTCGATCGGCGGGAGACCCGCGATCTCCGGCGGGATGCAGCGGGTGGCGAAGTCCACGTTGGACGCGGCGGTGGCCGGGGTGGCCAGCGCTCCGCCCACGGTGACCGCGAGCGCGCCGGCCCCGAGCAGCGCGGCCCAGCGCCGTCTTCGGGAATTTCGGGGTGAAACCATGGTGCCCCCTCCTCCAGGGTGCGGGCGCAGCGGCTCGTCTGCGCCGACAGGGGGCATTGACGTGCGGATCGCACGAGAAGTCAATGGAGACGGCGATGTCAACTGATGGACCGTCAGCTTCCTGGTCCCGTACGGAAACTGACGGTCCGTTGGCAGTGTTTTCGATCGCTATCAGCTGAACACGAACGGCCCGGGCGTCTGGTGCGTGTCCGTCGCCGTCGTACAGGTGATGGTGATGCCGAGGATGACCATCTTCAGGCTGCCGCCGTCGAAGGTCAGGCTGTCCCCCACGGCCACGGTCCCGGGGAGGGGACCGACCGTGATGGAGGAGCCGGCGGCCATGGCGGGGTTCACCGAGCCGCTGAAGACCCGGTTGGGGCCGGTGTTGTTCACCATCGTGAGGGTGGACGCGATGCTGTTCTTGCCGAGCGTGAGCGGCGTGGTGATCGCGGAGGACGTGAGCGTCATGGTGGACGCGGTGGGGTCGGTGGCGCTCTGGGTGGCGGTGAGAGTGGCGGTACCGCCACCGAAGACGCCACAACTGGCGGTGATGGTGGCCGAGGTCGGGCTGACCGCGGCGGAAGCGGTGGGCGCGAAGGCCAGCCCGGTGGCCGCGAGGGCCCCTGCCAGCATTGCCGCACCTGATGCGATTCGCTTGCTCATGTTTCCGGCTCCTTCCCGGATGTGGGGAGACGGACGGCCGGAACGGGACGGTGGGTGCGGTCACCGGGCCCGGTGGGGGGTGGATCTGACGGTCCGTCGGATTTTACGATTCCCATTGATGCGGGATGGATGGCCACACGGCAAGGTTGAAATCCGGCCTAGTTGCGGCCGGGCCTTGTCAGCCCGCGGTCATCGTCGCCCGGACCGTGCCGTCGGGTCCGGCCACCAGCACGGGGGTCGCCGCCCCGCCCAGGTCGGCCACCGCCGCCCGGTCCGCCTCGGCGGCGCCCTCCGCGTCGGTGACGACGGCCGCCGCCTCCAGCGACTTCGCCCCCGACGCCACCGCCATCGCCACGGCCGTCCGCAGCGCGCTCAGCTGCAGCGACGGCAGGTCCACCGTCCCGGCGACGTACGTACGTCCGGTGTCGTCCCGCACGGCGGCCCCCTCGGGCACACCGTTGCGGGCCCGCGCCGAACGGGCCAGGGTGACGATCTTGCGGTCCTCGGGGTCGAGCCCGGTGCTGTCGTTCATGCCCCGAGCATACGAAGTACCGGTCAGGGCCGGTCGAGCCGGAGCCGTTCGGCGCGCGGCAGACCGGCCACCACCAGGTCGTACGAGTCCTCGACCAGCTCCCTGACCAGGCGGTCGGGGAGCCCGCCGTCGACCGTCACCGTGTTCCAGTGGCGCTTGTTCATGTGGTAGCCGGGCGCGATCAGCCCCGGGTGGTCGGTGCGCAGCCGGACCGCGTCCTCCGGGTCGCACTTGAGGTTCACCGTCAGCGGCTTCGCGTCCAGGGCCGTCAGCGCGAAGAGCTTGCCGCCGACCTTGAAGACCGAGATCTCCGGGCGGAAGGGGAAGTCCTCCACCACCGCGTTGAAGGACAGACAGAGGGCGCGCAGCTCCTGCGGGGTCACTCGGGTCCGTCCCCCTCCTGCGGGTCGGCCGCCGGCCCCACCGGCTCCACCAGCACCGTCACGATCTTGTTCCGGCGGCCCGCCGCGGCCTCGGCCGTCAGACGCAGGGCACGGCCGTCGGGCAGGTCGACCACGCTCGACGCCCCGGCGATGGGCACCCGGCCCAGCGCCTTCGCGAGCAGGCCGCCGACGGTCTCCACGTCCTCGTCGTCGTACTCCTCGAGGCCGTACAGCTCGCCCAGGTCGGTGATGTCGAGGCGGGCGGTGACCCGGTACCGGTCGTCGCCCAGCTCCTCCACGGGCGGAAGCTCGCGGTCGTACTCGTCGGTGATCTCGCCGACGATCTCCTCGAGGATGTCCTCGATGGTGACGATGCCGGCCGTGCCGCCGTACTCGTCGATGACGACGGCGACGTGGTTGCGCTCCTGCTGCATCTCGCGCAGCAGGTCACCGGCGTTCTTGGTGTCGGGCACGAAGGCCGCGGGCCGCATCGCCGTCGACACCAGGTCGCTCTCCGCGTCCCGGCTGATGTGCGTCTTGCGGACCACGTCCTTCAGGTACACGATCCCCACGATGTCGTCCTCGCTCTCCCCCGTCACGGGTATCCGGGAGAAACCGGAGCGCAGGGCGAGGGTGAGGGCCTGGCGGATGGTCTTGTACCGCTCGATGACGACGAGATCGGTCCGCGGCACCATGACCTCCCGTACGAGGGTGTCACCGAGCTCGAAGACCGAGTGCACCATGCGGCGCTCCTCGTCCTCGATGAGGGACTCCTTCTCGGCGAGGTCGACCAGCGCCCGCAGTTCGGCCTCCGAGGCGAAGGGGCCGCGGCGGAAGCCCTTGCCGGGCGTGAGGGCGTTGCCGATGAGGATCAGCAGGGACGGGATCGGACCCATGATCCGGGCCAGCGGGAGCAGGACGTAGGCGGCCGCCGTCGCCGTGTTCAGCGGGTGCTGGCGGCCGATGGTGCGCGGGGATACGCCGACGGCGACGTACGACACGAGGACCATCACGCCGATCGCGGCGAACAGCGCCGGGGCGGTGCCGTCGATCTCCTGCAGGCAGGCGTAGGTCACCAGGGCGGCGGCCGCCATCTCGCAGGCGACCCGGACCAGCAGTGCGACGTTCAGATAGCGGGTCGGGTCGGCGGCGATCTGCGCGAGCTTCGCGCTGCCGCGCCGTCCGGACCGTACGGCCTCCTCGGCGCGGAAGCTGGAGACCCTCGCGAGGCCCGCCTCCGCGCAGGCGGCGAGCCACGCGACGACGACCAGGGCGATCGCGCCCGCGACGAGGGCCGGGCTCATGAGACGGTCGGGGCCGGGGACGGGCCGGTCAGGCCCTTCTCCGCACGCCAGCCGTCCACGATGGCCGCCTGGAGGCCGAACATCTCGGCCTTCTCGTCGGGCTCCTCGTGGTCGTAGCCCAGCAGGTGCAGCACTCCGTGGACGGTGAGGAGCTGGAGTTCCTCGTCCATGGAGTGCTGCGTCGGCGCTTCCTTGCCCTGCCGCTCGGCGACCTCCGGGCACAGCACGATGTCGCCCAGCAGTCCGTGCGGGGGCTCGTCGTCGTCCTTGGACGGCGGCCGGAGCTCGTCCATCGGGAACGACATGACGTCGGTCGGCCCCGGCAGGTCCATCCACTGGATGTGCAGCTGCTCCATGGCCCCGGCGTCCACGACGATCACCGAGAGCTCGGAGAGCGGGTGGATGCGCATCCGCGCGAGCGCGTAGCGGGCGATGTCGAGGATCGCCTGCTCGTCGACCTCGGTTCCGGACTCGTTGTTGACGTCGATCGACATGGTGCTGGCTTGTCTACTTCCGCTTGGTGCGGCCGCCCTTGTGGGTGCCGTTCTCCGTACCGTTCTGGCTGTCGTACTTCTCGTACGCGTCGACGATACGGCCGACCAGCTTGTGCCGTACGACGTCCTGGGACGACAGGCGGGAGAAGTGCACGTCGTCGACGCCCTCCAGGATGTCCTGGACCTGCCGCAGACCGGACTTGGTGCCGTTGGGCAGGTCGACCTGCGTCACGTCACCCGTGATCACGATCTTCGAGTCGAAGCCGAGCCGGGTGAGGAACATCTTCATCTGCTCGGGGCTCGTGTTCTGGGCCTCGTCCAGGATGATGAAGGCGTCGTTCAGGGTCCGGCCCCTCATGTACGCCAGCGGCGCGACCTCGATGGTCCCGGCCGCCATCAGGCGGGGGATCGAGTCCGGGTCCAGCATGTCGTGCAGGGCGTCGTACAGCGGGCGGAGGTAGGGGTCGATCTTCTCGTAGAGGGTGCCGGGGAGGAAGCCGAGGCGCTCGCCGGCCTCGACCGCCGGACGGGTCAGGATGATGCGGTTGACCTGCTTGGACTGCAGGGCCTGGACCGCCTTCGCCATGGCGAGGTAGGTCTTGCCGGTGCCGGCCGGGCCGATGCCGAAGACGATCGTGTGCTTGTCGATCGCGTCGACGTACCGCTTCTGGTTGAGGGTCTTGGGTCTGATGGTGCGGCCGCGCGAGGACAGGATGTTCTGCGTCAGTACCTCGGCCGGGGTCTCCTGGCCGTCACTCGTCCCGTTCTCACTCGCCCGCAGCATGGCGATCGAGCGTTCCACTGCGTCCTCCGTCATCGGCTGCCCGGTGCGGAGCACCAGCATCATCTCGTCGAACAGGCGCTGGATGAGGGCGACTTCTCGCGGGTCGCCGGTAGCGCTGATCTCATTGCCCCGGACGTGGATGTCGGCCGCCGGGAAGGCCCTCTCGATCACGCGCAGAAGGGAGTCGCCGGACCCCAGTACGGTCACCATGGGGTGCTGGGCGGGGACAGTGAACTGTGCTCTCGCCTTCCCCTGCGCGGGGGTCTGAGCTGTGGGTGTCTCAGTCATAGGCCGGCCCGAAGGCCTCTACGTCCTCCCGGATGCGTCTCGCCTGCCACAAGGGCGGCCTGGCGATTTCAAGAGTACGCCAGGGCACTGACAACACCGAGGGGTTTTGTCATGGGCCCGGTGACTACGCCGAGCGGCGGAAACCGATCGTCGGGACCGCGCGGCGCAGGGGCCAGGGGGTGGTCTGCTCCTTCGGCAGCAGCGCCTCCAGGAACGCGTACCTGCGCAGGGCCTCGGGGTCCTGGCCCTCGACCGACTGCACCCGGCGCCACCAGGCGGCGATCTCGGACCAGCCGGGGGCGGAGAGCGAGCCGCCGAACTCCTGGACGGAGAGCGCGGCCGTCAGGCCGGCGAAGGCCAGGCGGTCGGCGAGCGGCCAGCCGGCGAGGGTGCCGGTGACGAAACCGGCCACGAAGACGTCTCCCGCACCGGTCGGATCGAGGGCCTCGACGGCGATCGCCGGGACCTCCGCGGTCTCGCCGGTGCGCCGGTCGATCGCGTACGCGCCCTCCGCGCCGAGGGTCACGACCGCGAGCGGCACATGTGCGGTGAGGGCGCGGGCGGCGGCGCGGGGGGAGTCGGCGCCGGTGTAGCGCATGGCCTCCGAGGCGTTCGGCAGGAAGGCCTCGCAGTGTTCCAGGTCGGCCAGGCCGGCCAGGTCCCAGGCACCGGTGTCGTCCCACCCGACGTCGGCGAAGACGCGGGTGCCGCGGCTCGCGGCCTGGGCGATCCAGGGGGCGCGCCGGCCGGGGGTGAGGGAGGCGACGGCGGCACGGGCGTGCGGCGGGTACGCGGGGGCGGGCTCCTGCGGCGGCGGCTCGTGGCCGTGGGACACCATGGTCCGCTCGCCCTCGTAGGCCATGGAGACGGTGACGGGCGAGTGCCAGCCGGGGACCTTGCGCGAGGGGGTGAGGTCGATGCCCTCGCCCTGTTCGAGGGCGTCCCAGCAGTACTCGCCGTAGTGGTCGTCGCCGAAGGCTGCGGAGAGGGAGGTCCTGAGGCCCAGGCGGGCCAGGGCGGTGGCCATGTTGGCGACGCCGCCGGGGCTCGACCCCATCCCGCGCGCCCAGGACTCGGTCCCGCGCACCGGGGCGGAGTCGAGCCCGGTGAAGATGATGTCGAGGAAGACGGGGCCGGTGAGGTAGACGTCCCGCGGCGGATCGTCGGGGGTGCGCAGGCCGGCCAGGGGATCGACCCCGGCGGCCTGGCCGGTCTGGTGGTGGCGTCCCTCTCCGGTGGACGCGGTGGACGCGGTCACGGTGCGCTCCCTGACGTGATGCGGATCTGGCCAGTCTGCACCACATCGCCCACTGCTCGCCGCCTGTCACACAGGGTGTGCCTCGGCCTCGGGGGCTCCGGCATCCGTCGCCCGCCCCGGAGGCGGTACGGCCGCCTCACTCATACGGGTGAGGCGGCAGTACCGCCGACGTCGGTGTGCGGGTCCGTGATCGCCGCGGACCCCGGCGGGTCACCAGCGGGGGACGGCCGGGGTGACCCACTCCGGGTCGGCGACGCGCATCGCGGCCGCGTCGTCGCGGTCCTTCAGCGAGCCGTCGTCGTCGAGCCAGCGGCGGTGCAGGAACGCCAGCTTCTCGCGGTCGAGTTCGACACCGAGGCCGGGTGCGTCGGAGACGGCGACCTTGCCGCCCTCGAAGGTCAGGCGCTCGGTGAGCACGTCCTCCGACTGCCAGGGGTAGTGGGAGTCGCAGGCGTGGTGGAGGTTGGGGACGGTCGCGGCCACCTGGGTCATGGCGGCCAGCGAGATGCCGAGATGGGTGTTGGAGTGCATGGACACCCCGACGCCGAACGTCCGGCAGATCGCGGCGAGTTGCTGGGTGTTGCGCAGCCCGCCCCAGTAGTGGTGGTCCGACAGCACCACCTGGACGGCGCCGCGCGTGAACGCCTCAGGGATCTCGGCGAACGTGGTCACGCACATGTTGGTGGCGAGCGGCACGTCGGTCCCGGCGGCGACCTCGGCCATCGCGGGCGTGCCGAGCGCGGGGTCCTCCAGGTACTCGAGGACGTCCCCGAGTTCCTTCGCCACGTTCAGCGAAGTCGCCACGCTCCAGGCGCCGTTGGGGTCGAGCCGCAGCGGATGTCCGGGGAAGGCCTCGGCCAGTGCCCGGACGGCGGCGACCTCCTCGTCGGGCGGGAAGACGCCGCCCTTGAGCTTGAAGGAGGTGAAGCCGTAGCGCTCCTTGAAGCGCCGGGCCTGCTCCACCACCCCGGCCGGGTCCACGGCGGCGCCCCAGTCGTCCTTCTCGGCGGCCACACCCCGGGGGTGGTCGGCCCACTTGTAGAAGAGGTAGGCGCTGTACTCGACGGCGTCCCGCAGCTTGCCGCCGAGCAGGGCGTGCACGGGCAGGCCGAGCGCCTTGCCGAGGGCGTCGAGGCAGGCGACCTCGAAGGCGGAGACGACGGACAGCCGCAGCTTGTCGGCGGTCTGGACGCCGCGCAGTCCACCGACGTCGACCTGTCCGGAGACCCGGGAGGAGTCGACGGCGACCTCGTCGGCGAGGGTGAACAGGCCGTTCAGGTCGCTGACCTGACGTCCGATCAGTTTGGCGGCGAACGGCCGGGCCGGCTCCAGATACTTGGTGTCGCCGTACGTCTCGCCGATGCCCGTGACGCCGTCCGCCGTCTCGACCTCCACGATCAGACGGGGTGTGTACGGCTGGTGCACGCCCTGGGTGTTGAGCAGGGGCGGGTCGGCGACCAGGATCGGCGTCAGCCGTACGTCGGTGATGGCGAGGTTCACAGGGCGGCTCCCACGAGGTCGAGTCCGGTGCTCAGGAGGGTCTTGAGGTCGGCGAGGTCGGCGGCCGAGGGGTCGGTGAGCGGGGCGCGGACGCCGCCCACCGGGCGGCCGCGCAGCCGGGCCGCCGCTTTCACCAGCGACACCGCGTACCCGGGCACACGGTCCCGCAGTTCGACGAGCGGGACGTAGAAGTCACGCAGCAGCTTGTCGACGGTGCCGCCGTCGCCGTCCTTCAGCGCGGTGAAGAAGGCGTTCGCGATCTCGGGGGCGAAGGCGTGGACGGCGGAGGAGTAGGCGGGGACGCCGACGGTGGCGTAGGCGCGGGCCTGGATCTCGGCGGTGGCGGCGCCGTTGAAGAAGAGGAAGCCCTCGGGGGCGGCGAGGGTGAGGCGCTGGAGGCGGTCGAGGTCGCTGTGGCCGTCCTTGAGGCCGATGACGGTCGGCAGTGCGGCGATGCGGCGCAACGAGGTTGCCGTGAAAGTGACTTGACCGCGTTGGTAGGCGATGAGCGGAAGGCTCGTCCGGGCGGCGATCTGCTCCAGCTGGGCGACGAGGCCGTCCTGCGGGGCGGCGACGAGGTAGTGCGGGAGGACGAGGAGAGCGTCGGCGCCGGCCTCCTCGGCGATGCGGGCGAAGCGGACGGCCTGGGCCCAGCCGTAGCCGACGCCGGCGACAACGGGGACGCGGCCGGCCGCCTCCTGGACGGCGGCCGAGACGACCTGGCGGTACTCGTCCTCGTCGAGGGAGAAGAACTCGCCGGTGCCGCAGGCGGGGAAGACGGCGCCGGGGGCGGTGGCGAGCTGGGCGGCGAGGTGCGCGCGCAGACCGTCGGGGTCGAGGGAGCCGTCCTCGTGGAAGCTGGTGAGCGGGAAGGACAGCACTCCCCTCGCCATGCCCTCCCGCAGCCGTCGGGCCGTGTCGGTGTCGAGGCTCACCCTCATCCATCTCCCCATGTAGACGTCATCCACGTATGAAGATGGAGATTAGATACGCGAACGTCGACCGTCAATGGCGCGGCCCCTCCCGCCTACGATCGGCTCATGCCAGACACAGGGGGCGTCCGTGAAGTGAAGTCGGCCGCGCGCACGGTCGAACTGCTGGAGCTGCTCGCGGCGCGCGCGGACCGTCCGGCGCGGCTGCAGGAGCTGGCGGACGAGCTGGGCGTGCCCCGCAGCTCGATGTACGCGCTGCTGCAGACCCTGATCGGCCGGGGCTGGGTGCGCACGGACGTCACCGGCTCCCTCTACGGCATCGGCATCCACGCCCTGCTGACCGGCACCAGCTATCTCGACTCCGACCCGCGCGTCCGCCTCGTCCGCCCGTATCTCGACGAGGCGTCCGAGGCGCTGGGCGAGACCATCCACCTGGGGCGGCTCGACGGGCGGGGTGTGACGTATCTGGCGACCCGGGAGTCGCACGAGTACCTGCGCACGATCAGCCGGGTCGGCCGGCGCCTCCCCGCCCACGTCGGAGCGCTCGGCAAGGCACTGCTCGCGGAGCGCCCCGACGACGAGGTGCCCGAGGGCCCGTACGAGGCGCTCACCCCGAAGTCGCACACGAGCCGCGCCTCGCTGCTGGCGGACCTGGCCGCGGTGCGGGCGCGCGGGTACGCCGTGGACCGCGAGGAGGGGGTGACCGGGATCACGGGATTCGGGTTCGCGCTGCGGTACGAGCATCCGGCGCAGGACGCGATCAGCTGCTCGGTGCCGGTGGCCCGGCTGACGGCGGAGCACGAGGAGCGGATCGTGACGGTGATGCGGGAGATCCGGGCCAAGATCGAGGCGACGGCACCGGGGGCCGGCGGGGCCGTGAACTGGCGCTGAAGGCGCCTCGTCTACCCGGCACCCGCAACCGCAAACGACATGTGATCCAGATCATGCCCCCCGGGCTTTTTCGCGAACTACCTGCTTGATACAAATTGCCCGCGCGTTCCTGTCCGTCGACGGCCTGCGCTCCCCCCTTCTCCGAGCCGCTTCTGCCTGCCCTGGAACGCCCGTGTTCGCCCGTCGTACCCCCATGCCCTGGCCCCTCCTCGCCCTTTTCACGGCCGGATATCTCGCCCCGTACCTGCTGCCGACCGTCGTCGGCCGGCTGGACTCCGGACTGCCCCTGACCGCCACCGAGGCGGGCGCCGTCGGCAGCGCGCTGCTGCTGAGCTCGGCGTCGGCCGGATTCCTGCTCGCCTCCCGGGTCGAGCGGATCGGCGCCCGCGCCCTGGCCCGGACCGGCCTCGCGCTCGCCGTGCTCGGCTACGGCGGCGCCGCCCTCTCCGGTGACGTACCCGCCGTGGTCGCGGGCGCGGTCCTCGGCGGGTTCGGATCCGGTACGGCCACGGCCGTCGCCGCCACCCGCATCGCCGCCGAGCCCGACCCGCACCGCGCCTCCACACTGGGGCTGCTCTGGGTCTCCGCGCTCGCCGGCGCCGTCTACCTGACGGTGCCGCACCTGGGCACGGGGCACGGCCAGCCGCTGGCCGCCATAGCGCTCACCGCGGCCGCCGTATGGCCGCTGACGGGGCGTCTGCCCGGACCTCTGCCGGACCTCACGAAGGCCGCACCCGCGGCGGCGCGGCCCGTAGGACGCGCGCCACTGCCGAATCTGCGGGCGGGACTCGTACTGGCCGCCGCCATGCCCTGCTGGTCCCTCGTCCAGAACTCCCTCTGGGGAGTGAGCGGACGGATCGGGCTGACGCAGGCCCACCTCAGCGAGACGGCCGTCGGCGCCGTGTTCGCGGTGGCGCTGGGCGCCGGGCTCATGGGCGTGCTGGCCGCCGGGGCGCTCGGGCCCCGGCTGGGGCAGGCCGTGCCGATCGGCGCGGGAACCGTGCTGATCGCGGTGTGCGTGGCGGCCAACGCCGCGGCGAGCGGGCCCGTGGGTTTCGCGACCGGGCAGATCGTCTGGAACGTGCTCTACCCCGTCGTCCTGTCGTATCTCATCGGGCTGGCCGCCTCGCTCGACACGCGCGGCCGCTGGGCGGTGCTGGTCGGCTCGGCGGGCTCGCTGGGCACCGCGGCCGGACCGCTGACCGGGAGCGTGCTGTCGGCGCAGGCCGGATTCCCCGTGATGGGCCTGGTGCTGGGGGCGGCGCTGCTCGTCGTCGCGGTACCGATGACCGGGGTCGCGCTGCGGGCCGGCGCGGCGCGGCAGCGGATCGTCGAGTTCGAGCCGGCCGTCCCGGCCGCACCCGCACGCGCCGCCTACGACACCGCCGGACCCCGGCAGGCGGGTGCCTCGCCGGGATCCGGGAGCTGACGGCCTACCCCGCCGCGTTCGCCCCGGGGATGAGCGTGCGGGCATGTGCGATCCACCCCGACACGGCCTTGGCACCGCACGACCGTGAGGAGATCCGCCAGAAGGGCCCTAGGGCCCTTCTGATGGATCTCCGTGGGAGAAGGAGCGGCGTTCGGTGCGTGCTCTCGGCGTGCCGGGCGGAAGCCCTCGTAGCGGAGCTACTA
>NZ_JBEOWF010000020.1:0-31848 GCF_040295925.1 Streptomyces sp. NPDC002588
CCTAGTAGCTCCGCTACGAGGGCTTCCGCCCGGCACGCCGAGAGCACGCACCGAACGCCGCTCCTTCTCCCGCGGAGATCCATCAGAAGGGCCCTACGGCTCGGGAGTCGTGCCCGTCAGGGGAGCCTCCTGCCGCGCCTCCTCGGACCCGCCCGAGCTGGCCGACGAGGCCGAGTTGTCGGCCAGCGGATCCTTGGCCGACCCGGACGGGTCCGTCGCGGGGGGAGTGGGCTTCGGCGTCGATGACGCCTGCGCGCCCTGTCCGGGCTTCTGCTCCGTCGAGGTCCCGTCCTCGCCCTGGTCGGACGTCTGCGTCGTCTTCGATTCGTCCTCGGCCGGCTCAGGCATCGTGCGCTTCAGGTCGAAGTCGCCGGTGTAGCCCATGAAACGGGCCCAGATCCGAGGCGGAAAGACGTTGCCGCGGAGGGAGTCGGCGCCGCCCACGTCCGTGAGGGGGAGGAGCTGGGCCTGGCCGGGCTTGTTGCGGAAGAAGGTGATCGCGGTGGACACGTTCTTGGTGTAGCCCACGAACCAGGCCGACTTCGTCAGGTCGTTGGCGCCGGTGGCGACGGACGCGGAGCCGGGGACGATGGACTGGGTGCCGTTCTCGCGGGCCACACTCTGCAGCACCTTGTCGACGGTCGCGGCCACCTCCGGATCGAACGCGGTACGCGGCTGAGGGCGGTCGAGACCGCCGACCCGCTTGCCGTGCCTGAGGACCCGGGACACCGAGTACGGATCGTTCTGCTCGCCTCCGTTGGCGAAGGTCGAGTAGGCGTCGGCCATGCGGATGGCGCTGGGTGTCGAGGTGCCGATCGGGAAGGTCTGCTCCAGGGGGGCCATGCTGCTCCGCAGCAGCCCGGCACTGACGGCCGCGTTCCGGATCAGACCCCAGCCTATGGACTTGCCCAGTTGGACGAAGGGGGCGTGGGCCGAGGTCACCAGGGCGCTCATCATGTCCGAGATGGTGGGGGGAGGCGTGTCCCCCGAATAACGTATGGGCCGGGCGCGCCGCTCGCCGTCGAGGAGGGCGGCGAGCGCGAACGGCTTGAACACCGACCCGGCCGCGACGCCGGACGTGTCCGCGTTGTTGGTGAAGTGCTTGGTGGCGTCCGAGCCGCCGTACAGAGCGAGTACGGCACCGTCCCCGGGACGGATGGTGGCGGCGCCGACCTGGACGTCGCGGTCGGTGGCACGACCCTTAGGGTCGAGGCCCCGGCCGATGACGTCCTTGACGGCCCGCTCCAGCCGCTGCACCTTGTCCTTCTCGAAGGTGGTGTGGATCCGGTAGCCGCCGCGCGCGAGGTCCTTGTCGGCCAGCCCGGTGCGCTTGGTGATGTAGGCGTTGGCGACATTGACGAGATAGCCGATCTGGCCGGCCATGCTCGTCGACACCGACTCCTTCTTCGGCTCCGGGAACTTGCGGTACTTGGCCCGCTCCGTCGGGGTCATCAGCCCGATCGCGACCTCGCGGTCCAGGATCCAGCTCCAACGCGCCACCGCACGGGCGTGGTTGGCGGCGCTGAGCGAAGGGTCGTACTGTTCCGCGCCCTTCAGCGTCGACGCCAGCATCGCGGCCTGGCTGGGGTCGAGGTCCTTGGCCGGAATGCCGTAGTACGCGTAGGCCGCGGCCTGGATCCCGTACGTCTGGCGGCCGAACCAGCTGCTGTTCAGATAGCCCTGGAGGATCAGTTCCTTGCTCTTCGTCCGGCTCAGCTTCAGGGAGATGAAGAATTCCTTGATCTTGCGGGTGTAGGTCTGGTCCTGCGACAGATAGGTGTTCTTCACATACTGCTGGGTGATGGTCGAACCGCCCTGGACCTCATCGCCCTTGGCCATGTTGACGACCGCGCGTAACTCGCCCTTCAACGAGACGCCGGGATCGTCGTAGAAGGTCGCGTTCTCCGCCGCCACCACCGCGCTCCGCATCGAAACGGGTATCTGGGACAGCGGCACGATCTGCCGGTCCACCGCCCCCACGGCCGTCATCTGGCTGCCGTCCGCCCAGTAGTAGACGTTGGCCTCCTGTCGTGCCGCCGCGTTCTCGTCCGGTATGCCGACCTGCGAGTACACGTAGGCGAAGAGCCCGCACAGGCTGCCGACGGACAGCAGAAAGCCCCCGAGCAGCAACCGCCACGACGGCAGCCAGCGCCGGAGGCCTTTTCTGCCACGGCGCGGATAGTCGATCAAGCGCCTGCGGCGGGAGCCGGCGGCACGGTGTTTTCGTGCCGGGGGCGAGGACGGTTCCTGCGACGGGGACTTGCGCATCGTGGGGGAACTCCTTGTTCGGGCAGTCGTCCCGGGGGCGACGGCATCCGCGGGTGGTCCCGCGCTCCGCGAGGTGATCAGGGCGGGAACGCGAACGGTTGTCAGGTGACGGTCGGCTCGGCTCGGTTTCCACGCCGGGCGGTCGCCACCTCGACAACTGGCGACTGCCGGAAAGGCGTTATGAGGTGCCCGGGGGACATCGGCGGGTTCCGTGCGGGCGGCGCGGAGGGAGGGGCGTAGGCCGGCGAGCGGTCCGACGGTCTCTCCGGCGAGGGGGGCGCCCAGGGCGAGGCCGAGGGCGGGGCGATACCCGGCGTCATGTCCGTAGAGGCTGGAGCGCCCATGTGATCGGACCGAGCTCGGAATGTCACGAAACCGTAACGCCGGACCGGTCGCGACCATGTGGCCGTCCGCCCGAGGTCTGCCGCCGGATCCGCGCCGACGGCAACCGGACGGTCCGCGACCGCCCGTACCCGTCGTCTTCCCGGCGATCCATCAGAGCACGAACTCTGCTCCGCCGACGCCCTGGTCACCGCCGCCGAGCGTGCCGCTGACGCGCGACACCGTCCCGAAGATCGCCGTTACGGAACCGAGACCAAACGAACCTGGGGCGGTCTTCAGCCGCTGATCACATGTTCGCCGTACGGGACGGACCCGGGCCGGCTGGGCCCGCCGGACAGGCGCGGCCCATCGTTTCAGGGCCAGTGGCGGCCGGCAGACGCAAAGGAGAGAACGCTTTGGGCAGGCATGCGCGTCCACGTGGCAGGAACGGGACAACCGGCAGGAACGGCCAGCGGGTGGCCGTGATCGCGGTTCCGGTGGTGGCCGCGATGGCCATGACCGCCACTTCCGCATCGGCGGCGAGCGGGCTGTCGGCGGCCGACAAGGCGATGGCCGGGAAACTGAACCAGCGGGTGGGCGTCGCCAACCTGGGCGGCAATGTGGTGGGCGAGGTCCGGGACGTCGCCTCGGGGCAGACGGTGTGGTCCAAGAACCGCGCAACGGGGGTGATGCCCGCGTCCACCAACAAGCTGGCGACCGCGGTCGCCGCGCTCACCGTGCTGGGTCCCGGCCACACCGTGAAGACCAAGGCCGTCTACCGTTCCGGAGCGGTGTATCTGGTCGGCGGCGGCGATCAGCAGCTCAGCTCCGCCGACCTGAAGAGTCTCGCCACCGCCGCCGCCAAGGCCCTCAAGGCCAAGGGCCACAAGTCGGTGCGGCTGATGTTCGACGACCACCTTTTCGCCGCCCCCAGCCTCGCCACCGGCTGGAACAGCGGCTACTACCCGGACACCGTCGCTCCGGTCCGGGCCCTGCGGATCGAGGGGAACAACACCCAGGACACCGCGCTCACCGCCACCAAGTACTTCGCCCAGCAGCTCACCGCCCACGGCATCACGGTGGGCAAGCCAGCCCGTGCCAAGACACCGTCGGGCAGCACGGTTCTGGCCACCCACAAGTCCAAGCCGCTGTCGACGACCGTGGAATACATGCTCAAGCACAGCGACAACGACATCGCCGAAGGCCTGCTGCGGCTCACCGCGCTCGGCCAGGGCCGGGCCGCCACCTTCGCGGGCGGCGCCGCCGCGGTCCACGCCGTGCTCGTCAAGTACGGCATTCCGCTCACCGGCGTGAAGGAGTACGACGGCAGCGGTCTGTCCCGCAGCGACCGGATGACCGCCGACGCGCTCTCCGCCATCGCCGGACTCGCCGTCGACACCCGCTACCAGGCCAAGCTGTGGCCGATCCTGAAGGGCCTGCCGGTCGCGGGAGTCGACGGCACCCTCAGCACCTCCTACGGCCGTTTCACCTCCTCGTCCGCCTCCTGCGCCGTCGGAAAGGTCGAGGCCAAGACCGGCTCCCTGAACGATGTGTCCGCCCTGGCCGGAGTCACCAAGGGCGCGGACGGCCGCTGGAAGAGCTTCGCGTTCGTCGAGAACGGCACATCGCCCACCGCCACCGTCAAGCAGGGCCTGGACGGCCTCGCCGCCACGGTCCAGGGCTGCTGGTAGCACCGACGCTCACCGGCGAGCGCAGGCGGACTCGGCGCCTGCCTCGCGGGTGATCAAGGAGACGGTAAAAACCACGCACCAAGCGCCCCCACACCTACAACCCTTCGTCACGGCAGCTCGTCCAATTCCCGCCCGGTGCTGCTCACCGTGCCGGGTCTCTTCTGTCGCATCTGGGGGATGTCATGAGAACTGTCTCCGTCGGGCGTGTGCTGCGTCGCGGGGCGAGTGCCGGAGCCGTGACGGCGCTGGTCGTCGCCGGTCTCGGCAGTGGGGTCGCCTTCGCCGACGACGAGGCGCAGACCGATCAGCTGTGGATCCAGGCCCCGTACGAGCAGACGGCCATCGTCGCCCCGGACGACGGTGCGGCGCAGTACCGGTCGCTGGCGCTCGGCCTGTACCACGACAACGACAACTTCACCGTGACCGACGGGCGGCTGACCGTCGACGTCTCCGGGCTCGCCGGGGTCGCCGAGGTGGCCTGGCCCGACAACTGCACGCCGAACGACTCCGGCACCGTCGCCGTGTGCGACACCGGTGACGTGCCGACCCGCTACAGCGCGCAGGTGCAGCTCAAGGTGCGGGCCGCGGCCGGCGCAGCCGTGGGAGCGCAGGGCGCGATCGAGTACTCCGCCGAGGCCACCGGCGGACCCGACGGCACGCTCGTGGCCCCGGAGGGCTCCGTGGAGACCTTCGTCACCGTCGGCTCCGGCCCGGACCTGGGCGTCGGCGCCCCGCAGGACGTCACCGGCGTCGCGCCCGGCACCAGCCTCACCGTGCCGTTCTCCGTCACCAACACCGGCAACGAGACCGCCCACGGCTTCACCGTGAAGATGTGGGCGACGTACGGCCTCGACGTCGTCACCCGCTACCCGCAGTGCACCTACACCGGCCCGGACGACAGCGGCGAGTACACGGCGATGACGTACGCCACCTGCTCCTTCGACACCGACGTCGCGCCCGGCGCCACCGTCGGACTCCCGGAACCGCTGCGGCTCGCCGTCACCGACCACGCGCTGTACGAGCGGTTCGACTACGAGATCGAGCCCGGCGCCGACGCCACCGACCTCGACAGCTCGGACAACAGCCGCTCCTGGCACATCGACGCCGACAACACCGCCGACTTCGCCGTGCACGGCAGCAAGGCGAGCGGCGCGGCCGGCGACACCGTCACCGCCGGCTTCCGCTTCGTCAACCGCGGCCCGGCCTGGGTCGGCAACGTCAGCTCCGGCGACCCGGTGGCCGTGATCGACTACTACCTCCCGGAAGGCACCACGGCCACCTCCGTCCCCGGCACCTGCCACACGGCCTGGACGTCCGGCGACGACCCGGCCATCGGCCACTACGCCTGCACCCTCCCGCTGTGGGCCAAGCCGGACCTGAAGGTCGGCTTCCCGTTCCGGCTGCGCATCGACCGGGTCGTCCCCAACGCGACGGGCCACGTCATCGCCCACCCCCACTCCGACACGTCCCTCACCTTCGACCCGAACACCAAGAACAACTCGGCCAAGGTCGTCGTCAACCCGTGCCCCTGACACGCTGAGATCCGTGTCCTGATCACCGCATACGACGAAAGAAGGGCCCAGGTCCTCGACCTGGGCCCTTCACCATGGAAGAGCGACACCGACGGGTCTGTCCTGCCATGCGGCCCGGCCGACGGGCGCAGCCGTCACTCGTCCTTGGCGTCGCCCGCGTGGCCGTTGCCGGATCCGTTGTCCGAGCCGCCGGCGTCGTTGCCGGGATTCCCGTTGCCCGACGTGCCGTTGTTCCCGGACGTGCCGTTGTTCCCCGCCGCGCCCGTGCCGGCGCCCCCGGTGCCCTCACCGGGTTTCGCCGTGCCGTCGGACCCGCCCGCCGCGGCCGTCGCCCGCGCCAGCTGTTCGGCGCAGTACGCGGCGACCTTGCTCTCGCCGCCCGCCGCCGCGACGAGTCGCTGCCAGGCCGTGGCGTCGAGCGCCTTGCCGCGGTCCTCGACGTGCTGGTAGGCCCGGCAGTGGGCCTCGGTGTCCTGGGCGGCTGTCGAGGCGTCCGTCGGTCCGCCGCCGCCGGAGGAAGCCGACGAGGTCGCACCGCCCGGCCGGGCCGGGGCGGACACCGAGGGGTGCGGGGTTGCCCGGCCGGCACCGGCACCGGCGCCGGCCGTGGACGAGCCGGCCGAACCGATGGCCGCGACCGCGACACCGCCCAGGGTGAGACTGGCGAACACGGCCACGAACGTCGTCTTCACCGGGCGCCCGGAACGCCGCTCCGCGGGCAGCCGCCAGTCGTCCCTGCGCCGGGTACGCGCCCGATGCGCGCCCGCGCCGCGGGCGGCCCGGAAGGCGGCCACGGCCCGCTGCTCGGCCTCGGGGGCGAGATCGCCTTCGCGCAGGACGGCGGCCAGCACCGTCTCCAACGCGGTGTCGTCACCCAGGTCCCACGGGCCGGACACGGTGTCCTCAGGGTGCGCACGTCGACGGCCCGGCACTCCTTCGCCGCTCAGCCGTTCACCCATGTCCGTTTCCGTTCCTGTCCGCCATGTTCGATTCATCCGGCGTTCCGGGCCCTGGTGCCCGTCCGCCGGCCCACTGCCGTGAGCGTCGTTCATTTCGACTCCCCCAGCGTCCGGGAAGCCCCATCCGTCACACCGTCCGCCGCCTGGCCCCCGACGCCCAACTGGTGGGCGAGGCGCTTGAGACCTCGGTGGGCGGCGGTGCGCACCGCTCCCGGGCGCTTGCCGAGGACGCGCGCGGCGGCGGTGCCGTCCAGGCCGACGACGACCCGCAGGAGCACGGCCTCGGCCTGGTCCTTCGGCAGCCCGCGGACCAGTTCCAGGGCCCGCTCGGTGGAGAGGGTCTCCAGCGCCTGGTCCTGGGTGCTGTGCGGGCCGGGCAGGTCGAGTACGTCCTGTTCGGTCCCTCCCGACCGGGGCCGCACCCGCTGGCGGCGCAGATGGTCCAGGGCCCGGTGCCGGGCGATGGTCGCCGTCCAGCCGCGGAAACCGGCCCCGTCCCCCCTGAACCGTCCGAGGTCACGGGCGATCTCCAGCCAGGCGTCGGACGCCACGTCCTCCGCGTCCTCGCCGACGAATCCGCGCAGATAGCCGAGCAGGCCCGGCTGCACGATCCGGTAGGCGACCGCGAAGGCGGCCTCGTCCCCGTCCTGGGCCCGCGCGACTGCCGCGCCCAGTTCCCCGTCGTACGTCTGTACGCGGCGGGATTGCCGTGCCTGGCCCAAGACTGTCCTCGTTCGCACCTGGTTCAAAGCGAGTCCGTTCCGTCCTGTGAGCCCGTGGGCATCGACGGCCCCATGGAGACCAGCGCGCGTCCTCACAGAAGTGTCACAGCGCATCAGGAGTCCCTCACGTCGTCGCCGAGGGCCCTGTCGCGCGGCCGGTGCGGCCGTGAGGGCCGTCGGCGGCTCCAAGAAAGCGGCGGCGTACGGACGTTGAGCCGTTCCGTACGCCGGGGCCGGACGGCGTCACGGCTCGGCGACGCCCGGCGGATCCGGTGCCCGGACACCGGTGCGCGACCCGCGCCGTCCCGGCCGGGTGACGTCCCGCGCCGGACGTGCGCTGTGTGAGTACCGGGTTCGCACCGGACCGGCCGACGTGATCGGTGATCGCCAGGCCGGACGACGGTGCCACGACCACGCCCGGAACCCTCTCCGCGCCGCTCTTGACTCCCCCCGGGAGCGACGTGGAGAGGGACGGGGGGCGTGATGCTCCGGCGCCCCCGTGCGCTCCATCTGTGATGAGTATCTACTTCCATCTGCGAGCGGTGCCGCCCCCGGCACTGCGCAACAGCGCGACCTGGCTGGAACGGCTGTTCGGCGACGACCGGGACACCGTCCGGTACCGCGTCGACCGGCACCGGGAGGAGGTGCTGGACAGGCGTTATCTGGACCAGGAACTCCTCTACGCGGGCGCTCCACCGCATCGCGCGGGGGAGCGACCCCAGACCCAGGTGGTGCTCGGCGGCCGGCCGGTGTTCCACCCCGATCGGTACAAGCCGCCGTTCCTGGTGCTGACGGCGGGCCAGGCGCACCGGGTGTCCAGGTTCCTGGCGAGGGCCGACTTCGACGCGCTGTGGGTCTCGTCCCGCGACGAACTGCTGCCGCGCTACGGCGGCGTCACCGCGGAGCCCGGCACGCGGGGCGTTTTCGCGGCGGCGCACCGGGAGCTGATGGAGTTCTACGCGCGGACGGCCGAGTGCGGAGACGCGGTGGTGAAGTGGCTGCCGACCTGAGGCAGGTTCGGCCGGCCAGGTCCCAAGGGCGGGTCCTGGGCGGGTCCTAGGCGGGTCCTGGGCGGGGACGCGGGCGTGCCCTGAGAGGTGCTCCGGCCTGGTGGAGACTGGTGAGGGCCTGCCGGTAGGAGGTGATCAGCCCGGTCTCCGCGTAGTCCAGACCCAGTTCCTCGCAGTGGCTCCGGACGATGGTCCTGGCCTTGCGCAGGTTGGGGCTGGGCATGCTGGGGAACAGGTGATGCTCGATCTGATGGTTCAGCCCGCCCAGTGCGACGTCGGTGAACCGGCCGCCGCGCACGTTGCGTGAGGTGAGCACCTGGCGGCGGAGGAAGTCCGGGTGGTCTTCGCCGGTCAGGATCGGCATGCCCTTGTGGTTGGGCGCGAAGAGGGAGCCGAGGTAGACGCCGAACAGGCCCTGGTGGACGGCGAGGAAGGCGATCGCCATGCCGGGCGGCAGCAGCCAGAGCAGGACGGTCAGATAGACCGCGAAGTGTGCGAACAGCAGGGCGCCGTCGAGGGTCCGGTGCTTGAGCGAGCGATCGGCCAGCGCCTTCACGCTCGACACGTGCAGGTTGAAGCCCTCCAGTGTGAGGAGCGGGAAGAACAGGAACGCCTGCCGGCCGCCGATCAGGCGGGGGAGCCCCTTGGCGGCCCGCGCCTGGTCCGGGGACCAGACCAGCAGGTCGGGGTCGAGGTCGGGGTCGAGTTCCTCGTGGTTGGGGTGGGCGTGGTGGCGGGTGTGTTTGTCCTGCCACCACCCGTAGCCCATCCCGATACCGGCACCGGCGATCCGTCCGGACGTTTCGCTGGCCCGGCGTCGGCGGAACACCTGGCGGTGGGCCGCGTCATGGGCGAGCAGGGCGACCTGGCCGAAGACGACGGCCAGGAAGACGGCGACCGTCAGTGTCCACCAGCTGTCGCCGACGAGCGCGACGGCGGCCCAACCGCCGGCGTAGAGCCCGGCCACCACCGTGATCCGCAGGGCGTAGTAGCCGGGACGGCGCCCCAGCAGGCCGGCATCGGCGATCTTTCTCGACAGTCGGGCGAAGTCACTGCCGGACGTCCGCGAGGGCGGGGGGCGGACCGTGGTGATTCTGCTCATGATGGTGAAACTCTCTCCGAAGGCGGCGGCGGCAGATGGTTCGGCTGGTTCGGCGCCGCCTCGGGAGCCGCTGAGACCGGGCCGCAGACAGGGATGCGCTTCCGTCGACGCGGGAGACGCATCGCGCGGCCGCGGAGACGACGTCTGCTTCGTCTGCCGGCGGCAGCGCAGGCCCTCTGTCTGCATGCGGGTTCCCTGCCGGCCACGTCTCACACCGTGACAGGACAGGGATTCCGGACCGGAAGTGCGCTTTCCCGGCAGGACCTAGGTGTATTGGGCCGGACGGTCAAGAGGGCCGGGCTGATCAGGCCGCGGTTTCCGTGACGAGCACCGCGGCGGTGACCGGGCCCGGAGCGTCGGCGGCGGCCGCGGTGGCCACGGCGTCCCGGACGGCGCGGGCGACTTCCAGTGGATGGTGACCCGGGGCGACCGCGAGTTGGACCTCGAGTCGTCGGCCGGGTGGATCGTCGCGGTCCTCCACCTTGACCGGGCGGCTTCCCAGTACGGCGGTGAGGCGGGCGACGCCCGGAACACCCTTCGCGACCTCCCCCGACTCCCCGGCGGGCCCCGGCATGGATCCTGTTGCGGTCACCGGGGGCGAGCTTCGCGCGGCGGCCGCGGCTTCCGGCGTGGGCCTCATGGCCCTGGCCGCGGTCCGCGACTTCACGCCCGTCCCCGGGCCGTCATGGAGATCCGTGACGCGCAGGTCGGCGGTCACGGTCGCCAGGCCGAGCCGTTCGGCGGCCGCGTTCAGCAGCGCGCTCCTCAACTGGTCGGCGGTCTCGGGCAGCGGCTGCCCCAGGGATGCCGTGAAGGCGGCTTCGACCGTGAGCGGGCCGGGCGGCAGCGCGCCGGCCGGTGGCCGGACGGCCGGCTCGGACACGGGTTCGAGAGGTGTCGGCCCGATACGCAGAGACTCCAGCCGAACGCCGGGAATCCCGGCGGCGGCGCGCGCGAGGGCCCGGACGGCCGCCTGCTCGGTGATCCATGCCCCGTCGTCGGGCCCGCCGAGCGGGAGCAGTCGGCCCAGGCCGAGCTGATGCCGCACTGCCTGCGTCCACGTCGCGGTCACCGGCTCCTCACCCTCTCTTGCCCTCGATCCGCATCTCGGGCAAAGCGGATAATGCGAATATAATATGAACAAAAAGTGCACTATGGGCTCCTTGAGGGAGGAATGCCCTGATGACTGAGAACACCGACGCGAAGCGCGGTGGTGCGCCCGGCTCTCGCGGCCGGACGACCCTCGCCGATGTGGTGGTGGAGAAGATCGCCGGAATGGCGGCACGGGACGTGATCGGCGTCCATGCCCTGGGCAGCGGATTCGCGCGCTCGATGGGATCCATGCGGGAGCGGATGCCCGGTGCCGGCAGCGGCAAGTCCGTCACACGCGGGGTCAGCGTCGAGGTCGGAGAGCTGCAGGCGGCCATCGACCTGGAGCTCGTCGTCGACTACGGCGTCTCGATCACGGACGTGGCCGGTGCGGTGCGGGAGAACGTGATCGCCGCGGTGGAGCGGATGGCGGGACGGGACGTCGTGGAAGTCAACATCATGGTCAGCGACGTCAAGCTGCCCGACGAGGAGGACGAAGGGGAAGAGCGGCAGCGGATCCAGTAGCGGGGGCGCAGCAGCACGCTTGAGTGAGGGAGCGCGTGATGAGCAGGGCCGTGGTGGGCTTGATGGCCGGAATGGCGCTGGGATTCGCCGCGTATTTCGGTGACTTCTGGGCTTTCCTGCTGGTACTGGGGCTGGGCGTCGTCGGTCTCCTGGCCGGGCGCTTCATGGAGGGCGATCTCGAACCGGGCGACTTCGTCCGCCGCCGGGACCGGCAGGGGCGGATCCGCGATGACCGGCGACGGGCCCGGGAAGACTGGCGGCAGTGACCGCTGAAGCCGATCGGAGACCGCGCATCCCCCGCGGGGAGCGCGGTGCGACCGCAGTCGCCGACAGGGTCGTCGCGAAGATCGCTTCCCGGGTGGCGCGCGAGACGCTGAGCCGGTTCACCGAGTCGACCGGCCGCGTACCACCCGGCCGCCGGACGCCACGCGTGACCACATCGGTGCGGCGGGCACCGGAGCGTGACACCACAGGACGAGACGGCGGGTCCGCCGCCGGACGACAGGCGGTGCTCGGCGAGGCACGGCTGCGCGTCACCGTCGACCTCGGCTATCCGTCCGACATCGGGGCACAGTGCGCGGCGGTGCGCCGGGAGGTCACCGAACGGCTCAGGACATGGGCCGGCATGGAGGTGTCCGACCTCGCGGTGTCGGTCGAGAGACTGCACTCGGTACATACGCGGCACACGGACCAGGAGAGGGTGAGATGAGCGCGAACACCTGGCGGCAGCCGACCGGTGACAGCGGCCTTCCCCCCGAATCCGGGCAGCCGGCTCCGTCCGCCGACGGTACTCCGGGCGAGGGCGCGGGCCCGACGGCGGCGACCGACGAACCAGGCCGGCCGCCGCGTCGTTTCTGGTCGGCGCGGCGGATTCCCGCGGCCCTGGTGGCCCTGCTGTCCGCCGGGGCCACCGGACTGCTCCTGTACGACGTGATCTCGGTGCGGGCAGGCGGGTCCGCGATGTTCTGGCGGCGGCGGCTCGCCGAGGAACTGGCCACACGACCACTGGACGACATCTGGATGATCGTCGGGGCCGCGGTGGCGATGGCCCTCGGCCTGTTGCTCTTCCTGCTGGCGGTGACGCCGGGACTGCGCAGGCTGCTGCCCATGCGCCGGCCCACCGGTGTCCCCGGGACACAGGAGGTCCGCGCCGGGCTCGACCGCCGCGCGGCGGCCCTGATCCTGCGCGACCGGGCCATGCAGATGCCCGGTGTCCAGTCGGCACAGGTCGCTGTCGGCCGCCGGCGGGTCAAGGCCCGGGCACAGGCACATTTCCGCGATCTCGAGGAGGTCCGCGCGGACCTGGACGCCACGCTGGGGGAAGCCGTGACGTCCCTGCGGCTCGCCCGCGGACCCGAACTCACGGTGGGCGTCCGGCGCCCCAAGAAGGGCTGAGGTGATCCTGATGCTCAAGCCGGTGAACCGGGTGCTGCTGGCGCTTCTCGGGCTCGGACTGTTCGCCCTGGGCGGCGGCGTGCTGATGGGCGGGCTGGATCTGCAGCGCCACTGGGACTTCGGCATGCCGGGCTGGTGGCCGTTCCGCGGGCCGGACGATGTGGTGCTGGGTGTCGAGGGACGCACCCGGTGGCGGGAAGAGGGCTGGTGGTGGCCGACCGTCATCGCGGTGCTCGCCGTGCTGCTGGTCCTGCTGCTGTGGTGGCTCTTCGCGCAACGCAGACACCGCCTGGACCGGGTCGTCGTCAACAGCGAAGACGGGGTGGCGGTCCGACTCGACGGCCCCACGCTGGAGGACGTCATCGAGGAAGAGGCACAAGCCCTGGACGGGGTCTCGCGGGCTCATGTCCGGCTGACGGGCCGGCGTACCGCTCCGAGCGCACGCGTGCGGCTGTTGCTGGAGCCGCACGCGGATCCGGCGCGGACTCTGGGGCGACTGAGCCGGGAAACACTCGCACACGCACGGGACTCGGCCGGCCTGGACAGCCTCCCGTCGAAGGTCCGACTTCGGGAAGCCCGGCACCGCGCCCGACGCACCGCCTGAGATCCCCCGTGCCCCAACGACCCCGGCGTATACACACCGGGGTCGCCCTTCCGGGCCGGTCGCACGTGAGAGTGTTCCGACCCGCTCTCATGCTATGCCCGGTGCACATTTCGGGCATCAGGTGTTTCGCGGTCCTTGGATTTCGTCCGTCTGCGTACGGCCGTCCTCCGAGGACCGACTGGTGACCAGCCAGGACCGTGCGGGCTCTGCCGCCCGGGCGGTGTCCACCGTGAGGTGGAGGCGGGTTCCGCCGGCCACCGTGCCGACGGGATAGCTGCGCTGCTCGGACGAGGCGAAGCAGCGACGGAGAACCTCAGCGACCTGGCGGGCGGCCTCGGGGGACGAGGCGACGAGGCGCACGTCGACGTTCCCGGCAGAGGGCGGTTCCGGTGACTCCACGGGGTGACGCCGCCCAGGCCTGTCCACTGCTTCCACCGGGGAACGCGCCTCCACCGGGGAACGCGCGGAATCGTCCGCGGCACCGCCCGGCTCGCGGTCCTCGGCAGAGGACGACGCGGCAGCGGGCGATGCGGAAGGCTTGTCGGCTCGCCGGTTCTTCGCCCGCCGGCGGCCGATTCCCGGCAGCGCCTCGCTGTAGCGGTAGGCCGCGATCCTTGCGTCGTGCTGAGCGTTGAGCTGATGGACGAGGGCGATTCCCAGGGCGATCACGACGATGATCAGCGCCGCGGTGATGACAGTCTCCACGTCCTCACCTCCCTCGGTATTTCGACCCTACTCCGCTCCTTCGCCGGCGCCACGGTCCGTTCGGCTTGTCCGAGGAGTAGGCTGACGGCACCGAGGATATTTCGCGCACCGGCTTTCAAGCTCGTGTCGTTTTCGGCGATCGAATAGGCCGGGCCGGCCGCGGTCGGCCCGGGACAGGTTCGCGTGATGACTGCGACCATTTCCCTCTCGCCGACACTCGAAGACCGGCTGTCGTCCTCCCCCGCTTCTTCCTCTCTCCGCCTGTCGCTGGCTCCCGGCCCCGCGCCGGCCCTGCTGGACGGCGCATGGTGGCCCCGCTCCCGCGACCTCACGGCGGAACTCCCCGTCCTGACCGCCGTACTGGAGCCGCTGTGGGGGCGGATCACCCGGGTCACGGTGAATCCCACCCACTGGCCGGTCGTCCCGCGCAAGGTGCCCGTCGCCCGGCATGTGGTGAAGGTGGGCTGGTTCCTGCCCGAGCAGGATCCGCACGAACTGCTGCTGCTCTCGTACAACGTGGGCCGCTGGAACCTCCTGGTGGTCCCGCCGGAGACGGACCCCGTCTCGGCCGCCTGGCTGATGGCCGCCGCGAGCGACCCCCTCGGCACATCGACCGCGAGCCGGTTGATGGAGGAGGCGGCGCGCCTGCGGACGGTGTCCGAGACCGACCGGGCCGTGGAGGCGGTCTGGGACTCCGAAGGGGGACCGGCCCGCGCCTCGGTGGCCATGACCGCACGGGACGACAACGACGCCCCGGCCTGACCGCACAGCGCGCGCTCCGGTGCCAGGGGCCGCGCCCAGCAACCGAGTTCGGCAACCGACGGCGGGAACTCGGTTGGCCGGCCCGGAAGTTCACCCCGTCCGTCACCACGCCCGCACACCTTCACCCGCACCCTCATGCGTCCGAACAGGGGAACCATGACCCTTCCACAGCTGAACGTCCACCGGCACGGCCGAGACACCCGCGCTCCGGTCACGGGCGGTGCGCCGTGACGGCCCCGTACGGTGAGGGAAGCGCACGGTCCGCCATGGCCGCGTTGCGCCTGCGCCGGCTGAACCGCTGGCAGGCCGAGACCCTCAAGGAGGACCTGGCCGATCTGTACGTGGAGTCCTCCCGGGCACGGCCCGGCGAGGGGTACCGGGACCGGGAGGCGTTTCTGCGGCGGCTGACCGGCGCCGTCCGGCGGCCCGGCTTCGCCCTGCTGATCGCGGAGAGCACCGCTTTCGCCGGGTGTGTCTACGGATTCCCGGTACGGCGCGAGGGGACGTGGTGGCGTGGGTTCGACGGACCTCTTCCGCGGAGCGTCGAACAACTCACCGCATCCGGCCACGTGTTCGCGGTCACCGAGACCCTGGTGCACCCTCACACGGATGTCCCGGGCCTCGCCCGCCGTCTCCAGAAACGCCTGCTCGCCGACCATCACGCCTCGCTCGGGGCGACGTTGGCGGAACAAGCCGACCCGGCGGCCTGCGACGCCCTTCTGTCCTGGGGCTGGCAGGACATCGGGACGGTCCGCCGTCCCTCGGACCGTCCAGGTCCTGGGCCGTCGGACGCCGTGGTGCTCCGGGCCCTGGTGCTTCCGCTCGGACTCGGGGCGCGTACGGCTGCCCACCCGGACGGGCTGGCTCACGAAAACCGCACCCAACGGCCCTGCTGAAGGCCCGGAGGCAGGTCACAGACGCAGGACGACCAGGGCGGTGTCGTCGGTGTCGCCGGTGGGCGGCAGAAGGTCGGTCAGGAGAGCCTCGGCCAGGGTCTCGGGGGCCGCGTGCCGATGGTGGGCGAGGGAGCCGGCGAGGCGGGCCAGGCCGGTGTCGATGTCCTCGGTACGGCGCTCGACGAGCCCGTCGGTGTACAGGACGAGGGTGCTGCCCTCGGTGAAGGGGAGGTGCGCCTGAGGCCGGGGGAGGTGCTCTGGGCGGGTCGCGAGCGGTGGGTCGGTGGCCCGGTCGAGGAAGGTGACCGTGCCGTCCGGGTCGACGAGTGCAGGCGGGGGGTGGCCGGCGCAACTGTAGGTGATGGTGTGGCTGTCCCAGTCGATGAAGGTCGTCACGACGGTCGTGGCCTCCGCGCCCTCGACGAAGCGCGCGTACAAGCCGAGGGCCTCCAGGGCCTGGGCGGGACCGTCGGCGACGCGACAGGCCGCGCTCAGTGCGCTGCGCAACTGTCCCATGGTGCAGGCGGCGGCGAGGCCGTGGCCGACGACGTCGCCGACGGCGATCGCGAGGTTCCCGCCGGGCAGGTCGACCAGGTCGTACCAGTCGCCGCACACGTTCAGCGCGCCGACGGCGGGCCGGTAGCGCACCGCCGCCGCGTGCTCCCCGGCCGGGCCCGGCGCGGGCAGCATCGCCGCCTGGAGGGCCAGGGCGACCTCGCGTTCGTGGGCGTGCGCCCGGCGCAGCCGTTCGTTGACCTCCTGCAGTTCCCGGGCGCGGGTGTACAGCTCGGCCTCCAGCACGCGGGCCCGGCTGTCGTCGCCCGGACCGCCGAAGACGCGGATGAGTTCGGTGACCTCCTCCACCCGGTGCACGATCAGCACGACCTGCCCGTCGGGGCCGAGGACGGGCGCGTTCACCGGGCTCCAGTAGTGCTCCTGCCAGTGCCCGGGGCGCTCGGGATCCTCGATGTCGTAGCGGAGCAGCGCCATCGTGTCGCGCTCGCCGGTTGCCACCGTACGGAGCATCGACGCCTCGGTCTCCCGCCGGCCGGCCGCCGCCGGGTCGTTCGGGTTCTCGGGGAAGACGTCGAAGATGTACCGGCCCAGCAACTGCTCCCTGGTACGTCCGGCCAGCCGCAGAAAGTCGTCGTTGGCGTCGGCGTACACCAGTTCGGGGGTGAGCAGGGCCACCATTCCGGGCAGGGCCCGGAAGACCGCCGCGTAGTCGATCTGCGGGTTCCTCATGTCCTGCCCCGTCTGCCTCGGTGCTGAGCGTCACTGTGCGGTTCCACGATAGGAGTGCGAGCGCGACGGGGCCTGGGCGCGGCGTCCTCCCGGCCCTGCGCATGGGTTCCAGGAGGCGCGCGCCGGACGGCGTTCAGAGCGTTTCCGAATTCTTCGGCCCTGATGGTGAACGCGATGAAAGGACCCGGCGGGCCGAGCGCCCTCGCCTGCCGCGCCGTCCAGGGCGACACCCATGGGCGGTCTTGAAATGCCTGGGCGGGAACACCGTGCCAAGCTCGGAACCACGCCGCTCGCACCGGGTGGCGGGGCGTTCCGGGTTCGCTGAAAGCAGCCGGTGAGACCACAACGAGGTCCGCATCGCGAGGAGGCATTGCGCATGCCGGTCGCCAGGACCGGGTCCGAGGCCGCGTCGCCCCCGGACCCCATGACCATGCTTCGGAGCCGCGCGTACCTGGTGCTTCTGCTGATGGCCGCGTTGATCGGCGTACCGGTGTCCGCGGCGGCTTACGGCTTCCTGGCGCTGGTCGGCGAACTTCAGCCATTGATCTACACGGATCTGCCCGAGTCACTGGGGTTCGACGGAACGCCGCCGTGGTGGCCGCTGCCGCTCCTGGCCGTAGGAGGGCTGCTCGCGGGACTGACCGTCCGGTACCTGCCGGGACACGGTGGGCATGAACCGACAGCCGGGTTCAAGGCTTCCGGTGTGCCCACACCCGTCGAGCTGCCCGGCATCTTCTTCGCCGCTCTGGCGACGCTCTGCTTCGCCGCCGTCCTCGGACCCGAGTCGCCTCTCCTGGCGCTCGGCGGCGGGCTCGCTGCCGGCGCCGTGCGGATGGTCAGGCGTGACCCCCCGGAGCAGGTGACCGCGGTGCTGGGCGCGGCGGGCAGTTTTGCGGCCGTCAGCTCACTGCTGGGGTCGCCCCTGCTGGGAGCGTTCCTCCTGATGGAGGCCTCGGGGCTGGGCGGGCCGATGATGGCGCTGGTACTCGTGCCCGGCCTGCTGGCCGCGGGCATCGGCGCACTCATCTTCGTCGGGCTGGGATCCTGGACCGGGCTGGGCACCTACTCGCTGACACTTCACGACGTGCCCGAGGCCACGCGCCCGACAGCGGCGGAGTTCGGCTGGGCTCTGGTCATCGGACTGTCAGCGGCACTCGTGGGTGTGGGAATCCGATGGCTCGCCGTCCGGCTCAGGACGCACGTCGAGCGGCGCCGGGTGCCGGCCACGGTGCTCATGGGCCTGGTCGTGGCGGGGCTGGCGATCGGCTACGCGGAGGGCACCGGCAAAGCAGCGGCCGACGTGCTGTATTCGGGGCAGACCGCGCTGAATCCACTCCTCAGGCACAGCGCCGCGTATTCGGTGGGAGCGTTGTTGCTGCTGGTGTTGTGCAAGGGCCTGGCCTTCTGCGCATCGCTCAGCAGCTTCAGGGGAGGTCCGATCTTTCCCGCGATGTTCGTGGGAGCGGCGGGCGGCATCCTGTTCTCCCACCTGCCGGGGCTGACCCTGGTCGCGGGGTTCGCCATGGGCATCGGAGCGATGAGCGCCGCGATGCTGAGACTTCCGCTGGTCTCCGTCCTGCTCGCCTCACTGCTGATCGGGGCACAGGGCCTCACCGTCATGCCGCTGGTGATCGTCGCGGTGGTGGTCTCGTACGTCGCGACGGCGAGGCTCACACCTTCTCCTGCCCCGGAAGCGGGGCAGGAGAAGGCGTGATCAGTACACCTAGCGGGCCAGCGACCCGTTCTGGGCCTCGGACGCGGACTGCCACGCCTGCACAGCCGCTCGGGACGCCTCCTTGGCCTGCTGCCACTTCGCGGCCGCCTGCTGGGCCGGGGGCACGTCCATGTCGTGGATCATGCGCCGACCTGCCGTGAGCACGGCGAAGGTCCCGATGGCCATGCCGGCGCAGGCCACCGCGGTACCGGCCACGGTGAGCGCGGCGCCGGTCGTGAGGAGCCGGGTGTCGATCTCGATCGCCCGATGGGACTGGTGGTGATGTTGGTTCATGACTCCACCATCCAACGGGGGGAACCGCCTCGCATCCCGGCCAGCGGCCCAGGACGCCGGGTAAGGTGGCGATCTTCGGCCGGTGGAAGCCGTACGGAGTCCTCGAAGGCCGGGCACATCTTGCATCTCGCCGACAGTCCCGCGGGCCGCCGCCTCACCGCCGCCCTGGAGAACCTCTCCGTCACCTTCCGCGGCATGACCGCGGACCCGGACGAGCACAACTGCGAATGTCACTGGGGCAGCCCGGAAGAGCTCTCCCTTCTGAAGACGCCGGACGTGGAACTGGAGCCGGATCTCCTGCGCCGGACCTGGCAGGCCATCGACTGGACCGATCACCCGGCTGTGCTGCGCCGCATCCTGCCGCAGTTCGCCACGGCCCTGGTCGCCGGTCGCGCGGAGCCCCTGTTCGGACCGGAGGAGGCCGGAGACTCCTTCGCCCGCGGCCGCTGGCAACAGTGGCCCGACGAACAGGCCGATCCGGTACGCGAGTTTCTGCATGCCTGGTGGGTGCAGAGCCTCACCGATCCGGATGCGGCCGTCCCGGCGCACCAGGTCTTCGTGACGTGTGCCGAGGCGTCCGGAACGCTCGGCCCCTGGCTTGCCGACTGGGAAGAGCAGACCGGGCAGCTCAGCGACCGACGTCTCGCCGAGGCGGCCGCGGAATGGGAGTACGAGCTCCTGGGAGAGAGTCTGCCGTGGAGCGTCGGCTGGTACGAGCACGACGAGGAGGAGCTGCGCGCTGAACTGGTCGCCTGGCTCCTCGGCCACGCCGCGACGCGGCTCCGCGAGTCGGGCGCACCGGCGGATCTGCAGCACCGGATACGGCTGCTCGGACTCACCGGTGCGGACCGCTGGACGGATCCGCACTGGCCCGGCCACCGCTACTGACGGCGTGTGGAGGCCGCACTTCGCCATGCCACGCGTGGCGCGCAGCGGGGCCCTCAGCCCTCCGTCCGTCACAGGACATCACAGGACATCGCAGGACATCACAGGACATCACAGGACGTCACCGGACGTCGCCGTCCACGCCCGCTGTGCGATCCGCTGGTGTAGGCGAAGCGGCCCCGGGTGTTATTGAATGAGGTGTGCGGTCAGGAATCTCGGGACCCTGTCGTCCGGGTTCCGGTACGGCCCCGGCGCTGTGCCGGGATTGGCGAGCGAGCTGAGAGAGCCGCATGGACTCCACCCCCTCCCCGTCGTCTGCGTCGCCGTTCGACATGGTCAGCGGCGCTTTGGGGCAGTACATCCCCCGCGGCGCGGGAGCGGCGGCCGCCGGTTCCGCCGACCCGCCGGGCGACAGCGCCGCTCGGCAGCCCGCACCCGCCGGTCCGCCCCCCGGCCGTCCGGAGCAGATCCTCGGCGCCGTCAACCTGGACCGGGATCTGCGCATCACCCGCTGCAATCTGGACGCCCCCGTCTTCGCGGGGGTGGAGGCCGTGACCGGGAGCCCTTTCGTCGATCTCCTGCCTCCCTGGGACGTACCGACGGTCACCCGGCGGTTGCGGCAGGTCCTCGAGACCGGTGAGCCGCACGTCGCCCGGGTCCAGCGCCTGCGGCGCGGCGACGGGTCGGAGCTGGTGGTCTCGATGAGCATCCTGGCCGCCGCGGCGCCGCAGGAGGGCCTGACCGTCACTCTGATCGCCATGGCCAGGAGGCTGCACCTGTACGCCGCTGAGACCGCGATCGGCACCTCGTTGGACGTCGGCGAGACCGCGCAGTCGCTGGCGCAGTCTCTGCTGGCCTGGGGAGACGTGGCCGCCGTCGACCTCGACTTCGCCGTGTGGACGGGCGAGATGCTCACCGAGCAGCCGCAGGGGCGCATCCATCTGCGGCGGGCGGCCCTGGTGCCGGACCGGGTGTGGCCCGACGGCTATCTGACTCCGGGCGACGACCTTCCCGGCGATGCGAGCCGCCTGCTGGCGCAGGCGATCCGGCGTGACGATGCCGCGCAGGCCATCGTCATACCCGACCGGGAGACGATCGAGCGGGTACTCGGCAGTCCGCGGCTGGTACGTGCCCTGGTGCCCGGTGACCTGGCGGCGGGTGTGGCGTGCATACCGCTGGTCCTGGACGGCGCGCCGCCCGTCGTTCTGGGTGTGGCGGAGGTCTGGCGGCGGGCGGACCGCCCCTTCGACGACAGCGAGCTGTTCGACCTGCAGGAGCTGGTGGCCAGGACCTCTCACCACGTCGACCTGGCCCGTCAGCACCAGCGCGAGCACACGCAGGTGCTGGCGTTGCAGCGCCGACTGCTGCCACGGTCCGGCGGCGACACCATCGAGACCGCCAGCGTCTACCAGCCCGCCACCCCCGACAGCGCGGGCGTCGGCGGTGACTGGGTGAACAGCTTTCCGCTGCCGGACGGCCGTACCGCGCTGGTGGTCGGTGACGTCGTCGGGCACGGCCTGGGAGCCGCGGCGACCATGGGACAGCTGAGCATGGAGGCCCGCGCGCTGCTGTCCGCGGGGCTGGCACCCGACGAGGTGCTGGAGCATCTGGACGAGACCGTGGCGCTGCTGGACGACGCGGAGTCCGGGCTGGCGGCCGGTTACAGCGCCCTCGGGTCGACCTGCTGCATCGCCGTCTACGATCCGGTCGGCCACCACGTGGAGCTGTCCAGCGCCGGCCACCTCCCCCCGGTCCTGGTACCCCCGGACGGGCCCGCCGGCCCGGTCCCGGTACGCCCCCACCCCGGGCTGGGCGCCGAGTTCGCGCTGCGGGAGCCGTTCGACGTGCACGCGTTCGCCGCGCCCCCGGGCTCGCTGCTCGCCCTCTACACCGACGGCCTGGTGGAGGATCCCGCCCTGTCGATCGACGAGGGCATCGGCAGGCTGGCGGACGCTGTGTCCACGGTGCACCCCTGGGATCCCCTGCAGCAGGCCGCGCGGCGCGTGGTCTCGGCGCTCGCGCCGGCGCGCCGGCGCGACGACGTGACCCTGCTGCTCGCACGCATGATCGGCTACCGCAAGGAGGACACCGCGACCTGGCGTCTGCCCGCCCGCGGCGACGCGGCCGCCCGGGCCCGCGCACTGGTCTCCCCGCTGCTGGAGCATTGGGGAACCAGAGACGACACCCGGGACAGCGTGCTGCTGGTGGTCAGCGAACTGGTCGCCAACGCGGTCCGCTTCGCCACCGGACCCGTCACGGTACGGCTGATCAGGGCCGGTGACGGGCTGCTGTGCGAGGTGGGCGACACCGGCAACGGCAGGCCGCGGCTGGGCCGGGGCAGGCTCCTCGACGACGATGGTCGTGGCCTTCACGTCGTGCACGGACTCACCACCCGGTGGGGGGTGCGGTGGACAGACACCGGCAAGGTGGTTTGGGCGTCGGTCGCGAGGTGACGCGGCTGCGGGCCGGGCCTGGCGGCGTGCGCTCGTCCTACAGCCACTCCCCTTCCAGGGCGGTGGCCGTGAGGCCCGGGGCCGCCGCGTACAGGACGGCACGACTGCCCCGTTCCAGCCCGGCGTCGTGCGCTCTTCGCAGGATGTCGAACACGGCGGCGCCTCCGCGGTTGCCGCTGGTGTAGCTGTCCCGGCTGTGGTCCAGCAGCCCCGACGGCCACCCGTCGGGCATCGTCTGCTCCATGTACTCCAGCACCCGTGTCCCGCCGGGGTGAGCGAGCAGAACGTCGGGGTGCCAGGAGTCGGGGTCGTCCTGGTAGCGGAGGCGCAGCCACTCCCACATCGCGGTGACCGTCTCCTGCACGGCGCGCGGCCCGCGCCGGTCCATCACGAAGTGGGTGCCGTCCTCCCGTGTCTCCAGGCGGTGCAGGTCCTGGGTGCCGGGCAGGGTGTGGTGCCAGGCGGCGTCCAGCCGCAGCACCGATTCGGGCCTCGGGCGGCCGGTGACCACCGTGGCGACCGCGGTGTCCGCGAACAGCAACCGGACGATCAAGGACTCCAGAGTGTCGTCCGCGGGCTGGTAGGTCGTGCTCAGTGCCTCCGCGATCACGACCAGGACCACCCGGTCGGGGTCCGCGGCCACGAGGTCCGCCGCCAGCGCCAGGGAGCGGGTTCCGGCGACGCAGGCCCACTGGGTGGCCGGCAGCAGCATCACGTCGGCCCGGAGCGGGAGCTTGTTGGCCAGGGCGACGTCCAGCCCCGGCAGCGCCGGGGTGGTGGAGTGGCTGGTGATCAGACAGTCGACGTCCGCGGTGTCCAGCCCGGCGATCTGCAGGGCCCCGCGGGCCGCACGCTCCCCGCAGGACTGCACGGCCGCCCAGGCCGGCGCGGTGCGCTCCTGGACGGTCTGCGGCGCGGGTATCGCCTCAAGGGCGGCGATCACGCGATCCACGTCCTGTTCGGTGAACCCCTCACCGGCCAGCGCCTCCCGGGTCGGGCCGATGCCGGCAGCCGGGAGGCCGCTCCCGTTGCCAGGGGCGACGGCGGTCTCCAGCGGCAGCATCCAACCGCGGGTTTCGATGCCCGTACCGGCCGCGATGCCGTCGATCCGCGGCGTCCACGCCGCGTGCGGGTGCCGGCTGCGCACTTCCGCCACGATCTGGCTGGTCTTCACGGTGTGTTCGCCGTGTATCACGGCAGGCGGGCACAGGTAAGCGGCCATGGGGGGCACCTTTCTCAGGGGAACGGGGCAGAACGCCACGAACGTTGTGGCATGGGTCACTTCGGCACGGCGCATCCAAGTCGAGGCCGGTGCGCTTCACTTCGGCTTCCGTGTCCGTGTCGAGCATGGACGCCAAAGGGACATTTGCGCTGTGATCTGGGCAACTTGGGCGATATTTGCCGTACGTGACACGGCGCACACCGCCGCACGGGAACCCGGCGCGGTGCCGCGCCCGTCTGACGCGCCGTCAGCGCGGAGGCCGCGACATCACGCACCGACAGCCCGGCAGCGCCGTGGCGGTTCTCCGGCGGCGAGCAGTCGTCCCCGCCGGGGTGGTTCGGTGGCGTCCCATGGAATGGGGGCGGAACGGGCATCGGCCCCGATCGTTCACGAGGATCCGCCGGTTTGCCGCCGGGCGGAGTCCGGCCGCCGGAAAGGTTCTTCGGCACACTGAACCTCCCCCCGGGAGTTGCACATCTTCAGGTGTGCAGGCACGCACTGACCTCGCGCATCACCCTGCTGCCGGTGGCCAGGTCCACGCCGCAGAAGGAGAAGTTCGTTCCGGCGAAGTTCCTGGTCACCCCGCCGAACGAGACGAAGCACTTCACCCTGAAGTGGCCGTTCGGCGGCCAGATCCTCAAGCAGGACGGCGCCACCCGCCCGGGTGCGTACCTCAACCCGGTCGGGCAGTGACCGACTGCTGAAACGGGCCCCGAGTGCCCGGGAGCAGCACGTGCACCGAGTTCCGGGCCCGGCCGCACTGCGGGGCCGGGCGGGACGCTGTGCCTCCCACCCGGCCCCGGGCGAACGTCAGCCGATGCGGTAGGCCCGGATCACCGTCTGGCTGAAGGTGTTGCCGGAGTGGTCCTCACCGCTCGCGCGCAGTGACACCCAGCCGCTTCCGGGGGAGGCCGCGGGGTGGGTCAGGACGGCCTTCCCGGTCGTGCCCCGGACCTTCGCGGGGACACTCGTCCACGTCGCGCCGTCGTCGTACGACACCTCGACCTTCACCGTGTCGAGGCCCCGATGCCGGCGGGGACCCTGCTGCTGCACGGTGAACGGGACCGTGAAGGCCGTGTCGGCCGGGGCGATGCCGTTCGGGTCGGTCGGCGGCTGGAAGCGCA
This sequence comes from Streptomyces sp. NPDC002588, assembly GCF_040295925.1. Taxonomy (NCBI): domain Bacteria; kingdom Bacillati; phylum Actinomycetota; class Actinomycetes; order Kitasatosporales; family Streptomycetaceae; genus Streptomyces; species Streptomyces sp. NPDC002588. Next base: position 24,519 of record NZ_JBEOWF010000020.1, read on the forward strand.
GCACGGTCAGCGGCAGCGATTCGGTCGCGTCGGTGCCGGCCGACCGGAACGTCCAGCTGGCATCGATCCGCTGCGACCGCTGACCGTGCCAACTGGTGTCCCGTGAAGCGGAGACGTCGAGCCGGTAGTCGGCCGTGTCACTGGGCACGGTCCAGTAGTTGGTGAAGTCGTCGAAGTTCGCCTCGTCCTGCCAGGGGCGGGTCAGCTTGCCGACCTCGGTCCCGTCCCGGTAGAGGGTCGCCACGGCCTGGCTGAACGCGCGGTCGTTGTAGTTGTAGTGGTTCGGGTCCGAGTCACCCCACAGGGAGAACGCCGGTGCGATCCGGTTTCCGGTACGGGTCAGGAACTGTCCGTTCGCGGGCAGCGCCGGACCGACCACCGGATAGTTCCAGGTCTCCTTGGTGATGCTGCCCGGCCGGTAGCTCCGTGGGTTGGACTGCTGTTGGCCGAGCGTGTAGTAGCTGCTGCCGTCCGGAGTCATGTAGGGCCCGAGCACCCCGGACCAGGTGACATCCGGGTCCGCGCTGTAGTACTCCACCCGCTTGCTGGGGAGTGCCACGTTGCGCATCACGATGAAGAGGGTGCTCTGGCCGCCCACGAAGCCCGCGGCGAAGTTGGCCGCCCCGGCACGCTGACCGTCCCGCTTGCCGTACGAGGCCTCGACCCTGGCGAGTCGGCGGAGCGGGACGTCGTAGGAGAGCCGGCTCGGAACGCCGCCCTTCTTCTCCTCCACCAGCGAGTAGACCGGACCGCCGATCAGCGCGTCGACGTCCGCCGGTGCCGCCAGGGTGGTGCGGTAGTAGTAGCGGTAGGAAGCGTCCCGGTCCGCGGCCGGGGTCGGTACGGCGGACAGCGGCATCGAGGAGTAGTACGGGGCGAAGACTCCCAACTGCGAGATGTTCCGGGTGCCGTTGGAGTCGACGGAGGTGTGCTGGCCGCCGAACTCGCGGAACCAGGGAGCGACCGTGTGGTCCGGGACGCCGACGGACACCGGTTTGCTCTTGCGGGCGTCGAACTCGACCGAGGTGTTCTTGTCGAGCGTGACCGACGGCCGGCTCTCCAGGGTGAGGTCGATGGGCTTCTTCGTGGCCGGATCCACGGTGCTGGTCAGGGCGGTGATGCCGTACGTGCCTCTGGGCAGCCGGAGATGTCCCAGGGGCCGGGCCGTGTTGACGACCGCGAAGGACGAGCCGCTGTTCCGGTCGAGCGGGTCGACGGCGATCACGGCCTGGTACGGCGACAGCGGGGTGCTTCCGTTGCGGTCGAGGGCGGTGAGGTCGAGGTCGTAGCTCTCCTGCTCGAACTGCGCCGCGACCGTGGTCTGCACGCGGGTGCCGCCGTCGGCCGTCGCCGCCACCAGCCGCCAGGCGTACGACGCTCCGGTCGACGGAGCGCCGGTCGACGGGTCGATCGTCACGTCCACGGTGGACTCGCCGTGGGCCGGCACGGTGACCTCGGTGGCGGAGAGACGCAGGGTGTCGGCGGGCGGGGTCACCCCGTCCGGCCCCGCCGACGACGGAGTGATCGTCAGGGTGAGCGGGGTGTCGCCGTCGTTGCGGTAGGTGACCGTCTTCGTCCAGGCCGGGTCGGCGGAGTGCGGCCAGGCGAACGTTCCCGCGCTCAGGTTCGCCGGAGAGGCGGTCACCGTCCGGCTCGTGCCCCTGGCCACGTCGACGAGACCGCTGCCCTGGACGAACACGCTCTCGTCCGGCTGCGGACTCGCCGTGGACCTGATCGCGTCCTTGAGCTGCTCGCCGCTCCAGTCGGGGTGCGCCTGGGCGAGCAGGGCCACGGCGCCCGCCGTCGCCGGTGTCGCCATCGACGTGCCCGACAGCGCGGTGTAGTTGTCGTCGATCGGGCCCTGCGGGCCCGCCGGGTCGATGTCGCCGATCGGGGTGCCCTTGGCCCGGGCGGAGACCACCGCCACGCCGGGGGCGGTGATGTCCGGCTTGATGGCGCCGTCCCCGAGCCGGGGGCCCCGGCTGGAGAAGGACGCGATCGCGCCGGTGGAGTCCACGGCGCCGACGGTGAGAGCGGCGTCGGCCGCGCCCGGCGCCCCGATGGTGGGGGTACCGGGTCCGGAGTTGCCGGCCGCGACGACGAACAGCGTCTTCGACTGCGCCGACAGGGTGTTCACCGCCTGGGACAACGGGTCCGCGCCCGTGCTCGGCAGACTGGAGCCGAGGCTCATGTTGACGACGTCGGCGCCCTGCGCCACCGCCCACTCCATGCCGGCGATGATGGTGGAGCTGAAGCCGGATCCGCCGGCGTCCATGACCTTGCCGATGAGCAGCGAGGCGTCGGGCGCCACACCCTCGTAGCGGCCGTTCGAGGCGGCGCCGCTGCCGGCGACGATGCCGGCCACATGGGTGCCGTGGCCGTTGTCGTCCTCGGCGTTGTCGGAGCCGGCGATCAGGTTCCGTTCCGCCGTCACCTTGCCCTGCAGGTCGGGATGGGCGTGGGCGATACCGGTGTCCAGGACGGCGACCTTCACGCCCTTGCCGGTGTAACCGGCCGCCCGGGCCGCCGGGACGCCCATCTGGGCGTTGCCGACGTCGTCGCTGGTCTGCACCGGGGCGTCCAGCCACACCTTGGACAGGCCGCTCTCCAGCTTCGCCGCCCGCCCCGACGCCGACTCGCGGACGATGTCCGACCAGAACGCGCCCGCCTTGTCGTGCCGTTCCTCGACGGTGGTCGCGTCGATGCTTCGCAGCGTGCGCGTGACCTCCGCGCCGTCGGCCCGGGCGAGCGCCGAGGGGGTACCACGGTCCCCGCTGTGCTCGACGATCAGCGGCAGCGCGTCGAGCCGGGCATCGCCGTACCCGATCCGGGCGAGGGTGGTGACGTCGAACAGCCGGGCGTCCAGGGTGCCGTCGGCCACCAGGCCCACCGCGTCGGAGGGGATGACGCTGAACTCGCCCGCGTCCTCCCGCTGGTAGAAGACGATGTCCGAGCGGCCCTCGCCGGCCTTCACCTGCACCCCGTGCTTACCGCCGCCGAGGTCGGTGTAGTCGACGACGTCACCGGTGATCAGGGTGATCGACGTATGGTCCGCGCCGCCCGGGTCGGCGGGGGGAGCGGCGGCGGAGGGCGGTGACGCGGCGAGCACGGCACCGGTCAGTGCCACGGCGAGGGCCGAGGCCGTCAGGCGGGGATGTCTGAGAGTGGGGGGTATCAAGGGGGATCCTTTCCGAGCGCCGAGCGCGGAAGTGGGGGCGGTCGGTTCAGAGCGGTTCGAACCGGCCGTCGTCGTATGTTCCGAGGTCGGGCTCCACCTCGTCGGGGGTGTCGGGCTCATCGGGCGGGACGGGTTCGGGTTCGGCCTCCTCCGTCTTCTCCGACGGAGCGTCGTCCTCGGCGTGCGCCTGCGCGGGTGCGGGTGGGTCGACTGGCATGACACACAAGGGTGTTGGAGGACCTGGCTGCACGGCGATCAGGCACCCGACCGAAAAGTTAGCCGCGCGGTCCCGAATCGTCCGTCGCGGGCGGCAGCACCCCGGTCTCGACCGCGACCCTGACCACGGCGGCGCGCGACGAGACCCCCAACTTGCGCATGGCAGCGCTGAGTTGGGTGGCGACCGTCTTCGGCGAGACGAACAGCGCCTGGGCCGCCGCCCGGTTGGTCATCCCCTGCGCGACCAGCGCCACGACCTGCCGTTCGCGCGGGGAGAGCTGGGCGCCGTAGCCGCGCGGGCCCCTGCGCCAGGCGCGGGCCACCTCCCTCCCGTGCTCCCGCAGCAGCAGGGCCACCCGGTCGGCATCCGTGCGCGCACCCAGTGCCCACAGGCGTTCCTGCACGGTGCCGAGAAGCGCCAGTGCCCGCTCGGCGTCACCATGGCCGAGCAGGCATCGGCCCTGCCTCTCGAGCGCGAGCATCTCGTCGTACGGGCGAGGCAGGGCGGCCCAGGCCGACGCGGCTTCCGCGAACATCTCCGCCGCCCCGTCCAGGTCGCCCTGCCCCTGCGCCACGACGGCACGGCCGAGCGACAGCGCCGCCACGGCCGCGGGCGCGTCCCGGCCGTCGATCCCGTCGGCGTACCGGCGCAGCAGGCGCCCGGCCTCGTCGAGCCGGCCGCTGCCGACCAGGGCGTCGAGGTGGGGCGGGAGGACGTCGGTGGCCCACAGCCACACACCCTTGCGTTCGATCAACTCCAGAACACGGCCGGTGACGTGCTGCGCCTCGTCCCAGTCGGCGTCGGCCGCGTGCAGTCGGCCGAGGGCCGCCGCCGAGAGGCCCACCTCGGGCTCGCACAGGCCGTCCTCGGCGAGCTCGTCGACGACCTTCCGCAGGCCGCGCCGGGCCGCCGCACGATCGCCTACGGCGAGTGCCAGTACGGCGTGGATCTGGGTGGCCAGCCGCGAGCTGTACAGGCTCGTGTTCCGGTCGGCGGCCAGCGCGGCGACCGTCGCGTCCAGCCCCGCCCACCGTCCCGTGCACCAGTCCAGATACGTGAACGGGACGCGGACGGTGCTCAGCAGGCGCCGGTACCCGGTCGCCTCGGCGAGTTCGGCCGCCGCGGTCAGCCGGGCGCGGGCCTCGCCGTAGCGGCCCCAGAGGATCGCGATCTGGCCCATGTTGAAGAGGAAGCGGGCGAGCAGTCTGCGCTCCGACGCGGCCGCGCCGGCCGCGCTCTCCCGGATCTCGTCCGCCGCCTGCCACCCGGCTTCCTCGCCGAGCAGGAGCAGGGCCGCGGCACGGTTCGTCGTCACCCTCAGCCGGTCGGACGACGACTCGATCCGGGGCAGGAGCGCCGTCGCCCGGTCGAGCCACGCGAGATGCCGTGCCGCCGGCCAGTCCGGCACCATCGGCATGGCCAGGACGGACATCGCCGGCGCCGCCAGGTCGGGCCGGTCCAGCAGATCGCCGACGCCGTCCTCGATCTCCTCGAACGCCGCGGAATCCTCGCCGATGTCCCGCAGCAGCCGCCCGAGCAGCAGCTGGATCTCACCGCGCTCCGGACGCGGCAGATCGTCGTACGACAGGACGCCCCGGACGGCGCCCACCACGGAACGCGCGAGATCGCTGACGTCCCGCGCGCCGAAGACGGCCGCGCCCCCCATCTTGCGCACCAGCCGCGACCGGTCGGCCGTCGCGAGATCCTCCGCGCCGAGCAGACTCAACAGGGTCACCACCGCGGCACGGTCGTCCCCGGACTCCAGCGCGACATCGGCGCTGGCCTCTCCGTACCGGCACCACCCGTCCACATCGCCCGCCTCCCGGCAGTGCCGGAACAGCCGTGCGACGGGCTCGGGCCGCATCGAGCGCAGGCTCGCCGCGGCGCGGCCGTGGAGATGGCGCCGGTCCGACGCGGGGATCGCCTCGCACACGGCGACGCAGTCCAGGGCGTGCCGGTAGGCGTACGCCCCGGGCGCCGACTCCCGCAGCAGCCCCGACCGGAGCGCCGCCGCCAGCCCCTTCCGGCCGGCCTCCGCCCCCAGGCCCGCGACCTCCGTCAGCAGCGCCTCCTCGGACGGCGCGTCCAGCACGGCGGCGGCCTCCAGCACTCTGCGCGCTCCGTCGTCGAGCCGCTCCACCCGCTCCAGCACCGAGTCCCGTAACGTCGCGGGCACTTGGAGCTCGCTCAGAACCCTTCGGATCCAGGTGCCGTCGCGGTGCACGATGTCCTCGCGGTCACGCAGCAGAAGGACGCACTCCTCGACGGCGAGCGGGATCCCGTCGGTGTGCTTGTGCAGGAAGGACACGAACTCCGCGGACACCTCCGAGCTGTCGAACATGGAAGCGATCAACTCGCGCGTGTCCGTCAGGTCGAGCGGTCCCAGACCCAGTCGCAACAGCGACACGTCCGAGGGGACGCGCGAGGTCAGCCGCGGCAGGAGCGAGCCGCTCGCCACCTCGTCCGGGCGGAACGAGACGACGATCGACAGATCGGTCCGTCCCGCCGCTGTGAGCGTGAGGAGCCACTCCAAGGTCGCGGTGTCCGCCCAGTGAGCGTCCTCGACGACCAGAACGCCGATGCCCAGTCGGCTCACCAGCTCGGTGAGCGCGCTCAGGATCCGGTGCCGGGTCTCCTTGGGGTCGTCCAGCCCTTCCAGCGCCGGCGGCAACCGGTCGGCCCAGTCGGGGAAGAGCGGCCGCAACGCGCCGGCCAGCGGGCTCAGTTCCAGCTCCGCGCCCAGCCGCGGGCAGAGCCGCCGGATGCCGTCGACGACCGCGCCCAGGGTGAACGGCTCGGGCAGGGGCGGGCACGTGGCGATCAACGCACTCCGCCCGCTCACCGAAGCGACCGCCTCGCGGATGAGCCGTGTCTTCCCGATGCCGGCCTCGCCCTCGATCACGACGAGCGCCGGCCCGTTCTCGAACGCGTCGAGCAAGGCGGAGAGTTCGTCCTCACGCCCGATGAAGTCCGGGGCAGGATGCGCGTGGCCGGCCGGCTCGCCCGAACCGTGTGCTGATGCAGGGCGGCGCCGAGGCTCCCCGTGCGGTTCGTTCCGATCGGTCCGACCGGTCCGACCGGTCCGATCGTTCCGACTGGGGCGACGTGCCAATCTGCCACCTCCGGGTGCCTGCCCGACCTGAGCCGCCGCACCAGCGCTCGCACCGTGCCCGGGCTCGCGCCATTTTGGCATGGCCGCGCCGAATCCCGCATCGTGCCGCGGCCCGGGGGGCGAACGGTGCTTACCGCGCATTAAATACCGCAATGTATGAAAATGGTCGAAACATACGTCAAAACCGCGGAGGCATGGCGATGCGCGGCAACGCCGAGAACGACGAGGACTCCGTCGAGGACTACGACGACGAGCACGGTGACGAACTCGACGCCGAGGACAGTGACGAGTACGCCAGTCCCGAGGCTTACGACGAGGAGTCGGCATCGTTCGAAGAGGAGCCGGCGCCCTACGACGAGGAGGACGCAGCCGGTGCGAGCCCTGATGTCTTCCTCGACGTTCCGACCCTGAAGGTCGACGAGATCGACCTGGACGTCGAGGATCTGCGGGCGCATGTGTCGCTGCAGGCCGAGGTGCTGGATCTGCTCAAACTGAATGTGGGCGCCGACGTCTCGCTCGGCCGGGTGCACCTGGGCATCTCGGGCGTCGAGGCACAGGCCCAGCTCAAGGTGCGTCTCCACCACGTCGCGAAGATCATCGACCGGGTGCTCACCACTCTCGACCGCAACCCGGAGATCCTGCATGAGCTGGCGCGTGGAGTCGGGTCCGCCGTGCAGGATGTCGGCGGCGGAGCCCGTCAGGCCGTGGGGGAGCTGGGTACGGGTGCCGGAAGGGCCGTCGAGGAGGTCGGCTGGGGCGCCGGAGCCGCCGTGCAGGACGTCGGCCAGGGAGCCGGGCGGGCCGTTCAGGACGTGGGGCAGGG
>NZ_JBEOWF010000020.1:31946-174610 GCF_040295925.1 Streptomyces sp. NPDC002588
GGCGCCAGGGCCGCTGTCCAGGACGTGGGCCGGGGCGTCGGCTCCGTGGCGCAGGATGTCGGCCAGGGAGCCGGGCGGGCCGTTCAGGACGTGGGGCAGGGCGCCAGGGCCGCTGTCCAGGACGTGGGCCGGGGCGTCGGCTCCGTGGCGCAGGATGTCGGCCAGGGAGCCGGGCGGGCCGTTCAGGACGTGGGCGGTGGTGCCGGGCGCGCGGTGGAGGACATCGGCCATGAGGCGAGCCGGACCGTCGGAAGCGCCGGCGGGACGGTGGGCGGCATCGCCGGGAGCGTGGCCGGACAGGCCGCGGGTGTGACGGAAGCGGCAGGCGACACGGTACGGGACGGCGGCCACGCCGTTGCGGACGCAGCTGAGACGGCGAACGCCACCGCTGAACCGGCCGAGCCGGCGGAGTCGACCGAGCCGCCTCCGGCGCGCAAGGGCGCGGAGAGAGAGCGGGGCCGGGTCGGTCGGAGTCCAGGCGGCACCCGCACGCGCCGGGTGCGCGGAGAGGACGGGAAGCTGCCGCCAAGGTCCAGTCGCCCACGTACCGCCAGGCAGCCGGAGGAGCCGCCCTGAACGCGAGGGTCGGGAGCCGGGAGCCCGGTGGGGGACATCTTGTTCCGGTCGACGGTCCGCGCCGAACGGCTCCGCTTCACGCAGGAACCCCAGACAGTCGTCCGCTTCCCCGGCACCGGGAATCGGCAGTCGACGAGCCACAGCGACCGCGCCCACCTGCCGGCCCCGGTCACCCCCGGTCAGGAATACCAGGACGTCACCGTCGTCTACCACCTTGCGACCCGGCTCACCAGGGAGCCGGAGGCCGGGCGGAGCGGTGACGACGACACGGGCCGGTGATCCGCAACGGCCGTAACCACAGCCGGAGATCTCGAGGGCACTCGAACACCGTGAGGGCAGGACTGAGGCCGCCGGCCGTGGTGGGCGCGCTATCGTCACGCATATGAAGGTCCGTCACAATGTTCGTGCGGTCTTGCTCGACGACGGCCATCTGGTGTTCCTGCGCCGAGGATGGCCGGGCGGAGCCCCCTATTACACAACCGTCGGCGGGGGCGTCGAAGCTGACGACGCCGACCTCGAAGCGGCCCTGCGCCGCGAAGTGATGGAAGAGATCGGCGCCACGATCGGCCCCGCGACCGAGTTCCTGACCTTGACCGAGCCGGGCGAAAAGGTCACCGTCGTTCAGCACTACTTTCGCGCCGACGTGCTGGACATGGATCTGAACCGCCGCAGCGGCCCTGAACTCGACGATCCCGACACCGGCGACTTCTCGCCGGTGCGAGTCGCGTGGGACGCGTCAGCCGTGAGAGCGCTCGGACTCCAACCGCCCGAACTCGCCGACCACCTACAGGAGAACGCCAAGAACTGGGGTGCCTGAGAGCCGGCGTCATTCGACGGATTTTTCGCAGGAGCCCCCTGTCAGGCGCTGGTGTCAGGTCGTCGGCCAAGGACACAGAACTCGTTGCCTTCGGGGTCTGCCATGACCACCCACGGCTGGTCACCCTGACCGATGTCGACACGCTGTGCGCCATGAGCCTCGAGGCGGGCCACCTCGGCGTCCTGATCATCAGGTACGAAGTCGAGATGCAGCCGGCTCTTGGCCTTCTTGGGCTCGTCAAGGCGGACGAACTCCAACCCCGGACGGCGATCCGGCTCCGGGCGGATCGCGAACTCCACGTCAGAGGTGTGGACCACAACCCAGCCAAGAGCCTCGGCCCACCACTGCCCCAGGGCCTCCGGATCCGCCGAGTGCACAATCACATTTTGCCATTCCAAGGTCATCGGCTGAGCCTAGCTCCCACCGGGGCCCGGGAGCAGGCGCCCGAAGCGCTTCAGGACAGCCAGGCAGCGGCTGTCCGGTCGGCCTGCCGGTAGGGGCTTCAGCGCCTCCCATGCGGCGTCCGTCGGCTCGCCACGTCCTCTCACGTGATCGGCCACGAGCCGGGTCTCATGCAGCCGTGGTCGTCTGCGTCTTGGCCTGGCGCACCCCGCGCAGTGCGCCGGACCAGGCGATCACCTGGTCGAGCATGCCGCCCACGGCGGTGTCGAGGCCCTCCTGGGGGACGAAGGCGCCGGTGTGGAACGAGGGGCGCGTCGAGATGGTGGGCTGGGCGCGGACCGTGGCCACCTGGAGTTCGGCGAGGACGAGCCGCAGTGCCTCGGCGGCCCGGGCCCCGGCGACCCAGCCGCCGTAGCTGATGATCCCGGCGGCCTTGTCGTTCCACTCCCGGTAGACGTAGTCCAGGGCGTTCTTCAGGGCTCCGGGGTAGGAGTGGTTGTACTCGGGGACGAGGAACACGTAGCCGTCGAAGCTGTCGATGAGTGCGCCCCAGGCGCGGGTGTGGTCGTGCTGGTACTGCTGGAAGTTCGGGTTGCCGGGCTCGTCGAGGTTGCCGAGCTCGTGGTCGGCGAGGTCGATGAGTTCATAGTCGGCTCCACCGTGGGCGCGGGCGGCCTCCAGGGCCCAGGCGGCGATCTGGTCGCCGCGGCGTCCGGGGCGGGTGCTTCCGAGGATGAGTGCGATGCGAAGCGGCATGGTCTTCCTTCCGGGAGAGTTGACGCGACAACTCTAGATCGGAAAGAGTTGAAGTGACAACTCCGCTGGTCGCGGTATCCTCGGCAATATGACGGAGACTGGATCGCTGGAACCCGAGGAGTGGGAGTTCTGGGATACCTGGATGCGGGCGCAGCGCCTGCTCACCAGGGAACTGGAGCGTGGTCTACAGCGTGACTGCGACATCTCGAAGGCCGAGTTCAGCGTGCTGGTGACACTGTGGCAGGCCACCGGCCGCGAGATGCGTGTCGGCGAGCTCTCCGAGTCGCTCGACTGGGACAAGAGCCGCGTCTCACATCAGCTGACGCGCATGGAAAAACGCGGCTTCGTCGAACGCACCCGGTACGGGGCCGATGGCCGCCGCGCCGGGATCGGACTGACCACCGAGGGGCGCCGGGCCGTCCAGAGTGCCGTCCTCGTGCACGGCGGCAACATCCGCCGTCACTTCCTCGACTCGCTGACCCCCGAGCAGGCATCAGTCATCCGGGCATGGAGCGAGCAGGCAGTCGACCGCCTGGAACCGCACCGCAGCGAGGCCGCCGGCGACGGCGCGTCCTGGTCATGACGACATGCGGGCACGCCTTGTCAGCACGGCCGTCGCCGTCGCGGCGAGACCGGCCGCGAGGGCCGAGGCGGCGGCCGGGTGGCGGGCCAGGGCGGCTTCGAAGGAACGGCTGTGCGACCGGTCGTCGAAGTTGCCGTGGGCGATGATGTCGACGCGTGGGACGCCCCCTCCTCGACCCGACCGCGCAGTCGGCGTTCCTGCCGGTCGTCGTCGGAGGTGGTGAAGCCGCCGCTGCCGTGGACGGGCACCTCGACCTGGGCCGCGTCCGGCAGGCGCACGAGGGGCAGACCGAGCAGACGGGCCTTGCAAGCCGAGCCCGTGACGTCCCCGTGTGTCGCTCACGTGTCGTCCTGGGCGCCGGGTCGGTCGGCGCGGTGGCGGTGGCCGGGCAGGAACTCCTGCACCTTGGCCTTGAAGCCCTGTTTGACCATGCCGGTGCGGTCGCTGTCGCCCTGGAGGACGGAGGCAGCGGCGGCCCGGGCGAGGTCCGCGTCGGCCGGCACCGGAGCGTAGTGCGCCATGCCAAGACTGGACGGGACCATCTTGAAGGCGTGCCCGGGCGGGGAGTAGTCCAGTTCCTGCACGTCGGCGGAGATGATCACGGCCGTGACCGAGCGGCGGGCCATCGCGGTGCGCATCGCCCGGTCCAGCACGTTGGGCAGTTGCTCGGGGACGGTGACCATCTCGCAGAAGTCGGAGGCGACATCCTTGTACAGGCTCAGCAGGTCGACCTCCTGCTGGTAGGAGCCGCCCATGGCGCTGCGGTTGGTCTGGCCGAAGATCGCGACGACGGGCACGTGGTCGAGCTTGGCGTAGCCGACGGCTTCAAAAGCCGACATCTCCTCGTGGCGGGACTGGATGAACCGGGGGTTGTCGTCGGCGCGGCCCCAGGCCGCGAGCAGACCGTGCAGCAGCATCAGCTCGATCAGGGCACCGTAGTCGTCCACATCGTCAATCCTGAGCGTGCCCTCGATCCTGCCCGCAGTGCGCACGTCGCAATGGCTGCAGAACACGCGGATCGAGGTCAACAGAGCGATCGTCGTCAGCCATGCTGCAACCTTAAGTGTCAAGGCCATCAACGGTCTTGGAGCGCCAACACTCGGGGGTGCTGACAGCTGAGCAGGTTGAGCAGGTGTACGGCGTCGCTCGCCATCGCCAGGCTTGGAGTCGGGCCTGAGCCGGTGCGTCTCAGCGAATTGCCGGCCTTCCCTGCGGGATCTATGGGTGGGCTCCAGGGTGTGACCATCGTCGGGGCGGGGTGCCCTGTCAGTGTCGTCAGTGTCGTCTCTTACGCTCCGCCCTTGAACAAACAATTCGAATGGAGAGAGGACGCGGATGGGCGGCAACGCATGGACCCACACGGGCCCCTATCAGCGTGATTTGGCGGCCGCGTTCCGGCAGGCCCAGGAAGATGAGCTGGCGCGGGACAACCGCGGCTTCGGGGGACGGTCCGTCGAGCAACTCTGGCGCGACCCGGAGTGGCAGGAGTACGTCTTCACCGGTGGCACCGGCACCGTGCTGGACTTCCCTCTCATGATCGAGGCCGCGGACACCGACGACGGCCCGTTCATGCGGCCGCTGACCGACAGCGAGGTGCGTGCGTGGGCTCCTCACGGCCGGCCCACCTACGACGAGTGGGACGCCGCTCTCGACTCCGAGCGGTTGGACTTCCCAGGCCGCGCCCAAGGGAACTGCACAGTGCTCTACCGCGACGGTAGGCCCGTGCAGATCGGCTACTGGGGGGTCACCGCCGACTAGGGGCGTGCCTCGTCCACAGCCCCCGACATACAGCCGCTCCGAGCGGCACACGCCTGCACATACGCGAAGACCCCGTCTCAGCAAAAGCGATGATGGCGGGGTCTTCGGACACCTCATTCAAGGTTTTCCCGGCAGGATTCGAACCTGCGACACCCGCTTCAGGAGTTCGCTCGGGGAAGGCGTAGCTGGAAGCATGCTCCGAGGGGCCGGGGGGTGAGGGTGAGGGTGAGGGTGCCTCGGTGACGGTGGGCCAGGTCGCGGGCGATGGCGAGGCCCAGGCCGGTGCCGCCGTGGTCGCGGGAGCGGGCGTCGTCGAGCCGGACGAAGCGTTCGAAGATGCGCTCGGCGTCCTCGGTGGGCACGCCCGGTCCGTCGTCGTGCACGGTGAGGACGATCCAGTCGTCCTGGTTCCGGATGGTGATCCGGATGCGGTGTGCGGCGTGGCGGGCGGCGTTGTCGATGAGGTTGCGCAGCAGCCGTTCGTATTCGTCGGGGTTTCCGTGTGCGTGTGCGGGGGCGGTGCTGTCGCAGGTGAGGGTCAACGGTCGTTCGGTGAGGGGGTATTGCTCGGTCAGCCGGGAGGCGAGGGCTGTCAGGTCGACGGTTTCGGGGCCGGCCATGGGGGTGCGGGTGTCGAGGCGGGCCAGGAGCAGCAGGTCTTCGGCGAGGGCCTGGAGGCGGCGGGTCTGTCGGGCTGCGGTGGTGGCCGCGGCGGGCCAGTCGGTGCGTTCCGGGTAGGCGAGCGCGACTTCCAGGCTGGCCAGCAGTGTGGTGAGGGGGCTGCGTAGTTCGTGGGCGGCGTCCGCGACGAAGCGGCGTTGCCGGGCGGCGGCGTCGTCGAGGCGCTGGAGGGTGCTGTTGATGGTGGTGGCCAGGGCGGTGATCTCGTGTCCCGTGGCGGGGACGGTGACGCGTTCGCGGGGGTCGCTCGCGGTGACCGAGGCGGTGAGGACGCGGATGGCTTCGACCGGCCGCAGCGCGATTCGGACGGCGAAGTAGGCGGCGGCGGCGATCAGTACGAGGCTCACGAGCCCGGCCCGCAGCAGCAGGCGGTCGGTGGTCTCGGTGATTGCCTCGGCTGTGTGCGGGAGCACCACCACATAGACCCGCAGGTTGGCGTCGGCGGCGACGCCCAGAGCGGCGGCTTTGTCATTGCCCAGGTCATCGGCCTGGATATCTGATGTTATGACCTGGTTGGTCCCGCCGGCTACGGAGAATTTGTCACTGGGGTCGTAGGCGGGGTTCGCAGGCAGGCGGACGGTGGTGATGAGCTCGGCCCTCAAGGCTGTCGGCGGGGCGGGCATCACGTGGTGGGTGCCGGGAGCGAAGTCGTCCATGCCCCCGCCGTAGGCGACAGCGGTGCGCCGGCCGGTCGCGACGACCTCGTACGGCACAGAGCTTGTGGAGTCGGGAACGACACCCTGCTCCAACTTGTCACAGAGAGACCAGAGTTGTTCCTTGGCTTGGTCTTCGGCGATCTGCGTGCTCTGGTGGTAGACGTCGTGGTGGACCCACCAGCCGATGCCGGCCAGGATGACGGCGGCGGTCGAGGCGGCGGCCAGGGCCGCGCCGGCCCGTACCGAACGCGGCCACCAGCGGCGTCGTGGCTCAGCCGCGTTCACGGTCGTCCACCAGGCGGTAGCCGGTACCCCGTACGGTCTGCAGGGACCGCCGGCCGAACGCGGAGTCCACCTTCTTGCGCAGTGCGCTGACGCGCGCCTCGACCAGGTTGGGGTCCAGGGCCTCGTCGGGCCACGCGTGATAGAGCAGATCCGATTTGGAGACCGCCTGGCCCGCCCGGCGGGCCAGCAGCTCAAGGACGGCGAACTCCCGAGGGGTGAGTTCCACCCGGGCTCCGGCCCGGCGGCAGACCCGGCCGGCGACATCCAACGAGAGGTCGCCCACGGCAAGGACGGGCGGTGCGACCGTGGCCGCTCGTCTGACCAGGGCCCGCAGCCGTGCGACGAGCACCACGTAGGAGAAGGGTTTGGCCAGGTAGTCGTCGGCCCCCGTGTCCAGGGCCTCTGCCTGATCCCACTCCCCGTCCTTGGCGGTGAGTACCAGGATGGGGGTCGCGTTGCCCTCCCGGCGCAACTGGGCGCAGACCTTGTAGCCGTTGAGTCCGGGCAGCATCAAGTCCAGTACGACCAGGGCGTATTCGCCGGTCCGGGCCATCCACAGTCCCTGCCGGCCGTCATGGGCGAGGTCGACGCTGTAGCCCTCGGCGGTCAGACCGGTGTGCAGGGTGCGGGCAAGGTCCACCTCGTCTTCGACCACCAGGATGCGCATGCGGTGCAGCCTCGCACAGCGCCGGCCCGCCTTCCTGATCGGCCGGTCAGGTTGGGTCAGCCTCCCGTCAACGAGGTCCGGGCACGCTGGCGGGGTTTCTTCGCCACCGCTGAAAGGCCCTGCCACCGATGTCCGTTGATCAACGTGCCACCGCCGTGGCCAGGACGGTTTCTCCACCCGTACCCGCCCGTCGACCATCACCGGGCCCGGCCGAAGCCGTTGTCGTCCTCGCGCCCTTGTCGCTGACCATCGCTCTGGGGCTCTGGGGTATCCGCAGGAAGAACACCATGTGGGGGGACGAGTCCGTCACTTGGCAGCTCGCGCACCGCGATCTTTCGCAGATATGGCTCACCGCCCAGCATGTTGATCTGGTCCATGCCCTCTACTACGCCGTGATGCACGAGATCTTCGATCTCTTCGGCGGAGGGCTGCTGACGTTGCGGCTGCCGTCCGTGCTGGCCATGTCCGTGGCGGCGAGCGGAGTCGGGCTGCTGGCGCTACGCCTGGCGGGACCCCGTGCCGGGCTGCTGGCCGGGCTGGTGTTTCCGCTCCTTCCCCAGGTACAGAAGTACGCGCAGGAAGGCCGCTCGTATGCCATGGTCTGTGCCCTGGTCACCTGGGCCACCTATGCGTTCGTGGTCAGCGTCCCGCATCGCGCCCGGTGGCGGTGGGCGGTCTATGGCTCCACCATGCTGCTGGCCTGTCTGCTCCATGAGTTCGCGGTCCTCGCCCTGGTTGCACACGGCGTCACCCTGGTCGTCTCCCGTGTTCCACGACCGGTGCTGAGGGCGTGGAGTGTGGCTGCCGCGGGCGTCGTGGCCGGGCTGTTGCCGCTGGCGATCCGCAGTGCGGGGCAGTCGGGGCAGGTGTCCTGGATCGGCGGACCGGTGCGGCTTCGTCATCTCCTGGTTGTGGCGGTCGTGGGCGTGGCGTGTGCCCGAGCGCCTCTGGGGGTGAAGGGGCCCGTGCGGCTCTCCGCGCTCGCTGTGCCGATTCTTGTGCTTCCGGGCCTTCTGCTGCTGATCGCCTCACTGGTCAAGCCCCTTTTCGTCGACCGGTATGTGCTCTACAGCAATATCGGAATCGCCTTGCTGCTGGGCGCCTGGATGGATCACTTCCACCGGCGGCAGCGGTCCTCCCGCAACTCGTGGATCGCGGCGGTTGCCGTACTGGCCGCGCTCGTCCAGCCGAGCCTTTCGCTGAGGACGCCCCAGAGCCGGAGCAATGACGTCACCGCCATCGGCGCCACCGTACGCAAGGAAGGCCGTCCCGGCGACGGGCTGCTCTATCTCTCCGGCCGGCACCGGATCTTGACTGCGGCCAACCCCGAGGACACCCGTTTCCTTACGGATCTCGCCCTGGCACAGGACCCCGTTTCGTCGAACACACTTGCAGGTGTCGAGCTTCCCGCCCAGGAAATAGCGGCACGCATGCTGGAATTCGACCGGATCGTCGCGGTCCGCGGCCCGACGGATGCGCACTCGCCGACCAATCCGCAGGAGGAAGCGAAAACGAGCACCCTGCGGCGCCACTTCCGCGAGTACGGAACAACCCGCGTCAACGGGGCGCGAGTCACCGTCTATGTCCGAGACCACGACCCGTCTCCGATGGCCGGTCCTGGGTCCGACAGCCCGGGTGCGAGCGGTGGGGTGCTGAGGTGAGCGCGACCGGTGCCGGCCCGGCCGGCACCACCGCCGTCACGCCGTCCAGACCCGGAAGCCACGGACCGCCGCCCACCCGTCGCTGCCTGCCGGGGGCGCCCACATCGACGACTCGATCAAGGTCACGTACTGGCAGCAGTCGATGAGCGACGCCACCAACCGGTGACACCTGAGCGGCCACATGGTCTGAACACCCCATCCCTGAGCGTGAGTTGCGCATGAGTCACAGCAGGCGAACATCAGCCCTCCGGATGTCCTGGTTCTGTCACGCGACAGCCATGACGTGGTCTCACCGGTAACCACATGCGGCACTGCGTTCTCTCCTTTGACAGCACCGGAGCGGACCACGCCTCATGAACCATGAAGACAGGAGCAACCTGTGGCTACGTACACACCCCGACGAAACGCCCTGATGGCCTGTGCGGCCCTGGTCATGGGTGCCCTCACCCTCACGGCCTGCGGCGGCAGTTCCACAGCGGACGGCTCCAGCCGGCAGTCGAAGGCCCAACTGGACCCGGCCGCCGACTCGGTCACCGCGAAGTCCGCTCAGGCGGGGAGCGCCCCGATCACGGCGGACGGTCTCGACTACGTTGCGATGGGCAGTTCGTTCGCCGCGGGCCCGAGCATCCCGCCGCTGCAGTCGAGCAGCGGGGCGGCGGCGTGCGCGCGGTCGGACAACAACTACGCGAGCATCGTGGCCCGTGACATCGGGGCGAACCTGACGGACGTCACCTGTAGCGGCGCCACGACGGCGAACATCCTCACCACCAACCAGGGTTCGCAGCCGCCACAGATCAACGCCGTGAACAGCGGGACCGACCTGGTCACGATCACCATCGGCGGCAACGACGTCAACTACCTGGGAAGCATGGTCACGTACTCCTGCCAGAACAGCGGCGGCACGAACTGCGGCACCGTGGACCAGGCCGCGATCAACACCGCCCTCGGTGCGGTGGGCCAGCGGATCGAGAACGTCGTGAACGCTGTCCACGCCAAGGCCCCGCAGGCACGTGTCCTCCTGGTGAGCTACTCCACCATGCTGCCCGACACGGGTGGTTGCACCGGTGTACCGCTCACCGCCGACCAGCGGGTGTTCGAGCGCAGCGTCTCCGTCCGCCTGGCACAGGCGTACATCTCCGCGGCGAACGACACCGGGGCGACCTTGGTCCGCCTCGCCACCGCCAGCCACGGCCACGACGCCTGCGCAGCCGACCCGTGGGTGGAGAAGTACAAGCCGGCCTCGGGACGGACCACCTACCACCCGAACGAGGCCGGCATGCAGGCCGCGGCCTCTTTGGTGAAGTCCGCGCTGGGGTGAAGCCGGGGCGCCGGGTATGTGGGGATGTGGTGCGCACCCTGCACTCCGCCAATTGGTCTAGACAACAAGCACCCCCGGGCCCATGGCCCGGGGGTTCGCAGGGGAGCGGGTGACGAGAATCGAACTCGCGCTCTCAGCTTGGGAAGCGACGGCGCTTGCGCGGCTGTGTGGCTGCTGACCTGCGCGGATACGAGGTGCCGGCGTGGTTGCGCGGGCTTGGTCGCGCCGCTGTCGTCCGTGGTTGTCCGCTGTTACGGGCATGCCGTGGGCGTGGGCTCTGAAGGACGACGAGCAGAGGGCCTGTGGCACTGGCTCTGCGCTTGACTCGGCTGGTTCGAAGGTCCAGCTCGGCGAGCCTTTGTGAGCGCACAGGCGTCCCGGCAAAGGTGCGCCGCGCCTGTCACAGGATCGGCTGTCGCGCTTCCTCGGAGTAGCCGACGCCGGGCCCTGGCTCACTTGCCGGCTTCCGGGCCGTACCACTGGAGTGCCTGGCCGGTGACGCCGGCGATGCACTCGAAGTCCCGGTCACGGTGCAGGAGGGTCAGCCCCTGCAACTCCGCCGTGGCGGCCACCACCAAATCGACGGCCCCGGCGCTGCGGTGCTGTCCGCGCTGGGTGAGGACCTCCTGGACCCGCCAGGCGCGGTCGTAGGCGCGGTCGTCGACCGGCACCCAGCCGAAGAGCAGGCGCATGTCTTCGATGCCTTGTGCGCGGTCGGCAGGGGAACGCGCGCTGTAGAAGAACTCCAGCTCGGTGATGGGGCAGGTGGCGATGAGCCCGGCGGCTGCCGCCTGGTCCCATCCGTACTGCTCGGCATCGCCGCGCAGCAGTCGGGCGAGCGCACTGGTGTCGATGAGGTATTGCGCGGCGTTCACCGGCGGTAGTTCCCCTTGTTCTCAAAGAGGTCGAGGTCGAAGGCGCCCTCTTCCGCCGACGCCCGCAGGCGGGTGAGCGCCAGGGCGCGCCGCCGGTTCTCCAGCACCTCGCGCAGCGCGGTGTTCACTGTCTCCTTCTTGGTGCTGGTACCGAGGGCCTTGGCCACCTCCGCGACCAGCTGGTCATCAAGGTCGATCACGGTGCGGGTCATCGATTACACCTCCTGGGATATATCAGGACCCATCAATTATATACGCCTGCCCACGCCTGGTGGTCATGAGCCGAAACTCCCGTGCCGGCATCCCTTCCGAAGGGCATCGTCGCGCCCGGGGCCGGTACCTCCCAAGCTGCCGCTGCACATCTCGAAGTGTTAACCCTCATGCATCCTCGGGCCGCAAACCGGTGTCGGCGGCGAGGATAGAGACCGGCAATATGCATAATCGTGGCGTCTTTCTTTTGGCTCGCTCCCTGGCGTGCCAAGTGTAGCGATCTGAGTACTTGAAGTACTCATAGGACACCAGCGCGACGACCAGCCTAGGCTCATGCCCAACGAACGGCCATCCAGGGCTACTTCGAAGGGACAGGACGTGGCATGAAGAACAGCACGGGCATGCTGGACGGCGATCGCCTTCTGACGCGTACGGAGATCGCGGCCATGGCAGGCGTGACACGCGTGGCGGTCACCACATGGGAGAGGCGGGCGGCGGATTTCCCCACCCCCCGGCGTACCGCTGGTCAGGACTACTTCAACGAGGCCGAGGTCCTCGGCTGGCTCGACGGAAGACGGGTGCCGTCGCACCGCCGGGCACCGGGGGAGGGCGAGCGCACCACCTACGGGGACCGGGCGCGGCGGCACGGGCCGGGCACCTCCGTCGCACAGGAGGGGACAGCGCGACAGCACGCCGGGCTCACGCCAGCTCCCAGGGAAAGGCCGGATCCACGGGATGGCGAGATCGTCCGCAAGCTCATGGGGCCCCTGGCCGAGCGGGTGGGAGGTGCGGACCAGGCGGTCGCCTATCTGAGCCTGCTTGCCGCGTTGCTCTTCCTGCGGGAGACGAGGCCGGGTTGCTGGCAGAAGGTGCAGGCGTATGTCACGACCGGTGCCGAGCCGCGGTCCAGCATCGCCCTGCTCAAGCTTGTCGGCTCGGAAACGGATGCGGTGCTTCGCGGCATGGGATCGCTGCCCGAGATGCAGGATGCACTCGCTCGCCTGGAGCCCCGGCGGTTCCAGGACCTCGCGCAGGTCGTCCGACTGGTTGGTGCGCTCGGCCCTCATGCCTTCCAGCTGTTCATCGAGGACTACGAGGAGCGCGCGCAGCTGCGCAGCCGGGAGTTCTTCACACCGCTCCCGGTGGCGCGCCTGATGGCGGCGTTGGGACTGGCGGCCAGGAAAAGCTCCCCGAGCAGCGTGTACGACCCGTACTTCCGTGGTGGGGAACTCCTCGGCGCGGCAGCCGACACCGCCATGTGGGCGAGACGCAGGCCCGGCGCCGCCGACGCTCCATTGCCCAGGCTGCTGGGACAGACGCCGAAGCGGGTGACGTTGTCGTTGGCCAGCATGGGCCTGGCGTTGCGCGGAGTCCCGTTCGCCCTCCAGCTGAAGACCCGCGGGCGGCCCTGGGAGGAGAAGTGGCCCCAGGAGCCGGTTGATCTGGTTCTCACCAACCCGCCCTTCAATATGAAGGACACCTCGCAGGAGACCACGCGCACCGGGCACTGGCCCTATGGGGCTCCTCCGGTAGGCAACGACAACCTTGCCTATCCCCAGTACGCCTTGTCCGTCCTGGCCGAGGGCGGGCGCGCGGCGGTGGTCATGCCGAACAAGGCGGGCAACTCCGGGAACGCGGCGGAGCGGGCGATCCGTCGGGCACTGGTGGAGCAGGGTGTCGTGGAGTGCGTTGTCGCGCTGCCCGACAAACTCTTCTCCGGCACCTCGGTACCCGTGTGCGTGTGGCTGCTGCGGCACCCGGCCGACGCCGGGGACCATGTCCTGTTCCTGGATGCGCGTGACCTGGGCGTCATGCGGCGCGGCGGGCGGAGGGTGCTCGCCTACGACGACGTCCAAGCCGTCCTCGACTCGTACCTGGCTCTCAGCCCGCGGGAAGGACCTGCCCGACCGGACGACCCTGCTCCGGCGACCGTACCCGGCGCGCGCGTCGACAGGGAGGCGCTGCGCCGCAACGACTACTCGCTCAATCCGATCGACCACATCGGCCGGTCGTCGGCCCTGGACTCCGGCACGGCCGGTATGGCGGAGGCGGAAGCCTGGGCCGAGGTGTCGTGGCTGAGGGAGAGATGCGCCGACCTGGACGAGCGCACCGTCGGCCTGCGCGCCGAGCTGGAGACCGACCGGGTGCGTCAGGCGCCTCGGCGCAGGGCCACGCTTGCGGAGTTGTGTGAGATCCAGACCGGCCCGTCGCACGCGCTGCTGGCGCCGCGGGACCGGACTCCGTACGGCGTGGTGCCGGTCGTCTTCCCCAAGCACCTGCGGGACGGGCGGGTGACCGACAGCGCCGACGAGCGCGTCTCGCCGGAGCTCGCAGAACGGCTGACGCGCTACCGGCTCGTGCCAGGTGACATCGTCTGTGTCCGCTCGGGAGCCATGGGGCCGCCGGCCATGGTGTGGGGGGACCAGACGGGGTGGCTCATGAGCTCCAACGTGATCAGGCTCCGCTGCCGCCACGACGCCGGGGTCCTGCCCCACTACCTGCTCGCCGTGCTGAGCCGTCCGGACGCCGTGAACTGGGTCAGGGATCGAGCGGCCGCCACTGCGGCTCCGTTCATCACCAAGGACGCACTGGGACGCCAGGAAGTCCTGCTTCCTCTCCTCGACGTGCAGCAGGAGATCGCCGAACTGCTGATGCTCCTCGGGGAGCGGTCCGATGCCCACCGGGAACTGGCGGCAGCCATCACCCAGGCACGAGGGCTGCTTCTCGACCAGCTGACGAGCGCCTCGCCCTCCTCTCGAGACAGCGAAAGGAAGCCCCGATCATGACCACCACCGACCCCGCGCGCCTGTCCCGGTCCGTCGCCTGGGCACTCTGGCTTCTGGTTATCGTGCTCTTCTCCACGCTGGTCGCAGTGTGCGTTGCCGCTCTGAAGCACGCGACCGGCACGGGCATCGCTGACTTGATCCTTTACGCGGGGGGCGCATTCGGTACGACGGCAGGGCTGTGCTTCGCCGCGGTGGGAGCAGTTACGACACTACGGAACTGGACTGCGACGGACGACCACCGGAACCTGCCAGGTGCATCGGCCGACACGAACCGGCCTACTGGCTCTGGCTGATGGCGGGCTGGGCCGGTGTCCCGCCCATGGATGGTGAAGAGCGACACTCAACCCGCTCTTGACAACAAACAAACCCCAGGCCGCTGACCTGGGGTTTCTCTCAAGAGCGGGTGACGAGAATCGAACTCGCGCTCTCAGCTTGGGAAGCTGCGATCATTTGGGACCGGTCCAGGCGCTGACCGGGGTGAACGGCCGTGGCGCGGCTTCGTCGGCTCGGTCGCTTTCACCGTGGTTCCCCGCTGTTCCCCGCTCGATCTGGTGCGCTTGTGGTGCGCTCCGCTCCGGTCTCGTCAAACCGGCCGCCGGCCCTCCCGACGAGCGCCTACGTCCGCCTCGCGGCCTACCCATATGGGCCCCGCAACGAGCGCGGCCTGTCCGAGCCCGCCGGCATCTGGTCCGAGCATTGGCCCTGAGTCCGCAGATCACCGCGGCGAGGTTAACGCTTGCATTAACATGACGGCCGTGGCTCAATGGGAAGTGGTCCTTGTCGGGGAGGTCGCGGCGTGGTTCGAGGCACTGGCCGAAGAGGACTGGGACAGCGCTGAACAGGTAGAAGACGCTATCGACATGCTGGCGGCCACGGGCCCAACGCTCGGCCGTCCACTGGTCGATCGAATCAAGGGTGCTGAGAATCATCACCTGAAGGAGTTGAGGCCAGGATCATCCGGGAGTAGCGAGATCCGCATCCTCTTCGCCTTCGATCCGGTGCGCCGGGCAGTATTGCTGGTGGCCGGTGACAAGGCCGGGAACTGGCAGCGTTGGTACGACATCAACATTCCGCTTGCTGAGGAGCGGTACCGGACACATCTGGCCGATCTTGAAACCAGGGAGTACGAATGAGCACCGTTAGCTGGGAGGAAACCAAGCGCAAGGCGCGCGAGCGGCGTGCGGCCGCCCGGTTGCCGGTGCGGTCAGCTCAGGAGAAGCAAGCGGCCATGGACCGGCTGACCGCCGAAGTGCGTGCTCACAAGCTCGCGGAGGTCAGGCGTGAACAGGCGCTGACTCAGCGCCAAGTGGCCGCGTCGATGGGGGTCTCAGCACCTCGGGTTTCCGCGATCGAGCACGGTGAACTGGATCGCGCGGAGGTCGCGACACTCCGGGCCTACGTGGAAGCGCTGGGCGGTCGACTGCGCGTAGTTGCAGACTTCGGGGACGCTGAGTACACCGTCGCCTGAGACGCTTGTTACCAGAGGTTGTGGAGTTGAGTCCAGCAGCGACCAACGCTCCAACAGGAAGGCCCAGGTCTTTGACCTGGGCCTTCCTGTTGGAGCGGGTGACGAGAATCGAACTCGCGCTCTCAGCTTGGGAAGCGACGGCGCTTGCATGGCCGGACGGCTGCTGACCTGCGCGGTTTCGTCCTGTCGGCACCGTTGTGCGGGTCTGATCACACCGCTGTCGACCGTGGTTGTCCGCTCCTACGGGCACGCTCTGGGCACGGGCACCACCAGCGGCCGAGTCGTACGTGTGCGCGGCGCTTCGCACCGACCGGCGCACATCGCCTGCCGGCTGCTCTGGAGTGGCCATTGCGACTGAAGATCCGACACTCAGACGTGCCGTCGTCGATGTTGGTGACGTATTCTTCTATGTACATCACCAACATTGTGCGGGAGGTGCCACATGTCTGTGACCCAGATCGACATCGATGACGACGCCCTGGAACGCGCCATGGCCCTGGCCAAGGTCAGGACCAAGAAGGAGGCGGTCAATCTCGCTCTGCACTTCTATGCCGAGCAGCAGGAGCGTGCGGCGCGTATCAGCCGTCACTTCGAGCGTGCGCGTGAGTGGGGTGCCGTCGAGGATGCCGAGCGCCTGCATCGGGCGGAGAAGCACATCCGGTGATCTACTTGCTCGACACGTCCGGCCTGGTCCGGCTGCTCCGCGATGCAAAACTGCAATCGGCCTGGTACGACGCGATCGATGCTGAGGCCATCGCATCCTGCTACGTGCAACGCACCGAGTTTCTCCACAGCGCCCGGAACGGACGCGAGTACGACGAGATCGCGGAGATGTTCACCGATCTCTACCCTGACGTGTCGGTGCCGAAGAACGCGGGGCGCTGGATCGGCGCGGTGCAACACCGTATGGCCCAGGCCGGGGAGCATCGAAGTGCCTCGGCGGTGGATTTCGTGATCGCTGCCACCGCGGCACACCACGGCTTGGCCGTCCTCCACGACGACGCCGACTACCGTGCCATCGCCCGGCACGCGTCCGACCTGACCGAGCACAACGTCCACGACATCGCTTAAGGCGCCTTGCCGCCCGACAGGTACAGTGCGTGGCGGCCGGGGCTCGCCCCGCCTTCTCCTGTGCGGCGAGGATCTCTACATGAGGGTTTTGTCAGACGTCTGGTCCTCGTCCGCCTGCTCCTGAGCAGCTTGTCTGTTGAAGTCGTACGTGTCCGCCCAGGTGGCCAGCTTGCGGTCGCTCCGGTCGAGTCTCCGCCGCAGCTCCGCGATCTGTGCGTCGTCCCAGCCGTCCCTTTCGACGAGGCTGCGTCCCCCTTCATCGACGGGGATGACTGCCATGGCTTCCACTGCTTTCGTCAACTCTTCGACCTTCGCTCGCACGTCCGCCCAGTGGCGACTCGCCGCTGTGAAGCCAGCGGCTGAGGGAAAGTCCGTGGTCGACTCGCCGTTGTAAGCGTGGCGTACCAGGGCATCGGTCAGTTCGCGCGGCTCGCCCCCGGATGAGAAGACCCGCGCCCCCTTTTCATCGACCTCGTAAAGTCTCTCACCGCGCCGGCCGGCCCGTACGACCTCGTACGCCTGATGAACGCCGCGGCTACGGGACAACATGGCGCGCAGGACGGTCGCCGGGCTGCGGTCGTCCTCGTAGCCAGTCCCCCCGAATACTTCACGCTGCAACGCCATGGGATCCGCGACCGCCATGTAGTAGCAAGCCTTCACCGCCAGTTCGGTCTGTGCCGACCCGAGTTCTCCGTTGTCACCGAGTCCGTACTCCACTTCCTCCAGGGCATCGTCACGCAGACGCTCCAGCGACGCATCATCGTGGGCCGTCCCCTCCAGCCGCAGATCGGCCGTCAGGTGCTGGTCGATCTCCTTCAGTCTGTAGGCGCGTTGGAGGACCGCGCGGCGCGGCCGGACAAACTGAACAAGATCGTTCATCTCGGTGCGGTACGGGCGGATGATCAACTCGACGGCGATGTCAACCCGGTCCTCTCGCGTGGGCTTCTGCTTGGCGGTCAGGGAGCGGATGCCGTCGTTGACGCGCCGTCTGGCGCTACTGCCCAGCACGGCGCGGAGGAGCTCCGCTGCCCGGACGTCGCGGTGCGGGCTGAAACCTTCGTTGATGGCCTCCTCATGGGTTACCGCCCCGGCGAACCACTGCTTCTCAAGCTCGGTGATGCGGGCGGGCCGGGCACGCGTGGGCTGGGCGAGGGTGTCGAGCACGGCGTCGGCCTTGGCTTCGTTCTCCACCGCCGAGCCGTAGGGCTTCGGAGGGCGGATGTGGGTCAGGCCGATGAAGTTCCGGACGGCGGTGTGGAAGGGGAGGTTCGTCCGCTCGTTGGGCCGGAACCCGATCACCACACGGGTGGGCACGGTAAGGACGCGGACCTTCTGCTGCTCCGAGTCGCTGAGGTTCTCCCAGCCCAGCTTCTGGACCAGCCGGATCCACCGGTTGACCTCTCTCCGGAACAGTCGGCTGTCGCTGCTCCACTCGTACGCGACCTTCGAGGGTGCGTAGCCGAGGAGATCGTGCACCGCGCTGATACGGCTCGAGCCGTCGGCCGCGATCAGCAAGGGAGCCGAACGGTATCCGTCGCGGTGACGCACCGTCATAGGGACGACGGTGAGAGGCTGCAGCACGCCATCCACTGCGACGTCCTCACCGAGCGGATTCTCCTTGGCCAGCCGACCCTGGGCATCCTCCAGGCGCTGTGCGAGCGTACTGGGGCTGTCCACCAGGATCTCCAGCTCCGCGAGTCCCTCCCGGCTCGTTGTCGGCTCGGGCAGCACGCGTAGGTTCACGGCTGCCCCGCCCAACGCGTAGCTTCGGCGGCCGTACTCCCGGGGATTGGCCGGGTGTGGCACCACGGCAGCGGACCACAGGCGAGTCTCGACGATGAGCAAAGTGCCACCCTGAACCCGTAGTTCGGCCGGATCAGTCAGCTTCCGTCGCAGCTCGTCCGGTCGTACGGCCGCATGGGAGAGGACGCGGACGACCCCATCGGTGAATCCTCGGCTGGAGAGAGCGGCGGCCAAGTTGTCAACCGCGGCGACGCGGGGCAGGGGCCACTTCGCGGGCTGCCACCCGCCCTCCATGTCGACGGCGGAGACGTTGGCCGATCCCGAGTCGGATGACGCCACGGGGGCACTGGCGTTCATGGAATCACCAACCATGTGTCGCCTCAGCGATCCTGTCCGCCAGGAGCAGTGCGCTGTGCGCCTGTTCTCGGAGTGCCTCATGCTTCGTGAGTTCGTCGAGCTCCGCGGAGCGGGAGACCTGTGCGGCGTGGTCGCTGAGCGCTGCGCGGACTTGGTACCAAGCTTCCCGGCTCTGCGGCACCGTCACCAGGTTGGTACCGCCGACGTCGAGGGAGGCGGCTTCGTGGTCGGGTTGCCGTTCCACGATGCCGACCCAGTGGACGGCCAGCCGGCCGAGGGTGACCCCATCGTCGAGTTGCGCGTCGGGTGTCGTGTCGGCTGAGCATTCCGCGGCGGCCTGTTGAAGGACATCCGTGATCAGGAAGATCTCGTCCCCTGCGAGCGTGATCGAGACTGCGTCTGGTTGGCGCGTGGGCATGGAACAGCACTCCAGGTGAGCCGGGGCCGATGCGGGGCATCGGCACGTCTGCGTCTGTCTGTCGGACGCGAGCGCCCGACCGAGCGAGAGCGCGGACATGCAAGCCGCCGACCTCCACCCGTGTCGATCCGCGGCGTAGTTGCTCCGGGATGTCTGGTGCCGTCGAGCCACACGCCGACCGTCTGAAGGCAGGCAAGACGTGACCGTCGTGCCTCCTGCACGGGAAGCGGCCCGGCTGCTCGACTCGACCAACTACCTCCGGCCGAGGAGCCGTTCCACACAACGCGAGGACATCGAGCAAGTCGCTCAAGGTGCAGAATGTATCCGCGTCATCACCATGCGTGCAAGAATTTTCCTCTTGTCGCAGAAGAGGACTCTGTCCTCAGCGATAGGGGGCCGCGGTCCGTCGGGGACCGGACTCCGGAACAACTGTGTGATCGTCGTCGCCGACGCGTTGGGCTGCTTGTCATCCTGGATGTGCTGCATCCGGATCACACTGCGTCCACGAGGCGATCACGGCTGAGGGGCTCCTGATCTCGTCGCCGCTTCTGCTGGCCGAACTCGATGATGTCGCCACACGTGGAACTCGGCTTCGAGGCCCGCCTCGGCGCACGACGGCATTGCCCTGCTCGATGCGTCGAGGCCGTGTCGCCATGCGAAATCAAGGGAGACCGCTGGGGTGCCGTCCAGTCCGTCCATGTCCGATGCAGCGTTGCTGAACGTCACGGTTGACAGCAAGGGGCAGCGGGTCAGCCGCTTGCAGTCGCGGACGAACTCACCGTTCTGCGGGTCGTGCAGGAGAGTCTGACCAATGTGCTGCGGCACGCCGGTGCCGGCGCGGAGGTCACGATCAGCCTGAGGTTCGACGAGTACGTGGTGGTGATCGGTGTGGTCGACGACGGAGCCGGCAAGCTGGCCGGCCCCGGCCCGCTGCGGACCTGGGCACCGGCGGGAACGGCCTGGTGGGCATGCGGGAGCGTGTGGAGGTGTCCGGCGGTAGGTTCACCGCCGGGCCGCGCCTGGGTGCGGGTTGGCAGGTCGACGCGAAGCTGCCGGTGAGCCGACAGGCCGACAAGCCGGCAGTGCTGGCGGGCACCAAGGCGGATGTCGTCATCGTGGACATCCGCATGCCCGTCATGGACGGAGTGGAGGCGATCAAGCGGCTCAGCCGACTCCCGGATCGACCATGGGTATGAGGACGCCTTCGCCGCGCTGCAGGCCGGAGCGAGCGGCTTCCTGCTGAAGAACACCTTGCCGGAGTTGTGGCGGCGATCCGTGTCGTGGCGGCCGGCGAGTCCGTCGTGGCCCCGCGCATCACCCGCCGGCTCCTGGACCGGTTCGCGGGCAAGATGGCGCCTTCGTCCCGCCCTGACGAGCGGCTGGATCTGCTGACCGGACGCGAACGAGAGGCCCTCGAGCTGATCGCCGAGGGCCTGTTCAACAACGAGATCGCCTCCCGGCTGTTCATCGCGGAGGCGATCGTGAAGGCCCGCTTTGGAAAGATCCTCACCAAACTGGCCCTGCGCGACGGGGTGCAGGCCGTCATCTTCGCCTACGACTCCGGCCTCGTGGCCCCCGCGGGCTGACCGCCACCGGCGGGAGGAGGCCGGACTGCGACTGTGGTCGTAGTCTCGCCTTCCCCTCCGGTTGCAGGGGCACGGCGCGGAGATCAGGTTCTGAGCCGATGTGCCGAGCTGCCCGGTCTTCGAGAATTGACCGTGTTGATCGACGAACGGTCGACAAACAACTCGGAAGAAATTCCCGGAGGTCGTCATGACTGTTGCTGCAAGCCCCCGCAAGAACAAGGGAATTGTTTTCGGCGCGGTTGCGCTGCTCCTTTCCGCGGTGGTCGCGGCGGGGGCCGGATACTTCTGGTGGCAGGAGCGCAACGAGCCCAGCCAGGCGTCCAAGGCCGACTGCGAGATGGCGCAGCAACTGGTCGACTCCGCGAAGGACATCCCCAGCGACAAGGCAGGCATCGAGAAGTGGGAGAGGACTGCGCAGCAGGGCAGGGCGCAGCTCAAGGACGGATACCTCGCCGCCCCCATCTCGAATTACCACTCGCTGGCGGCCATGAAGGCGAAGGGCGAGGCAACCCCGACCAACAAGCGGGTGCTGCAGCTGTCGGACCAGGCCAACGAGCACTGCGCGGACGCCCTTGTCACGCTCAAATTCCCTCCGCTTGCCTCTTGACGCTGTCGCGGGAAGGGAATGGGAATCCATGGCCATGACGCAGGGAACGGAAATGCTCGCGACCAGTGTTGAGGGCATCGCCGCGGCCGTTGATCTGGTGAAAACCTATCAACGGGGCGGGACGGAAATAAGGGCACTGGACCATGTGACAGTCGGTGTCGCCCGGGCGCGGTTCACGGCCTCGCGGGCCCCTCGGGCACCGAGAAGGGTGTACCCGCCCATGGACTCCGGGTCCCCGGTGTTCAGGGGCGTCATCGCCGATCATCCTTCCCGGCGCCTGCCTGCCTCACGGGGATCACAGTAGGGCCTGCCGCCCTGGAAACGGAGCCGCGCCTGTCACGCATCGGTGTCCCTGTGCCCCTGAGCCGTGCGATGGGTCAACCGTCCAGGTGAGGGCTCAACTCCTGGCCGTCCAAGCCGATGTCGAAGTCGATGTCGAAGTGCGCCGAACTGTTCATGCGTGACCGTTTCGCCAGAGCCGACGGTCTCGTCAGCCGCCCCCACGGTCCTCCATTCCATTCCGCGTTCATGGCGCGCACTTCCGGCGCGCCCTCGCACACCACACGCAGCACGACCAGGACAAGACCGACCGGCACAGCCCACAAACAGAAGATCATCTTCCCGATATTGGGAGAAAGTAGTCCACTCATGCGTATCGCCACTCGTTTCGTCTCCCGCGCAGCCGCCTCCTCCATGGTCGTCGCCGCCGCCCTCGCGCTCGTCGGCTTCCAGGCCGCCGAGCAGACCGCCTCCGCCGCCACCAAGAAGGCCCCCTCGGCCGTCACCTGCACCACGGCGAACACCAAGCTGACCGTCACCAAGGTGTCCCGTCCGATCAACCACCTGCTGCTCAAGGCCACCAACACGGGCAGCAGGACCTGCTACGCCTACTACGCCCCCTACCTGAGGGCCGGCGCCGACGCCCAGGCGCCGCTGGCGTGGGCCGAGGAAAGCACGCCGCAGGCCGTGGTGACGCTCGAGCCCGGCCAGTCCGCGTACGCGGGCATCACAACGTCCACCCCCGACGGCGAAGGGGGCACCAAGGCGAAGACCCTCGGCGTGTACTTCACCAACAAGAAGGCCAACGGGACCAACAAGGAGAAGACCCTGAAGCTGCCGAAGGGCGGTGTCTTCTTCAACAGCACCGCCACCGTCACCTACTGGCAGGACAACGCGAAGGACGCCCTCTTCTGGTAGCCGCCCCGGCGTCCCACGACACAGCCGCCGTCCGGCCGCACCGGGCGTCCCGCCTTCACCGGGGGCGCGGTGCCGCCGACGGCGATGACACAGTGGGCGACCCCCGAATTGGACTAGACAATAACCACGGGCCGCCCCGAGCGGAGATCAGCTGTTGAGGCGGCGTTGCGGCTGCATGGCACGCACCAGCCTCCGGCACTGGATTCCTCCTCATCCGGTCCGAATCCCGTGCGCTTGCCACCCGCTATGCCATTTTCAATGGCATACACGAAGCGTGACTGATGACGACGTGGACTTCCTGCCTGGCGACGGCCCCACCAGCGGTATCTCCGTCACGCTGACCGCCGGAACTCTGCAGGCAATCCGTGAGCGGGTCGGCAAGCGGGGCGTCTCGGCCTACCTGGAGAAGGCGGCCCAGCGGCAGATCGAGCGGGACAACCTGGACGAGCTGATCGCGGACTTCGACAAGGTGCACGGCCCGGCCGACCCCGAGGCCGTGGCGGCCAAGCGTGCCCGGCTGACCGGCGGCGCTACAAATGCTGGGTCGGCCGCGTGAGCGGTGCCCTGGTCCTGGGCAGCGAGGGCCTGGCGAAGGCCGTACAGCGTGATCGGGAAATCCACGAGTGGCTGACGGCGGCTCGCGACGCGGACCTGCCAGTGATCACCTCAGCCGCCGTGCTGGTCGAGGTGATCCACCCGAAGATCAACGACGCCGCACTGAAGTGGACCCTGTCCCGCCTGAGTGTTGAGCCGGTGACCCAGGCCGTCGCGCAATCCGCTGCCGCTTTGCTGCGCGCAGCGGGGCTGCATGGCCACAAATACGCTATCGACGCCATGCTGTGCGCTACTGCCCTGCAGCATCCCGGCCGGTTGACGATCCTGACTTCCGATGTGGAAGACATCGGGCTGCTCACTGCCGAGCATCCACGCGTGAGTGCGGAGAAGGTCTGAGCCGAGGCGTCTTTGGAGACGGCGTTCGCTGTGCGGAGGTCACCATGAAGCTGACCGTGCGGGTTGTTCCGTCGCCGTACCAGGCACACGCACCGTTCGGGCGCGACGACGTCACGGAAACCGAGCCTGAACCACTACTGATCGATGCAGCCAGGGTCGGCTCCGGTGAGCATCAGGGCGGTGATGGCGACGAGTTGGACGGGGTGGCCATGCCACGGCTGATGCGGTGCACCACGTACGGCGTGAAGGGGCGGATGGTGAGGCCGGCGTCACCCTGTCCACCCGATCCGGCGCCACCCTCAAGGACACGATGGTCCGCGCCGGCCAGTCCTCCGAGAAAGCCGCGCTGATCGACCAGCACTCCGACGACGACCGACAGCAGGAAGTTGCAGCCGGTCTCGACGCGACGGTCCGCAAGGCACGCCAGGAAGCTGCGGCCGTGCCGGAACAGCCCACCGCCGCCCCCGACGATCACCCTTCTGGCACGAATCTGGCACGCGGCGAGTGATCGCCGAGCACAACAAAAAGGCCCGGGTCGATGACCTGGGCCTTCTCCATGGAGCGGGTGACGAGAATCGAACTCGCGCTCTCAGCTTGGGAAGCTGATGTTCTACCATTAAACTACACCCGCGTAAGACGCCGGTCAGGGCCGGTGTCCGATCGCCTCGTCACTCTACAACATCCAGGACCCCCGGCGCTGGAGCCCCAGGGGTCCTGGTGCGTTTCAGGGGGTGGGATCCTGCTGCGGCGGGCCGGAGTTGGGGCGTACGGTGGGGGTGCGGAAGAGGGGTCGGGCGGGGTCGGAGTGCCGCCTGGAGGGTCGTCCCGTTCGTCCCGTAATGTGGCTTTCGTTGTCCGGCGAGCAGCAGCCGGACGCGGCTCTTTGGGGAAGGGACTCTAGGACTTGATGGAGCGCACCGTCGTCCGTTGTGCCGATGGGCACGTGTTCAGTACCGCTACGTTCCCGATGCAGCAGGCGGAGCGGCTCGGCCCGGGCCGGCTCGTCCGGTGTCCGCGATGTGCCCGGCTCCGCAGTGCGGTGCCGGTGATTCTCGAGAAGCGGTAGGGCAGCAGGCAGCAGCGGTCTGACGCGCGGAGTCGTCCTGATTGCGGGGGCTCCGCGCGTCTTGCGTATCCTCGGGGCGTGCTTCTCTCAGACAAGGACATCCGGGCCGAGATCGACGCCGGGCGGGTACGGATCGATCCCTACGACGAATCCATGGTGCAGCCGTCCAGCATCGACGTACGTCTCGACCGCTACTTCCGGGTGTTCGAGAATCACCGCTACCCCCACATCGATCCCTCGATCGAGCAGGTGGACCTCACCCGGCTGGTGGAGCCGGAGGGGGACGAGCCGTTCATCCTGCACCCCGGGGAGTTCGTCCTCGCGTCGACGTACGAGGTCATCACGCTGCCCGACGATCTTGCCTCGCGGCTGGAGGGGAAGTCCTCGCTGGGGCGGCTCGGGCTCGTCACCCACTCGACCGCCGGCTTCATCGACCCGGGCTTCTCCGGTCACGTCACCCTCGAGCTGTCCAACCTCGCCACGCTCCCGATCAAGCTCTGGCCCGGTATGAAGA
Source organism: Streptomyces sp. NPDC002588 (assembly GCF_040295925.1). Lineage (NCBI taxonomy): Bacteria > Bacillati > Actinomycetota > Actinomycetes > Kitasatosporales > Streptomycetaceae > Streptomyces > Streptomyces sp. NPDC002588. The sequence goes on from NZ_JBEOWF010000020.1 coordinate 56,956, forward strand.
TCGGACAGCTGTGTATGTTCCGGCTGAGCTCGCCGACCGAGCACCCGTACGGCAGCGAACGGTACGGCTCCCGCTACCAGGGGCAGCGCGGCCCCACCGCCTCCCGGTCCTTCCTCAACTTCCACCGGACGCAGGTGTGAGCGCCATATGAGCAGTCCTGTGCGGGAGAACCTGACGTACGAGCAGTTCGGCGTCGCGGTGCGCGAGCTGGCACAGGCCATCGCCGACGACGGGTACGTCCCCGACGTCGTCCTCAGCATCGCCCGCGGCGGTGTCTTCGTGGCCGGCGGGCTCGCCTACGCCCTCGACTGCAAGAACATCCACCTGGTGAATGTTGAATTCTATACAGGTGTGGGAACCACCCTCGAGATGCCGGTCATGCTCGCGCCCGTCCCCGACGTGATCGACTTCTCCGAGAAGAAGGTCCTCATCGCCGACGACGTCGCCGACACCGGCAAGACCCTGAAGCTGGTGCACGACTTCTGCCGCGACGCGGTCGCGGAGGTCCGCTCCGCCGTCATATACGAGAAGTCGCAGTCCCTGGTGAAGTGCGAGTACGTCTGGAAGCGCACCGACGACTGGATCAACTTTCCGTGGAGTGTGCTGCCTGTGGTGCGTAGGTCGGGGGAGCCGGTCACGCCGTCTCGAGAGGCGCTCTGAGCTGCTTCGTGGCCCGGGGGACGTCGGACGGTCCGCAGCGGAACAGATCGGCGGTGGGCAAGGCGGTGCGTACGGGCGGCTTCGCCGAGTGGACCAGGCGGTTCGAGGACGAACGCGAGCGCAGGCGTGCCCAGGGGGATCCGGACTGGGGGCGGAGCGCGACGCAGCATCCGGCGGTGTGGGCCAGCATCCAGCGCTTCCAGGTCGGCGAGGACGGTGACGGCGCCAACCTCGTCCGCAAAGCGGACCTGGCCGGCGACGCCGACTACGGTCGGGCGGTCCGGCTCTTCATCGCCGAGGAACAGAACCATGCCCGGCTGCTTGCCCGGCTGCTGGCCGCGGGGGGCATACCGACGCTGACCGGACACTGGAGCGACGCGGTCTTCGTACGGCTGCGGCGTCTCATGGGGCTCCGCATGGAGCTGCTGGTGCTGATGATCGCGGAAGTGGTGGCGCTGCGTTACTACCGGGCCCTGCGTGACGGCACCGACGACTCGCTCACCGCGGATGTGGCGGGGCGGATCCTGTCGGACGAACAGCGCCACGTCCCGTTCCACTGCGAACGACTGCACGCCTCCCTGGCCGGGCTGCCCCGCGCGACGCGCCACCCGGTGATGGCCCTGTGGCGACTTCTCCTGCTCGTGGTCTCCCTCGTCGTCGCCGCCGACCACGGGAAGGCACTGCGCCGACTCGGCGTCGGGCGTCTGCGATTCGTGGTCGATGTCATGGCCTCGTCCCACCCGGTGGTCTCCGCGGTGCTGGTGCCCCGCCCGGACGCGTGGACGAGCGCGGGCTGACGACAGCCTGCTTGCCGACGCCGGTTCGGCGATCGTTTCCGCGGTACTACCCCGCGTCGTTGTTACTCGTGTCATCCGAGGCAGCCGGACGGTGACCCGCATCACCTCTCTGTTGCTCACTTTCGGGTGACGGGTCGGAGCGGGGTGGGGTGGCGCGGGGTGGCGGTCGGCGGGAGGTGTTCAGACGCCCCTTGGGTTCATGGTCGACAGGGGCGTCAACTTCGTGCATCAGTCGCATAAATGGACGCTGCATCCGAGAGTCACGGAAATATGGGCAATAGGTAACACGATTCGCGTTTCCCCCCTGCTTTCTCCACGGGGTGGACAGAGTGTGGGTGTGCGGCCGACCGGCCGCCACCGCACACCGCACCGACTCCCGGTAGGGCCGGAGGGGCCGTACCCGGGAGGTGCCCGTACCCGCAGGGGGACCCTTTGTCCGCTTCCGCTTCTGTCTCCGCCCGTCGTCTCACCGCAGCCGCCCTCGCGGCCGGCGCCCTGGTCGGAGCGGTGGCGCTGCCGGCGTCCGCGTCCGACCACGTCCGGCCGGACCGCACGCGGGTGGAGATCTCGGCCGTGCACCACGCCTCGCCGGGCCGCGGCGACCGCTCCTACCGCGAGCTGAACAAGGAGTGGGTGGAACTCACCAACACCAGGCGCCAGTCGGTCAACCTCGACGGCTGGACCCTCGAGGACGAGGACGGCCGTACCTACACCTTCGACCACTACCGTCTGGAGGGCCGGGCCACGGTCCGCGTCCACACCGGCCAGGGCCGTGACAGCCGCACGGACCTCTACCAGGACCGCCACAACTCGGTCTGGGACCGTCGCTCCGACACCGTCACCCTGCGCAACGACCACGGTCGTGTCATCGACCAGGAGTCCTGGGGGTACGAGCGTCACCACCGCGGTGGCGGCTTCCGTCGCTGACCCGCTCGGCACGGCGGGCCGCGCGGGTGACGGCTGAGTAGAACGCACCTTCGCTCACCTGCGCGGGCGACGCGGCCGACACGGACGGCACAGGCGACGCGGGCAACAGAAGAGGGGCTCCCGTCCGGTGACGGGAGCCCCTCTCCGTGGGCCTGCGCGGGCCCGCGCGGGCCTGCGCGGGCCTGATCGACAGATGTCTGTCAGAACGTGCCGAGCTTCACGATCGACAGCAGCGCGATCAGCTGGATCGCGGACGCGCCCAGCGCCTTCGGCCAGGGCAGGTCGTGGGAGCGGCTGACCATCAGCGTCAGCAGCGCGCCGGCCGCCACCCAGGTGGCCCAGCCCAGCAGCTGCACGAACGCCGCGTCGCCGCCGAAGAACATCGCCACGACCAGGCGCGGGGCGTCCGTGAGGGACATGATCAGCATCGAGAGGCCGACCGTGGGCTGCCACGCGCCGTCGCCGCCGAGCTGGCGGGCCAGGGTGTGGGTGACCACGCCCAGGACGAGGGAGCTCAGCACCATCGCCACGGCCGTCGTCAGGACGATCGGGATGGCGTTGGACAGGGTGGCGTTTATCGCGTCCGTGCGGGTGTCGTCGAAACCGAAGACCGCGAGCAGGCCGTAGAGGAAGGTGACGATGAGGGCGGGGCCCCACATCGTGTAGTCCCGCATCTGCAGGAAGGTCTGGTTGGGGGACACGATGATGCCCCGCAGCAGGTCCTTCCAGTGCAGCCGCGGCCCGATCGGGCCCGAGGGGGCCGAACCCGCGTGGTACGTCTCGCCGCGGCCGTAGTCCTGCCCGCCGGGGCCGCTCTGACCGCCCTGCCCGTACGGGGCGTGGTCGTCGATCGAGAACGCCTGGGTGTGTCCCGGGTTGTTGGCCGCGTACGGGTCCGGGGTGCCGGGGCCGGGCGGGTAGCCGCCGTCGCCGAAGTACTCCGGTTCACCGCCGCCCTGGCCGCCGTTCGCCTGGGGCCAGCCGCCCCCGTTCGAACCGCCGTACGGCGGCTGCTGTCCGCCACCGCGGTACTGCGGCCGCGTCTGCGTCGGCGGGTACGGCTGCTGCGCCGGCGGATAGCCGTACGACGGCCCCGGGGCGTGCCCGGACTGCCCCGGCTGCCCCGAGGGCCGCTGGGGCGCCTGCCGCCCGTTCGGAGAGTGTTGCGGTCGCGCTTGCGGGGCGCGGTCGTCCCGGCCGCCGCGTCCGATCCTGAATCCAGCCACGTCCTCGAACGTACCTGGTTCCGGAGAGTGACGTGCGGGCTCGGCCGCCCGCGTGCGCCTTTGCTGCTGAGCTGTGACATCCCCTAGGCGGCCACCGGACATCCTCCGCCCGATCCCCTAGGGGGACACCCCAGTTGAGATCAGGGGCACGATCGGCGCCCTGCCCGAACGCCGTTTCCCGGCCGTTTCGCGGGCGAGGTGCGGACGAGCACGCGCGACGCCCCGGGCCCGTGTGCCGGGCCTCGGGGCGTCGTCGGTCGTGGGGGGAGGGAGCGGCTACTTCACCGGCTCCGGCTCCGGCTCGCTCTCCGCCTCCGCGGAGTCCTCCGGGTCCATCGGGGTCCTGACGGACTCCAGCAGCAGCTGGGCGACGTCCACGACCTGGATGGACTCCTTGGCCTTGCCGTCGTTCTTCTTGCCGTTGACCGAGTCGGTCAGCATGACGAGGCAGAACGGGCAGGCCGTCGAGACGATGTCGGGGTTGAGGGAGAGGGCCTCGTCGACACGCTCGTTGTTGATGCGCTTGCCGATCCGCTCCTCCATCCACATCCGCGCGCCGCCGGCGCCGCAGCAGAAGCCGCGCTCCTTGTGGCGGTGCATCTCCTGCTGGCGCAGGCCCGGGACGGCGGTCATGATCTCGCGCGGCGGCGTGTAGATCTTGTTGTGGCGGCCCAGGTAGCAGGGGTCGTGGTAGGTGATGATGCCCTCGACCGGGGTGACGGGGATCAGCTTGCCCTCGTCCACCAGGTGCTGGAGCAGCTGGGTGTGGTGGATGACCTCGTAGTCGCCGCCGAGCTGCGGGTACTCGTTGCCGATGGTGTTGAGGCAGTGCGGGCAGGTGGCGACGATCTTCTTCGCCGACTTCGGCTTCTTCGTCTCCGGGTCGTCGTCGTCCTCGCCGAAGGCCATGTTCAGCGCGGCCACGTTCTCCATGCCGAGTTCCTGGAACAGGGGCTCGTTGCCGAGGCGGCGGGCGGAGTCACCGGTGCACTTCTCGTCGCCGCCCATGATCGCGAACTTCACGCCCGCGATGTGGAGCAGTTCGGCGAACGCCTTGGTGGTCTTCTTCGCGCGGTCCTCGAGGGCGCCCGCGCAGCCGACCCAGTACAGGTACTCGACCTCGGAGAGGTCCTCGATGTCGCGGCCGACGACCGGGATCTCGAAGTCGACCTCCTTCGTCCACTCCAGGCGCTGCTTCTTGGCGAGGCCCCAGGGGTTGCCCTTCTTCTCCAGGTTCTTGAGCATCGTGCCCGCCTCGGACGGGAAGCTGCTCTCGATCATGACCTGGTAGCGGCGCATGTCGACGATGTGGTCGACGTGCTCGATGTCCACCGGGCACTGCTCGACACAGGCGCCGCAGGTGGTGCAGGACCACAGGACGTCCGGGTCGATGACGCCGTTGTCCTCGGCGGTGCCGATCAGCGGGCGCTCGGCCTCGGCCAGCGCCGCCGCCGGGACGTCCTTGAGCTGCTCCTCGGACGCCTTCTCCTCGCCCTCCACGGTCTTGCCGCCGCCCGCGAGCAGGTAGGGCGCCTTGGCGTGGGCGTGGTCCCGCAGGGACATGATCAGCAGCTTGGGGGAGAGGGGCTTGCCGGTGTTCCAGGCGGGGCACTGCGACTGGCAGCGGCCGCACTCGGTGCAGGTGGAGAAGTCCAGCAGGCCCTTCCAGGAGAACTGCTCGACCTGGGAGACGCCGAAGACGTCGTCGTCACCGGGGTCGGTGAAGTCGATCGGCTTGCCGCCGGAGGTCATGGGCTGGAGCCCGCCGAGCGCGGTCGCGCCCTCCGCCTCGCGCTTGAACCAGATGTTCGGGAACGCCAGGAAGCGGTGCCAGGCCACGCCCATGTTGGTGTTCAGCGAGACCACGATCATCCAGACCATCGTCGTGCCGAGCTTGATCATGGCGGCCAGGTAGACCAGGTTCTGCAGCGTCCCGACGCTCAGGCCCTTGAAGGCCAGGACCAGCGGGTACGAGGCGAAGTACGCAGCCTCGAAGTGGTCCACGTGGTGCAGTGCGCCCTCGAGGCCGCGCAGCACGTAGATGGCCAGGCCGATGGTGAGGATGACGTACTCGACGAAGTACGCCTGGCCCATCTTCGAGCCCGCGAAGCGCGACTTGCGGCCGGGCCGCGAGGGCAGGTTCAGCAGGCGGATGGCCATCAGCGTGACGATGCCGAGGGTGGTCATCGCGGCGATGAACTCGATGTACAGCTCGTACGGCAGGAAGCCGCCGATCACCGGGAGCGTCCAGTCGGCCTGGAAGAGCTGGCCGTAGGCGGTGATGATGGTCGGCGGCAGCGTCAGGAAGCCGATCGCCACGAACCAGTGGGCGAAGCCGACGATGCCCCAACGGTTCATGCGGGTGTGGCCGAGGAACTCCCGGACCAGCGTCACGCTGCGCGCATAGGGGTTGTCGGTCCGGCTGCCGGCGGGCACGGGCTGGCCCAGCTTGAAGTACCGGACGAACTGACCGATGGCGCGTGCGAGCAGCGCCACGCCGACCACGGTCAGGACCAGCGACACGATGATCGCGGCGAGTTGCATGAGGGGGCTCCTCGGGCCTGCGAGGGTCTTCAGGATGTGATTACTAAGCGGTAACTTATGCAGTCCGTCTGAGACTACCCCGTATTCTCCGTCGCACTGTAGCGAGGTGCGGAGTGATCTGAATCGCTCAGGGTCGCCTCAGGAACAGGATCGGATCGGGGAGACGATCCGGACGTGTTATTCGTACCAAATTGGTACATTTGTGACTAATTTATAACCGTGCTCTACGGGATCTCCGCCGCCACCGTCGCCCTCCTGCTCGCCGCCGCCCTCGCCGCGCTGCTGCGCGTGCCCGCCCTGCGCCTGGGGCTGGTCGAACGACGGCAGCGGCAGCGGCGCGTACCGCTGTCCGGGGGCGTCGCGGTCGTCCTCACCACCTGCCTGGTCGCGGTCGCAGGCGACCGGTCCGGTGTCGCCCCGCTGGGCGAGGGGATCGGCACGCTGCTGGCCGCGGCCGCGGGTGTCGCCGTGCTCGGGCTGGTCGCCGACGCCTGGCGGCTCAAGGCGCGCCTCCTGGTGGTCGGTACGGCGGTGGCGGCGTCCTTCGTCGTGCCGTACGGCGACACGGGCGCGTGGGCCGCGGTGGTCGCCGTCGGCTGGATCACCTGTGTGGCGCTCGCCTTCAGGTCCCTCGACCACTCCGACGGGGTGGCCGGCACGGTCGCGGTCGTCACCGCCTTCGGGGCGGCCGCGTGCGCGGCGGCCGAGGTGCTGGACGGCCTGGCCGTGCTGCTGAGCGTCCTCGCGGCCGCGCTGACCGGCTTCCTCATGCACAACTGGCCCCCCGCGCGCGTGGCGCTCGGCGCGTGCGGCTCCCTGTTCGCCGGCTTCCTGCTCGCTGCCGCGGCCGTCACCACGCGCGCGGGGTACGACACGGCCGAGGGGGCGGGCGTGCTGTTCGCCCTCACGGCGGTCGCCGCCGCCGACGCCGTCCTCGTCGTCGTGTCGCGTCGGCGGGCCGGACGGCCCCTGCTGCGCGGCGGCCCGGACCATCTCGCGCACCGGCTGCGGCGGTTGGGCCTCACTCCGCGGGGGGCGGCGGTGTCGATCGGTGTGGCGGCCTTCTCCGGGGTACTCGTCGGGACGCTCGCGCATGCCGGATGGGTGGGGCCGCAGGCGCTGTGGTGGGTGGCGGGCGGGGTCCTGGCGGTCGTGCTCCCGCTGCTGCGGGTTCCGGTGTACGAGGCTTCCGCACGCGCGCGCGGAGGGCGCCGGAATGTCCGTCCGGGTCCGCGCCGGGCGCGCGTGTACGGGCCTCGGCGTCAACCGGAGAGCGATGCACCGACCCCTGAATCGGGTGATCGTCGGCGGGAAGGGTCCGTATCTCCGCAGGTCAGCGCCAGCTTGCGTGTAAGGAACGGATAAGAGTTGAGTGGGTGTGACTCAGGTCTGTTGACCGAGCGGGGGGTGTCGTGCACACTTGAGTCCGTTCCACTCAAGTCAGCTGGAGGAAGATCACCATGGCACGTGCGGTCGGCATCGACCTGGGCACAACCAACTCCGTCGTCAGCGTTCTGGAGGGCGGCGAGCCCACCGTCATCACCAACGCCGAGGGTGCCAGGACCACGCCGTCCGTCGTCGCCTTCGCCAAGAACGGCGAGGTGCTGGTCGGCGAGGTGGCAAAGCGCCAGGCGGTCACGAACGTGGACCGGACCATCCGCTCGGTGAAGCGCCACATGGGCACCGACTGGAAGATCGAGCTCGACGGGAAGCCCTTCAACCCGCAGCAGATCTCCGCGTTCATCCTGCAGAAGCTGAAGCGGGACGCCGAGGCCTACCTGGGCGAGAAGGTGACCGACGCGGTCATCACCGTCCCGGCCTACTTCAACGACTCCGAGCGCCAGGCGACGAAGGAGGCCGGCGAGATCGCCGGTCTGAACGTCCTGCGGATCGTCAACGAGCCCACCGCGGCCGCGCTCGCCTACGGCCTCGACAAGGACGAGCAGATCATCCTCGTCTTCGACCTCGGCGGCGGCACCTTCGACGTGTCCCTGCTGGAGATCGGCGACGGCGTCGTCGAGGTGAAGGCCACCAACGGCGACAACCACCTCGGTGGTGACGACTGGGACCAGCGCGTCATGGACTACCTGGTGAAGCAGTTCCAGGCGGGCCACGGCGTGGACCTCAGCAAGGACAAGATGGCCCTCCAGCGCCTCCGCGAGGCCGCCGAGAAGGCCAAGATCGAGCTGTCCTCGTCCACCGAGACCTCGATCAACCTGCCCTACATCACGGCCTCCGCCGAGGGCCCGCTGCACCTGGACGAGAAGCTCACCCGCGCCCAGTTCCAGCAGCTGACGGCCGACCTGCTGGAGCGCTGCAAGACGCCGTTCCACAACGTCATCAAGGACGCCGGCATCTCGCTCGCCGAGATCGACCACGTCGTCCTCGTCGGCGGCTCGACCCGTATGCCCGCCGTCGCCGAGCTCGTCAAGGAGCTGACCGGCGGCAAGGACGCCAACAAGGGCGTGAACCCGGACGAGGTCGTCGCCATCGGCGCCTCCCTCCAGGCCGGTGTCCTCAAGGGCGAGGTCAAGGACGTCCTGCTCCTCGACGTGACCCCGCTGTCCCTCGGCATCGAGACCAAGGGCGGCATCATGACCAAGCTCATCGAGCGGAACACGACGATCCCGACCAAGCGGTCCGAGATCTTCACCACCGCCGAGGACAACCAGCCCTCCGTCCAGATCCAGGTCTACCAGGGCGAGCGCGAGATCGCGGCGTACAACAAGAAGCTCGGCATGTTCGAGCTGACCGGTCTGCCCCCGGCCCCGCGCGGCGTCCCGCAGATCGAGGTGTCCTTCGACATCGACGCCAACGGCATCATGCACGTGACCGCGAAGGACCTCGGCACGGGCAAGGAGCAGAAGATGACCGTCACCGGCGGCTCCTCGCTGCCGAAGGACGAGGTCGACCGCATGCGCCAGGAGGCCGAGCAGTACGCGGACGAGGACCACCGCCGCCGCGAGGCCGCCGAGGCCCGCAACCAGGGCGAGCAGCTCGTCTACCAGACCGAGAAGTTCCTCAAGGACAACGACGACAAGGTCCCGGGCGAGATCAAGACCGAGGTCGAGGCGGCCGTCACCGAGCTGAAGGAGAAGCTCAAGGGCGAGGACACCGCCGAGATCCGCACGGCGACGGAGAAGGTCGCGGCCGTCTCCCAGAAGCTCGGCCAGGCCCTGTACGCCGACGCCCAGGCCTCGCAGGCCACCGCCGGCGGTTCCGACGAGGCCCCGAAGGCCGACGACGACGTCGTGGACGCCGAGATCGTCGACGACGAGCGCAAGGACGGTGCCGCGTGACGGAGGAGACCCCGGGCTTCGAGGAGAAGCCCGACGTCCCCTCCGGCGCCACCCCTGAAGACGCCGAGCCGAAGGCCGCCCCCTCGAAGGAGGGCGCGGCCCCGGCCGGGGACGCGAACCAGACAGCGGGTCTGGTGGCCCAGCTGGACCAGGTGCGCACCGCGCTCGGCGAGCGCACCGCGGACCTCCAGCGCCTCCAGGCCGAGTACCAGAACTACCGCCGCCGGGTCGAGCGCGACCGGATCGCGGTCAAGGAGATCGCCATCGCGAACCTCCTGACCGAGCTCCTGCCCGTCCTCGACGACATCGGCCGCGCGCGGGAACACGGCGAGTTCGTCGGCGGCTTCAAGTCGGTGGGCGAGTCGCTGGAGACCGTCGCAGCCAAGATGGGCCTGCAGCAGTTCGGCAAGGAGGGCGAGCCCTTCGACCCGACGATCCACGAGGCGCTGATGCACAGCTACGCGCCCGACGTCACCGAGACGACATGCGTGGCGATTCTGCAGCCCGGGTATCGCATCGGCGAGCGCACCATCCGCCCCGCGCGGGTGGCGGTCGCCGAGCCCCAGCCCGGCGCCCAGACCGTGAAGGCCGAGTCCTCGGACGCGGCCCCGGCCGAGCAGCCGGCGGACGACAAGGAGAGCGGTGGCCCGGAAGAGGGCTGAGCTTGAAGCGACCGCCGGAGCGACGCGGAAGGAGGGACGTCGAGGATGAGCACCAAGGACTTCATCGAGAAGGACTTCTACAAGGTCCTCGGCGTCCCCAAGGACGCCACCGAGGCCGAGATCAAGAAGGCGTACCGGAAACTCGCCCGCGAGTTCCACCCGGACGCCAACAAGGGCAACGTCAAGGCGGAGGAGCGCTTCAAGGAGATCTCCGAGGCGAACGACGTCCTCGGTGACCCCAAGAAGCGCAAGGAGTACGACGAGGCACGCGCCCTCTTCGGCAACGGCGGCTTCCGCCCCGGCCCGGGCGCCGGCGGATCCTTCAACTTCGACCTGGGCGACCTCTTCGGAGGCGGCGCCCAGGGCGGGGCGGGCTCCGGCGGCTTCGGCGGCGGCATCGGCGACGTGTTCGGCGGCCTGTTCAACCGCGGCGGCGCCGGCACGACCCGCACCCAGCCGCGGCGCGGCCAGGACATCGACACCGAGGTCACCCTGACCTTCACCGAGGCCATCGAGGGCGCCACGGTCCCGCTGCGGATGTCCTCGCAGTCCCCGTGCAAGGCCTGCTCCGGCACCGGCGACAAGAACGGCACACCGCGTGTGTGCCCGACCTGCGTCGGCACGGGCCAGGTCGCGCGCGGCTCCGGCGGAGGCTTCTCCCTCACCGACCCCTGCCCGGACTGCAAGGGCCGCGGCCTGATCGCCGAGCACCCCTGCCTGGACTGCAAGGGCAGCGGCCGGGCCAAGTCGTCCAGGACGATGCAGGTCCGCATCCCGGCCGGGGTGACGGACGGGCAGCGCATCCGGCTGCGCGGCAAGGGCGCCCCCGGCGAGCGGGGCGGTCCCGCCGGCGACCTCTACGTCGTGGTCCACGTCGGAGCCCACCCTGTCTTCGGCCGCAAGGACGACAACCTGACGGTGACGGTCCCGGTGACCTTCACCGAGGCGGCCCTGGGCGGGGAGGTCAAGGTCCCCACCCTCGGGGGCCCGCCCCTCACCCTGAAGCTGCCGCCCGGCACCCCCAACGGCCGCACCATGCGGGCGCGGGGCAAGGGCGCGGTCCGCAAGGACGGCACCCGCGGCGACCTGCTGGTCACCGTCGAGGTGAGTGTGCCGAAGGACCTGTCGGGGAATGCTCGTGAAGCGCTCGAGGCGTATCGCGAGGCGACCGTGGACGAGGACCCGCGGGCGGACCTCTTCGAGGCCGCGAAGGGAGCTTGAGAGTGATGGACGGCCGGCGGCGTAACCCGTATGAACTGACCGAGGAGACCCCGGTCTACGTCATCTCGGTGGCGGCCCAGCTCTCCGGCCTGCACCCGCAGACCCTGCGTCAGTACGACCGCCTGGGCCTGGTATCCCCCGACCGCACCGCCGGCCGGGGCCGCCGCTACTCGGCCCGCGACATCGAACTGCTGCGCACCGTGCAGCAGTTGTCGCAGGACGAGGGCATCAACCTGGCCGGCATCAAGCGCATCATCGAGCTGGAGAACCAGGTGGCGGCCCTCCAGTCCCGCGTCGCGGAACTCCAGGACGCCCTGGACGGCGCGGCCGCGGCGATGCAGCAGCGCGAGGCGGCGGTCCACGCCTCCTACCGCCGCGACCTGGTCCCGTACCAGGAGGTCCAGCAGACGAGCGCGCTGGTGGTGTGGCGGCCCAAGCGGCAGCAGCCGTCGGACTGACCGACGGACACGCATCGTTGCGCAGGGGCCCGGGGGATTCTCCGGGCCCCTGCGCACATGCCTCGGGCCGGGGTGCCGGCCGGGTGGTGCCGGCCGTGAGGGGTGCCGCCGGGTCCGGATTTCCGGAACTCCTCCGGATGGAGGGTCCGTAAGGAGTGTTTGGATGCGGTTCCGCTCGATCTCCGCTACATCTCCATGCGTTCTCCGCCACCAAACGGAGCGTGATGTTGCTACTTCGTTAAGTGGTTCCGCTTGACGCCGGTGGCCGCCGCCGCGTTGTCTTTTCAGATCTGGGTCAATCTGTCGCACCCAGGTCCGGAACACACCTGAAGTGAGCCCCCGAATGCGTCGTATCGCCATAGCTGTGGTCGCCTCCACGATGTCCCTCTCGCTCGCGGGATGCGGAATGTTCGGGGCCTCGGGGGACAGCAGCAGCGCGACACCGACCCGCAGCAACGACATCACCATCGGCGTTCTGATGCCGGAGGCGACGAACACCCGGTACGCGGAGTTCGACTACCCCTACATCAAGTCGACCGTCGCGTCGCTGACCAGCAACAAGGGCAAGACCGAGTACGCCAACGCCAAGGGCAAGACCAAGACGCAGAACATCCAGATGCAGAAGATGATCGACGAGAAGGTCGACTGCATCGTGCTCGACGCCGTCGACTCCAAGGCGATCGTCCCCATGGTGAAGAAGGCCAAGGAGGCGGGCATCCCGGTCATCGCCTACGACCGTCTCGCCGAGGGCCCGATCGACGCGTACGTCTCCTTCGACAACGAGCTCGTCGGCGAGGTGCAGGGCCGTTCCATCACCGAGGCGCTGGGCTCGGCCAGCACCGCCGACAAGATCGTCATGATCAACGGCTCGCCCACCGACCCCAACGCCGCGCAGTTCAAGGCGGGCGCGCTCAACGAGCTCAAGGGCCGGGTGACGATCTCGGCGGACTACGACACCGACGCGTGGGACCCGAAGATCGCCCAGCAGCACATGGCCGACGCGCTCGCGAAGCTCGGCAAGAACAACATCGCGGCCGTGTACTCCGCCAACGACGCCATGGCCGGCGGGGCCATCAAGGCCATGAAGGCGGCGGGCATGAGCGACAGCGACCTGCCGCCGATCACCGGGCAGGACGCCGAGCTGCCGGCCGTGCAGCGGATCGTCACCGGCGAGCAGTACATGACCGTCTACAAGCCGTACCCCACCCTGGGCCAGACGGCCGCGGAGGCGGCCGTCGCCAAGGTCCAGGGCCGTGAGCTGCAGTTCGAGGCGCTCACCCGGGACAAGGTCGACAGCGCGACCCAGAAGGACATCCCGGCCAAGCTGGTGACCGTGGTCGCGCTGACCAAGACCAACATCAAGACGACCATCATCGCGGACGGCATCTACAAGGTGTCCCAGATCTGCACCCCCGCGTACCAGGCCGCCTGCGACGCCATCAAGCTGAAGTAGCCCCGACGCGGCCCGGACGCGGTTGCGGGAGGGGCGGTCCGTCGCCGGAGCCGCCCCCCGGACCGGCCCTCAGGCCACCCGGGTGAACTCCACCGTCACTTCCGGCGGGCCCCCGGCGACCCCCCGGTAGATGCCCTTGTGCGGGGTGACGTCGTCGTAGTCGCGGCCCCGGCCGACCACCACGTGGGACTCGTCGGCACGGGTCCGGTTCGTGGGGTCGTAGCCGTGCCAGTCGCCCGCCCAGTACTCGATCCAGGCGTGGCTCTGCCCGGCCACCGGGCGGTGGAGTTCGGCCTCCCGTTCGGGGTGGAGGTAGCCGGAGACATAGCGGGTCGGCAGACCCAGCCCCCGCAGCAGGGCGATCGTGACATGGGCGATGTCCTGGCAGACGCCCGCGCCCTGCTCCCAGGCCTCCGTGGCCGAGGTGTTCACCCCGGTCGCGCCGGGCAGGTAGGAGACCCGGTCGGCGACCAGCGCGGAGACGGCCACCGCCGTGTCGTGCGGGTCGAGTCCGGCCGCCGCCTTGCGCGCCTTCTTCACCAGCTTCGGCGGGACCGTCGTACGGGCCGTGGAGGCCGCGAACTCCAGCAGCCGTGAGCCGGCCGTGCGTTCGGCCACGTCCGCCCAGTCCAGCGGCTGCGGCAACGGCTCCGGCGGGGCCGTCTCCACCAGGCTGGAGGCGGTGATGGTGAGGTCGGCGTGCGGGTCCATCAGCTCGAACGCGGTGACCTGGGTACCCCAGTAGTCCCAGTACGACCAGGTCGTGGCCGCCGGGCGGATGGTCACCCGGGAGTCCAGCGTGGTCTGGCCGGGCAGGGTGAGGGGCGTCATCCGGACCTCGTTGTGGGACGAGACGGCGGCCTGCGCGTAGGAGACACGGGTCGTGTGACGGATGCGGAGTCTGCGGGTCATCGTGCTCACGCTCCTTCCTGGGCCCACACGACGGGCCCCTGGTACGGGAAGAACCGCTCGGCGACCGCCTCCGCCGAGGCCATGCAGGCTGTCTGCAAGTCCCTCAGCAGCAGGGGGAGCTGTTCTTCCAGGGCGTGGGTGTCGAGGTATTCCAGGCGGGTGCGCAGCCTGCCGATGGGGCGGCGGGCCGGGTCCTGGCGGGGACGGCCGAGGGCGGTGAGGCACTCCTCGGCCGTGGTCAGCGCGTGCAGCGCCGAGCGCGGGAAGTCGCGGTCCAGGAGCAGGAACTCGGCCACTCTGGGGGTGTCGCCGAAGCCGCCGTAGACCCGTGCGAACGCCTCGTCGGCGCCGGACGCGCTGAGCAGGGTCGGCCAGTCCGGGGCGTGGGCGGCGTCCAGCACGCGCACCGACAGCAGCCGTACGGTCATGTCCACCCGCTCAAGGCTCCGGCCGAGGACGACGAACCGCCAGGAGTCGTCCCGGCTCATCGTGGAGTCGGCGAGGCCGAAGAAGAGGGCGGCCCGGCTGCGGACCAGCTCCAGATAGGCGTAGGGGCCGGTGCGGCGGGCCGCGCGGCGCTGGTCGGCGAGGGCGTGCCAGGTGGCGTTCAGGCACTCCCACATGGCGGACGACACCGCCTCGCGGGCGCTTCTCGCGTTCAGCCGGGCGGCGCCCAGCGCGCCCTCGATGGAGCCGGTCGAGCGGGCGTCGAAGGCCAGCTGGTCCAGGACCTGCTGCATGTCGCAGGGTCCGGTGCCCGCGTCCACGCCGAGGATCGCGTACAGCGACCGGCAGGCCACGTCCTCGTCGCGCCACGGGTCCTCCAGCATGCGGTGGAGGTAGGCGTCGAGGATGCGCGCGGTGGCGTCGGCCCGTTCGACATAGCGGCCGGTCCAGGTCAGCGCCTCCGCTATGCGGGAGAGGATCACGTCGTTCACTGTTGCTGCGCCCCTTCCTGTACTCCGGCGGGGATCCCGTCCGGGCCGAGCTGACGGGGGACGACGGACGGGAGCGTGTTGTCGTCGGGGACGGGGGCGGGGCCTTCGACGGGGCCCTCGGCGAGTACCCAGGTGTCCTTGGAGCCGCCGCCCTGGCTGGAGTTGACGATCAGGTTGCCCTCCTGGAGGGCCACGCGGGTGAGGCCGCCGGGCAGCACCCACACGTCGGTGCCGTCGTTGACGGCGAACGGACGCAGGTCGATGTGGCGGGGGGCCATGCGCTCGCCCGCGAGGGTGGGGGAGGTGGACAGGGCGACGGGCCGCTGGGCGATGAAACCGCGCGGGTCGGCGGCGACGGCCTTGCGGGTCTTCTCGAGGGTCTTCGCGTCGGCCTTCGGACCGATGACGATGCCCTGACCGCCGGCCCCGTCGACGGGCTTGACGACCAGCTGGTCGATCTGGTCGAGGACGGCCTCGAGCTGGCCGGGTTCATCGGGGCGGTACGACTCGACGTTGGGGAGAATCGGTTCCTCTGCGAGGTAGTAACGGATCAGGTCCGGTACGTACGTGTACAGCAGTTTGTCGTCGGCGATGCCGTTGCCGACCGCGTTGGCGAGGGTGACGTTTCCGGCCACGGCCGCGCTCAGGATGCCCGGGCAGCCGATCACCGAGTCGGGGCGGAAGTGGAGGGGGTCGAGGAAGTCGTCGTCGAGCCGCCGGTAGACGACGTGCACCGGCACCTCGCCCTTCGTCGTCCGCATCCACACCCGGTTGTTGCGGCAGACGAGGTCGTGCCCCTCGACCAGCTGGACGCCCATCAGCCGGGCCAGCAGCGCGTGCTCGAAGTAGGCGGCGTTGCTGGGACCGGGGGTGAGCACGACGACCCGGGGATCGGGGGTCCGGCCGGGCGCGGCGGCCCGCAGCGCGGCCAGCAGCCGGCCGGCGTACCCGTCGACGGGCACCACGTGCTGTCCGTCGAAGAGCGACGGGAAGACCCGGGTCATGGCCCGCCGGTTCTCGATGACGTACGACACCCCGCTGGGCACCCGGACGTTGTCCTCGAGGACCCGGAAGTCGCCCGCCTCGTCCCGGACCAGGTCGATGCCGGCGACGTGGATGCGGACGCCGCCCGGTGGCTCCACGCCGTGCGCCGCGCGGTGGAAGTGCGCGGAACCCAGCAGCAGCCGCCAGGGGACCACTCCGTCCTCGAAGGCGCGGCAGGGGCCGTAGGCGTCCGCGAGATAGGCCTCCAGGGCCCTGACTCTCTGGGTGACGCCCCGTTGTATGAAATCCCACTCGACGGCGTCGAGGATTCTGGGCACGAGGTCCAGCGGCCAGGGCCGCTCCTCGCCCGCGAAGGCGTAGGTCACGCCACGGTCGGTGAAGGCGCGGGCCATCTGGTCGGCCCGGAACCGCAGTTCACCTGGTTCGATCGGCTGGAGCGCCGCCAGTACCGGCTCGTAGGCGGCCCTGACCTCACCCGGCCGCTCGAACATCTCGTCCCACGCGTCGGCCAACGCGTATGCGTCAAATATGTCCGCCATGGCCTGACGTTAAGTGTGGGACGTAACGCGCCGATCACTCGGTGGTTTCCGGGAGCGCACACGCGGAACGTACCGGTGCCCGGCCGGGCTCCCCCGTTACCCGGCCGGACTCCCCCGTTGCCCCTCCTGCGGGTGGGGAGCACCCGAAGGGGAAGCGGAACCAACGATGCGCCTTCGTCCGGTCCGGCACCACCGTCAGCTTGTTGCAGTGCGAGGGGCGGAGGCCAGGAGAAACCCGGTCATATGAGCGGTTTTCCGCTGCCCTGGCCGGGAGAGCCGTGTTGCGGAGCCGGTCCAGTCCGCGCATAGTTGCGCTGCGGAACAGGCGAGAGAGAGGCGTCAAGCGGGGGTGGGATGGGCGATGGCCGGGCACGGGGCGGAGGGGCATCCTCACGGTGCTGACCGACTGTGCGAGGCCGGGGATCGTGTGTATTCCCGGGCCGTACGGCGGGGACGCGTGCCGCGCGGCGATGCCGAGCCGGTTCCGTGCCTCCTGGAGCTGGCCCTGCTCCACCCCGACCCCGACGACATGGACTGGCTGGTGCCGACCTCCCCGCAGGAGGTCATGACCCGGCTGCTGCGCGGCCTGCACGACGAGGTGAGCGCGAGCCAGCGGCGGATGGGCTCCGCGGTCGCCGCCTTCGAGTGGTACGCCGGCCTCGGCGGCCCCGTGCCGGGCGGGCAGGCCGGGGAGGGTGCGGCGATCCGGGTCCTGGACGGCGACTCCCGGATCCAGGCGGCCCTGGACCAGGCGACCGAGGCGTGCACGACGGAGGTCCTGACGGTCCAGCCGGGCGGCATCCGGCGCGAGCACGAACTGTCGGAGGGCCTGCACCGCGCCCTGGAGCTGCGCGGCCGCGGGGTCCGGATGCGCGACCTCTACACCCATGTGGCGCGGCACGGGCAGGGCCTGCTGAACTATCTGGAGCTGATGGGCAGCGCGGTGGAGGCCCGCACCCTGGACGAGGTCATCGACCGGCTGATCCTCTTCGACCGCAAGGTGGCCTTCGTGCCGGCGAACGCCGACCGCACGATGGCGCTGGAGCTGCGCCACCCGGCCCTGGTCGCCTACCTGGTCACGGTCTTCGAGCGCTTCTGGCGCCTCGCGATCCCGCTCACCGGCCCGCTCCCCGAGACCCGGGTGCAGGGCATCTCGCACCGCGAGCAGTCCATCGCCACCCTGCTGGCGGAGGGGCACCAGGACGCGGTCATCGCCGAACGGCTCGGCATCAGTGTCCGTACCTGCCGCGCCCACATCGCCCGCCTTTCGGAGACCCTGGGCGCGGCGAGCCGCACCCAGCTCGGGGTGCGGATCGCGCAGGTGGGGCTGGACGGCCCGGTGGACACGGGCGCCTGCGCCCTGCCGTCCTCCGCGGCGACCGCGGCCCCCGCTTCCGCTCCGACCGCCGATCCCGCTTCCGCTCCGGCCCCCGCCCCCGCTCCTACTCCGGCCCCGGATGCTGTTCCTGGTCAAGGATCCCCGAGCGGCCGATGAGATAGCCGAGCTGGGCGCGGCTCTCGCTGCCGAGGGTCGCGGCGAGTTTGGCGATGTGGACGCGGGCGGTGCGCACGTTCATGCCGAGGCGAGCGGCGATCACGGCGTCGGTGTGGCCCTCCACGAGGAGGGTGGCGATGGCGCGCTGGCGGGGGGTGACGCCGTTCAGGGTGGGCTGCCGGACGGCCTGCGGGTGCATGGGCGTGGCCAGGTTCCAGAACCGTTCGAAGGCGGTGGTGAAGTAGGTGAGCAGGGCGGGGTGGCGGACCTCCAGGGCCAGCCCGCTGTCCTCGCCGGCCGGGACGAAGGCGACCTTGCGGTCGACGACGATGAGCCGGTCGCTGACTTCGTCCAGGGTGCGGGCCTCCACATCGCCCCGGAGCTTCTCGTAGCGGGCCAGGATCAGTGGCTGGTGGCGCGTGGTGTGCTGGTACAGGGTGCGGATGCGGCAGCCCCGGTCGAGGAGGGCCTGGTCGCGGGTCAGGGCGGTGGCCTGTGCCTCCTCCTGGCCGCTGTCGGTGTACTGGATGTGCGGCTGGATGCTCAGGAGTTCGAAGGCCGCTTCCGTCATCGCCTCGGTGATCGCCTGGTTGATCCGCTCGTAGGTGCTGAGGATGCGCAGGGAGGCCGGCTCGGTGGGCGCGGTGGTGGCGCCGGTGGTGCGCATGAGGGGCTCGAACAGAGCCGCGAGCCGTTCCTCGCGATGGCGCTCGGCGGCGATCCGGGCCGCGGAGGCGCGCAGCAGGCCGTGCAGGGCGAGCGCGGGGGCCACGGGTTCGAGCCGGTCCAGGTCGTCCACGGCCGGGTGCAGCAGGCCGAACTCGAGGAGGCAGGGCGCCGGTTCGGCATCGAGGGCGGCCACCCGGCCCTCGCGCAGGGCGCGTTCGTACAGTCGTGCGCCCTTGGCGCACAGTTCCTCCACGCCGTGCTCCTGGTGCGCCCCGGGGGTCGGTCGGCCGATCTCCGCCGAGGCTTCCTGATCAAGCACCTGGTCCGTCACCCACGTCCTCTTCGTCGGCCCGTCAACTCAGCTGTCCCGGTCCAGGATCCCGGATTGCGCTATCAGGTAACCGAGTTGGGCCCGGCTTCCGCTGCCGAGCGCGGTGGCCAGCTTGGCTATGTGGGCCCGGCAGGTGCGGACGTTCATCCCCAGACGGCGGGCGATGGCCTCGTCGACATGGCCCTCGATGAGGAGTTTGGCGATGGAGTGCTGGATCTCCGTGATGCCGTCGCCGGCGGTTTCGTAGGGGGCGCCGGCGCTCAGCGGTACGGCTCGGTCCCACATGTACTCGAACACCTTGATGAGATACCGGATGAGGCCCGGGTGACGCAGTTCCAGGGCGACCTGCTGATCGTCCCGGGTCGGGATGAAGGCGACGGTCTCGTCGCAGATGATCACGCGCTCCACCAGTTCGTCGATGGTGCGGTACTCCACCCTGCCGTCGGCGAGTTGGGCGCCGTAGGCCAGCTTCTCCGGACTGTAGCGGGCCGTGTGCTGGTACAGCGTGCGGATCCGCACGCCACGCTCTATCAACGGTCTGTCGCGCTCGAGCCCCTGGAGCAGCCCGTGTTCGGATATGCGGCCGGGCTGGACCGTGAGCACCTCCGTCTGGCACTGGGCCGTGGCCAGGTTGAGGGCGTTGTTGATCCGGTCCCCGCCCTCCAGCACGGTGATGGCATCGCCGGTCGGCATCCCTGGGGTGCCCAGGGTCATGAAAGGCTCGAAGGTGTCGGCGAGTTCGATCGACAGACGCCGGCGTTCGGCTATCTCGAGTTCCAGTGGGTTGAGCCGCTGGGCGAGGGCGAGTGCGGGAGGGACCGGCCGCAGCCACTCCGGGTCGTCCGGATCGGGGTGGAGCAGGGCGAACTCCATGAGGCAGGGCACCGTTTCCGCATCCGCGCGGGCGACTCGGCCCGTGCGGAGCGCCGAAGCGTAGATGCGCCCCCCCTCCACGCAGAGTTCGGTCATTGCGTGGGGGTGTGTCTCTTTTGTTCGTATAGGTGACAAATTTTCTACCCCCCAGGGTCCTGAACATGCAGGAACATGATGCATCGTTTGTGTGGCCATGATGTGCCCGAATGAGCCATCGTCGTACTCGACGGGGGAAAGGGGACCTTCAAGTGAGGACGAAGCCGACCATGCGCAACAGAATGCTTCGCTCGGTGCTTGGTGCCACCCTCTCCGTCGTCGCGGCCCTCGGTGCGCTGAGTGGTATCGCCGGCACGAAGGGTGATGTCCGAGCGAACACCAGCTGGCCGAGTGTGTCTGTGGACGCCGATACTTCCGGCGTGGTGACTGGAGCGGATTCCGAGGCAGAGGAATACGGGAGCTGAAGTGACCACGCCACCCGACGACCGCTCCTTTCGCCGTGAGATGGCCACCGCCTACCGCTCCGGCTGGCACTTCATCGACCTGGTCACCGCCATCCCCCACAGTGGTGACTCGTTGATGGTGACAGTGTTCGGAGAACCGGTGGTCGTCACGCGGGACGAGGAGGACGACGTACGGGCCTACCGGTGTCTGCGGCGGCCCCGGGGGGCGCCGCAGCCCGTGCGGTGCGCCATCCGGTACGGAATGATCTTCGTGAACCTGGATCAGCGCGACCATCAGCTTGCGGAACCGGCTCCCCAGGCCGCGCCGCGAACCATCTCAGCCACCCCCCGCAGTGCCTGACGCGATTCCCCCGTCGTAACAGATCGCCTCAGGTGCTTCCCCCCGCAGCGGCGTCACCGTGACCTGAACACGGTGACGCCGCTGCAGTTTGTGGGGACATTTCCGGCTTCGGAACGGTTGCGCAGTGGCCGGAAATCGTCGGACCTGGCCGGTGAGGGGTTTCGGTCAGCCGTGACCCATCACGCGGCCCACCTCGATCTCGATCACCACCCGCCCCGGATTCACCCGTGGCGTCCTCCCGTACCGCTCGGCATACCGCCGTTCCGCCTCCCCGACCTCCTCAGGTTTTGTGCGCACCCGCGCCCGCCCCTCCAGGGTGGCCCAGCGGCGGCCGTCCACCTGGCAGACCGCTACCCGGGCGCCCTCGGGCCCCGCCGCCAGGACGTTGCGCACCTTACGGCTCGCCTTGTCGGCGATGACCCGAGCGAGCCGGCGCTCCGGGTCGTATGTCACTCCGACGGGCACCACGTGCGGGCTGCCGTCCGGGCGGGGTGTCGTCAGCGTGCAGAGGTGCCGTTCGCTCCAGAACGCGAGGTGTGCCGCGTCGGGGTCCTGCGGTTCGGTGGTCATGTGCCGGGAATCTAGCGGTCCCGGCAGGCTTCCGAGAGCCGCCGCCGACCCGCCCCTGGCCCGCTCCTGGCCCACTTCCGGCTCACCCGGCAGACCTTGAGCGGAATAGACTCAACTTTGTGTACGCTGACTGAGTCAGACACGGGAGACGGCTGACGCAAGGAGGAGACAGCGAACGTGGACGCAGAGCTGACCAACCGGAGCCGGGACGCGATCAACGCGGCCAGTAACCGGGCCGTGGCCGCAGGCCACCCCGACCTCACCCCCGCCCATCTGCTGCTCGCGCTGCTGTCGGGGCAGGACAACGAGAACATCACCGACCTGCTCGCGGCCGTCGACGCCGACCAGGTTGCCGTACGAGCGGGCGCCGAGAAGGCACTCGCCGGGCTGCCCAGCGTGACCGGCTCCACCGTCGCGCCCCCGCAGCCCAACCGCGAGCTGCTCACCGTCATCGCCGACGCGCAGAGCCGCGCCCGCGACCTCGGTGACGAGTTCCTCTCCACCGAACACCTCCTCATGGGCATCGCCGCCAAGGGCGGACAGACCGGTGAGGTGCTGGCCGCGCAGGGCGCCACCGCGAAGAAGCTGCAGGAGGCCTTCCAGAAGGCCCGCGGCGGACGCCGGGTGACCACCGCCGACCCCGAGGGCCAGTACAAGGCCCTGGAGAAGTTCGGCACCGACTTCACCGCCGCCGCCCGGGACGGCAAGCTCGACCCGGTCATCGGCCGGGACACGGAGATCCGCCGGGTCGTGCAGGTGCTCTCCCGCCGTACGAAGAACAACCCGGTCCTCATCGGGGAGCCCGGCGTCGGCAAGACGGCCGTCGTCGAGGGGCTCGCCCAGCGGATCGTGAAGGGGGACGTCCCCGAGTCCCTGAAGAACAAGCGGCTCGTCGCGCTCGACCTCGGCGCGATGGTCGCGGGCGCCAAGTACCGGGGCGAGTTCGAGGAGCGGCTGAAGACCGTCCTCGCCGAGATCAAGGACTCCGACGGGCAGATCATCACCTTCATCGACGAACTGCACACCGTCGTCGGCGCGGGCGCCGGCGGCGACTCCGCGATGGACGCCGGCAACATGCTCAAGCCCATGCTGGCCCGCGGTGAGCTGCGCATGGTCGGCGCCACGACGCTCGACGAGTACCGCGAGCGGATCGAGAAGGACCCGGCACTGGAGCGCCGCTTCCAGCAGGTGCTGGTGGCGGAGCCCACGGTCGAGGACACCATCGCGATCCTGCGCGGCCTGAAGGGCCGCTACGAGGCCCACCACAAGGTCCAGATCGCCGACAGCGCCCTGGTGGCGGCCGCGACCCTCTCCGACCGGTACATCACCTCCCGCTTCCTCCCCGACAAGGCCATCGACCTCGTCGACGAGGCCGCTTCCCGCCTCCGTATGGAGATCGACTCGTCGCCGGTCGAGATCGACGAGCTCCAGCGGTCCGTGGACCGGCTGAAGATGGAGGAACTGGCCCTCAGCAAGGAGACCGACGCCGCCTCCCGCGACCGCCTGGAGAAGCTGCGCCGCGACCTCGCCGACAAGGAGGAGGAGCTGCGCGGCCTCACCGCCCGCTGGGAGAAGGAGAAGCAGTCCCTCAACCGGGTCGGCGAACTCAAGGAGAAGCTCGACGAACTGCGCGGCCAGGCCGAGCGCGCCCAGCGCGACGGCGACTTCGACACCGCCAGCAAGCTGCTCTACGGCGAGATCCCGACCCTGGAACGCGACCTGGAGGCCGCCTCCGAGGCCGAGGAGGAGGTCGCCAAGGGCACCATGGTCAAGGAGGAGGTCGGCTCGGACGACATCGCCGACGTCGTCGCCTCCTGGACCGGCATCCCGGCCGGCCGCCTCCTGGAGGGCGAGACGCAGAAGCTGCTGCGCATGGAGGACGAGCTCGGCCGCCGCCTCATCGGCCAGACCGAGGCCGTCCAGGCCGTCTCCGACGCCGTACGACGCTCCCGCGCCGGCATCGCCGACCCCGACCGCCCGACCGGGTCCTTCCTCTTCCTCGGCCCGACCGGCGTCGGCAAGACCGAGCTGGCCAAGGCCCTCGCCGACTTCCTGTTCGACGACGAGCGGGCCATGATCCGCATCGACATGTCGGAGTACGGCGAGAAGCACAGCGTGGCCCGGCTGGTCGGCGCCCCGCCCGGCTACATCGGCTACGAGGAGGGCGGCCAGCTCACCGAGGCGGTCCGCAGGCGCCCGTACAGCGTCGTACTCCTCGACGAGGTGGAGAAGGCGCACCCCGAGGTCTTCGACGTCCTGCTCCAGGTCCTGGACGACGGCCGGCTGACCGACGGCCAGGGCCGCACGGTCGACTTCCGCAACACGATCCTGGTGCTGACGTCGAACCTGGGCAGCCAGTACCTGGTCGACCCGGTCTCGACCGAGGCGGAGAAGAAGGAACAGGTCCTGGAGGTGGTCCGGGCCTCGTTCAAGCCGGAGTTCCTCAACCGGCTGGACGACCTGGTGGTGTTCTCCGCCCTGAACAAGGAGGAGCTCAGCCGGATCGCCCGCCTCCAGATCGACCGCCTCGCGCGACGCCTGGCGGAACGCCGCCTCACCCTGGAGGTCACCGACGCGGCCCTGGCCTGGCTCGCCGACGAGGGCAACGACCCGGCCTACGGCGCCCGCCCGCTGCGCCGCCTGGTGCAGACCGCCATCGGCGACCGCCTCGCCAAGGAGATCCTGGCCGGCGAGGTCAAGGACGGCGACACGGTCCGGGTGGACGCCTTCGGCGACGGCCTGATCGTGGGCCCGGCGACCGGCAAGACGCTCTGATCGCGGAGACCTCCGAGTCGCGGCCCTGAGGCACACAGCTTCAGGGCCGCGCGGGTATTTCCCGGAGCTTCGGCGAGCCGAGGGGATGGCGCCCGGATTCGGGCGCTCACATCGCTGATCCCGCACGCGGTGAACCCGTCGGCCAGGCAGGTTGCCGCGCATGGGCCAGGAGAGAGAGGGTGGGTGGTACGTCCGGTCTCAGTGACGGCCGGACGATCCAGACGACCGCAGGAGTACTCAGTATGTCCATCGACCCGTCCTCGATTCCGAACTTCGGGGGCCAGCCCGAGCCGCAGCCCCAGGGTGGACCGGCGGGCCCCGTCGTCCCGGATCAGGACCTCGTGAAGCAGCTTCTCGACCAGATGGAGCTGAAGTACGTCGTCGACGACGAGGGTGACCTCGCGGCGCCCTGGGAGGAGTTCCGTACGTACTTCATGTTCCGCGGCGAGGGCGACCAGGCGGTCTACTCGGTGCGGACGTTCTTCGACCGGCCCCACAAGATCGAAGACAAGGTGCAGCTCCTCGAGTCGATCGACGACTGGAACCGCCGCACGCTGTGGCCCAAGGTCTACACGCACACCCACGACGACGGCACCGTCCGCCTCATCGGCGAGGCGCAGCTGCTGATCGGCGCCGGGGTGAACATCGAGCTGTTCGTCTCGTCGACGGTGAGCTGGGTGCGCGCGGCCATCGAGTTCGACAAGTGGCTGGTGGAGCAGCTGGGCCTCGAATCGGAGGTCAACGACGCGGAGAAGCCGGAGGACGGCGACGAGTGAGTCGTCGTACCCCGCTTCGTACCCCGCGTCATACCCGGCGTCGTACCCCCGCGGAGTGAACGGCCCCGTCCACAGCCTGTGGACGGGGCCGTCTCGTCGGCTCGGCCGTCGGCTCTGCCGGCGTCGCGAAGCCGTCCGACTCGCCGAGGGGCCGGATGGAGCATGTCCGCGCGGAAGGCGTCGACCGTCACCCGGGCGACGTGCAAGTCGTCCCCCGCTCCCGGAGCCCGAGGCAGACGCCCGCTGAGGCCGCACTCCCGGGTGCGGCAGGGGCGTACGTACGAGATCACCGCTGACTTCCGAGTGTTTTGAGCCGGGCCGCGGCTTCCTCCAACACCTCTGTCCGTTTGCAGAACGCGAACCGCACGAAGGGCGCGCCGGCCTCGCGGTGGTCGTAGAACACGGCGTTCGGAATGGCCACCACGCCCGCCCGCCGCGGCAGCGCCCGGCAGAACGCGAAGCCGTCCGACTCGCCGAGGGGCCGGATGTCGGTGGTGATGAAGTACGTGCCCGCCGTCCGGAACACCTCGAAGCCCGCCTCCGTGAGCCCCGCCGCCAGCAGGTCCCGCTTGGCCAGCATGTCCGCGCGGAAGGCGTCGAAGTACGAGTCCGGCAGGGCCAGGGCCTCGGCGACCGCGTACTGGAAGGGCCCCGACGACACATACGTCAGGAACTGCTTCGCCGAACGCACCGCCGTGACCAGGCCGGGCGCCGCCGTCACCCAGCCGACACCTCGTTCGTGCACTCATTCGAGTGTGGCGCAACAATCTCCGGCACCGCTGACAGGCCGGCCGCTGTCCTTCGCGCAGCGGGTTCCAGGTGCGGCAGTGTCACCAGCTGGAGATCCGCCGCTCCGTCGGCCAGGGACGTAACACAGACTGAGGACGACGATGGCCAGGAAGCACACGGCGACGAGTACGGCGCCGACGCGCAGGCCGAAGAGGGCGTCGCGCATCCCGATGAGGGAGCCGAGCAGAGCGACCCCCATCGCCATGCCGATCTGGCGGGCGGTGTTGAGGATCCCGGAGCCGAGCCCCACGTAGGCGGGGTCGATGGACATCAGCGCGGCGGCGTTCAGGCTGGGCGCGAAGATGCCGCAGCCCAGGCCTGCCAGAACCGTGCCGACAGTGAACGGCAGCCAGGTGTCGCGACCCTGCACACCCAACAGCAGCAGGGTACCGGCGAAGGAGACGGTCGCCCCGGCCCACAGCAAGGTGCGCGGACCGAGGGCGACCAGGCGCCGGTTGAGAACTATGGTGCCGAAGACCCAGGCGATACCGAAGGGCAGGAAGTAGACGCCGGTCCGCAGGGGGCTCACGCCCCATTGCCGCTGGATGTAGATGGCGAGCATGAACTGCAGGCCGTATCCGCCGAACTGAAACACGAAGCCGTTGGTGATCGACGCGGTGAAGGCCGCGCGGCGGAAGACGGCCAGTGGCAGCATCGGACAGGAGGTCCGTGTCTCTGCTGCGACGAACGCGGCGACGCTGAGGACGCTCGCGGTCAACAGGGCGAGCGGGAGAGGCGCTGCCCAGCCGAGCGGAGCGCCCTCGATGAGGTAGGCGACGGCGGCGGACAGGGCGACGATCACGGTCAACTGGCCGGGCAGGTCGGGGCGGGCATCGCGGCGTGGGGTCTCGCGGGCGTGGCGGTGGGCGAGGAAGACGGTGATCAGGCCGACGGGCACATTGATGGCGAAGATCGAGCGCCAGCCGCACAGATCGGTGAGGAAGCCACCGGCGATGGGGCCGACGACCAGTGCCACGCCGCCGATGGCACCCCAGACGGTGATGGCTCGGGCACGTTCCAGCTGGTCGGGATAGGTTCGGGCGATGATCGCCAGAGTGGTGGGAAGCAGACAGCCGGCGGCGACACCCTGCAGGAACCGTGCGGCGACCAGCAGACCCAGGGTGGGGCTGAGAGCGCACAGCAGGGAGGCGAAGGTGAAAGTGGCGAGCGAGGAGAGGAACAGCCGCCGCGCGCCCCAGCGGTCCGCGAGGCTCCCGGCGGTGAGCAGCACGCTGGCGAGCGGGATGGTGTAGATGTTCACGACCCATTGCAGGGCGGAGATCGAGCCGTGCACGTCGTGCTCGATCGAGGGCAGCGCGACGTTCAGCGCGCTGCCGTCCAGCAGGATCATGAAGAAGCCCAGGCAGACGGCGACGAGCGCCGCGCCCGAGGACGGGGGGTCCGAGGACAGGAGTGGGGAGGTGCCCGGTGTCGTTCCGTCAGTGGGCGCGATCCGACAGCCGGATGCATTCGTCATGGGCGGGGTCTACCTCCGGGGTCGGCGCGAGAAGCCGGTGAGGCCGATGACCGGTCAGCCGGAGATCGGCAGCGCGCGTTCGGCACTGTGGTCGCCCGTGTCCCGGGCGAGGCGGCGGGCACCGACCAGCAGACACGACCGGGCGATGGAATCGCCCTGCAGCAGCGTCCGGGAGTTGACGTGTGGGCGAGCGCCGACCGCGGTCACCCAGTCCACGGACTCGATCGGCGGCCCGTACGCGAAGCGCGCCGGGTGTGGTACGCCCGCGGCGTCGATCACCTGCAGGGTTCCACTCGTCACATCCAGTCCTCCTGTTTCGTACCCGGAACCCAGCTGGTCGGGGATGACATGGGCGCGGCAGCCTCCGGCGGAGTGCAGCGCCCGCAGCAGCGGGTCGGCCGCGCGCCGGATGTCGGTGAGCGGCAGATGTGCCTCGATGAGCGCTGACGCCCGCACGGGTTCGCCCGGTACCCGCTCGGACGTGGCCAGGAAGACACCCGCCTCCTCGTCCGCGGCGACGCGCAGCTGCGGGCCCATGGGTTCGACTATGCCGGCCTCGATGAGCGCGAGTAACTGCTCCACCCGGCTTGCCGGCGGACCGCTGGCCGCGTAGCTGTTGAGGCTGCTGAACCAGTGGTCGACGTGGTCGCGGTAGGACTCACCGCTGATGCCGTGTTGCGAGATGGCGTACCGCACCGCGTTGCGCAAGTCGCGCATGACGGCCGTTGCCGCCTTGGTCGCGCTGTTCGCCGGACCGAGCCCGCACTGCCGCAGGTCCTCGGAGAGCTGGCCGAGGATCCAGGACCGGAACGCCGCCTGGTCGGCGAAATCCACCTGGTCGGCCGGACGGTCCAGTGCCTCCCAGTCCCACCTCAGCGCCGGATTCGGTACGACGTCCGCAACCAGCCTGTCCATCTCAGCCGTGCCCCACTCGCACGCTGGGTACTCCGCCAGCAGCCGAGCGTGTCCGGCCGGATCCCGGTCCTTGAGCAGAGCCTGGTAGTAGACCCACGCCACTTCCTTCGCCACCAGTGGGAACACGTCACGCATGAAGTCGTTACGGCCGGTCCCGGCATTGGTGCGCAACCTCGAGATCTCCCCGGCGGTCAGGAAGACGGGCTGGTAGTGCGGAATGATCTCTTTGTGGATCTCCGTGCGGGC
Organism: Streptomyces sp. NPDC002588; assembly: GCF_040295925.1. Taxonomy (NCBI): domain Bacteria; kingdom Bacillati; phylum Actinomycetota; class Actinomycetes; order Kitasatosporales; family Streptomycetaceae; genus Streptomyces; species Streptomyces sp. NPDC002588. The sequence goes on from NZ_JBEOWF010000020.1 coordinate 85,314, forward strand.
GCGGTACGGCATGCCACGTCCTGAACCGGCGTACATCAGCGGCTCCGCGCCGCTCGCGGCGTAGCGCAGCCGGCTGTCGGCGCCACGGGTGAACCGTCCTCCGCGGCCCTCGCTGAGCAGGATCAGGTAGTCGTAGAAGTTGAGCCCGAGGCCCCGGAGCACCACCGGCCGACCGGCCGGGATCCTGTTCAGATCCGCTTCGGCGGGGCTGGCCGGTGGCACGTAGCCGAGTCCGTGGCGGGCGGCGAAATCCGCCAGCCGCCGCTCTGACCGGGTCCCCGCAACGTCATAGTGCCCCTGCGCAAGGATCACGGCATCGACACGCAGCGGCTGTTTCTCCCCCTCCAGGAACACCTCCTGGAGGCCGTCCGCGTCCTCGGTCACCTCGGTCGCCCGGGTGCGGTGGACGCGCACGGAAACCTCGGCGGGGGCGTTGCCGACGATGTACCGGAAGGCCCAGGCCAGGTACTCGCCCTGGAAGGCGCGGGACGCGTACGACCATGGCAGCATTGCCTCGGCCTCCGTCTTCGCTTCCTCCGTGACGTCTGTGGCCCGGCCGGCGGTGACCATTTGCGCCCACTGGTACTGAGTGGGGCCCGAAGTCAGCGGCCCGTCGCATTCGACGCTCGGGTCCGTGAACACCGTCACATCACCTGCCACGGTGTTCATCATCAGCCGGCGGGACTGGTCCAGCTTCCACACCCGGCCGCCGCCGGCCGGGTACGGGTCCACGACGTGTACCCGGACCGGGATCCCGGGAGCCAGCACGGGGGCGTTCGCGCACACGCGCTCCAGAGCGACTGTCCCACGGGGACCGGCGCCGACGATGCAGAGATGGATGGGTTCGGGTGACATGTCGAACTCCTTGGGGGGCGGCAACTGCGGTTGTCGTTCCAGGCGAGCCGCTGTACCGGTGCCACAGGAACGAATGACGGTGTGACAGTCCTGGTCAGAAGCGAAGTTCATGGGGCGACGCCTGGTTGTCCTCCTGCTCCCGAAAGATGCCGGGAAAGTAGTTGATGTCTCCGGTCAGACCGGAGAACAGGGAGCTGATCGTGGGCACCGAGCCGTCGGCACCGCGCAGCAGCTCTTGGTTACGGCGCAGACTGCGCGGGGACAGTTGCAGACCACCGGCGGACAGATAGCGGATGGCGCCCTTGGCGTCGCGCCGGGGAATGACCTCGGACTTCGCGTAACGACTTGCGCTGAAGGGGATATCGAGGAAGCCGCCTTCGAATGCCCTGACGACTGCGGCCACGAGGCCGGGCGTGTCCAGGAGCGGTTCCAGGATCTCGGCGACTTCGGCCAGGATCCACTCCTGTTCCTCGTCGACCGTCGCCTCGTCCACCGAAACGAAGCCGAGCAGAGGGGAGTTGGCCCGGTCGGCGAGCCTCAGCCCTTCGACGTTGGCGCGCGTCTCCGGGATGCCGTACGCCTCCTGGTAGGTCTTGGTGATCAGCTTGGAGGCGCCTCCGAGCCGGGCGACGAGGGCGCCGTAGAAGATGAGGTCCTCCGCGTTCCCGCGCAGCCTTGGGAAGACGCCCATGAACTCGTGCAGCACCGGGTGCACCCGGACTCCGGCCGGCAGGTAGCGTGTTGCCAGCACCGGAATTGAGCGCAGCGCGGCCACGTCCTGTGCAAGGTGACCACCCTGGGGATAGGCGATGGAGACGCAGCGCACACCGGCACGCGCTGCCAGGAGCGCCTCGATGATGCTGATGGCCAGACTGATGGAGGGGGGCACGAGCACCGCCGTCAGGGTGCCGAACAGCTCCCGGTCGATGACGACACCGAGTTCGGCGAGTTCGCCGCAGCGCCGGTCCACCTCCTGCCAGGCCTTGAGTGATTCGGTGAGCGGGACGGTCTTGGAATAGGGAAGGTTGTAGGAGATTCCGCCGCCCTCGAAGGAGGTGACGCCGGAGGCGACGGAGACCTCGAACAGCCTTCGGGCGTCCGGTGAGCCGTGCCGTACTTCCAGGGGCGCGGCGACGGCCTCGTTGAGTTCCCTGCCGCGTTGCCAGCCATGAGTCACCAACGGATACCCATTGAGATCGGCGGGATCGTGCTTGAGCGTGTTCAGTGCCTGCTCGAAGCGTTTCAGGCGGGTGTGGGAGTCGATGGTCAGCGTGAGAATGTCGGGCCCGGCCTCGGCCTCAAGGGTCAGCAGCAGCCGCTTCATCTCCGGGTGGCCGCCCACGCCGCACCGTGGTTGGACAGCCACCCGGCCAGCGGCACGGCAGGTGTCCAGGACGTTGACGGCGGTCGGCTTGCCGAGCGTGGTGATGTAGTCGGCCGACTCCTCCAGCGGGGGCAGAGCGGTGGTGGCCCAGGGCGCGGCCTTCTCGGCGCGCGTCGCGCCGAGAAGACGAACGCGGTCTGTCATGACGCCACCGGCACGAGGCCGACGGGTGTCGTCCGCGCCGCGCGCAGCTCGTCGAGAAGGGCCGGGAGGCCGTCCGGGCGGGCCAGGATCCGGTCCGCACCGAGGGCGTAGAGCCTTTCGTGTGCGGAGGGGTCCTTCCGGCTCCCGACGGAGAGGTTGCCGCCGACGATGACAGGACAGCCGATGCGGCCCGTTTCCTTTGCCTGGCCGAGGCCACGGAGATCCTCGTGTATATGGCCGTTGAGACTTCCGATGATCACCGCCTCGGCCTCCGGGTGTTCTCTGTAGGCCTGGGCGAACTCCTCGACCGGAGTGCAGGTGCCGAGGTTGACGACATCGAAGCCGAGCCCGCGCAGGAAGTGGGCGATCAACTGGTTGGCCACGGCGTGGCTGTCGCTGGCGGCCACGCCGAGGATGACCGTCCGGAGTACGGGTCGGGTGAGCTGGTGTGGTTGCATGTGCTGCTCCTTGTGGTGAGCACTCTGAGAGGGCGGTACCGCCCTCTGAGGTCGGTCGGGGGTCGGTCAGGGGGCGGTGACGGTCCGGCAGCTGTCTTCCGTCCTCAGTCGTCGAAGGCGGCGAAGAGCTCGCGGTGGCTCACCGACCGCAGCTGGGCGACGTCGTACTCCTTGGCGTCTGCCGCCGACAGCGAGTCGAAGACATGGCTGATGGCGGGCACCAGACCCCACACTTCCAGGTAGCCGGGCCAGCCCTGGGCGCCCGCGTCAACGTCGCGTTGGCGGGCGAAGATGTAGTCGAACCACTCGCGGCCGGAGGGGTAGCGGTGGTGGTAGTCGTGCACCACCGTGTCACCGGTGAGCACGAGGTACCGGGACGGTGCGTGGACGAACAACATCCGCAGAGTCCAGCGGCTCCAGGACAGCAGGCATCGGACGGCGGGAAGTCCCGCAGGCGGTGCGGATTCGCCGATGAAGACGGCGTTGGTGAGGCTGGCGAAGTACGCCCGTCCACGCCGCACTTCGGTGCCGGCAGGCGGAAAGGTGTGCTTCACGCACAGTCTGAGCGTGTTGCTGACCTGGTAGAGCGGCACAAGCGGCACGAACCAGACGACCAGGAGCGCCGGCCATGTTCCTGTCGCCGCGGTGGCCGCGGCGGTCAGGCCGTACAGCAGGACCGAGGTGGTTTTCTCGCTGGGCGCGGACTCGCTCCAGAACGCACGGACGCGTGAGACGGCGAATGCGAAGTGGAAGCGAGGAGAGAAGAGCTTGCCCATGACACGCCACCACATCCGGCGGCGTGTCATACCCGGTCGGAGGTCCAGACTGACCAGGAACGCCTGGACTGTGGGGTCACGCAGTGTCATGTGATGGGCCGCGTGGTGATCGCTGACATGCTCACGGCTGTAGCGCTGGAAATTCTGGATGACCAGCAGGCTGGACGTGGTGTGCCCAATGACCGTGTCCAGTTTCCGCCGCCGGTACATGTTCCGGTGGGAGCACTGGTGGTAGATCATCATCCGCAGATTCCGCATGCCGTGCAGGGTGACCGCCCACCCGGGCAACAACAGCGTGAGAAACCAGCTTCCGAGCGCCCAGCCCAGTGAGCTCACCGCGGCTCCGGCTGTCATCGCGGACATCGCTGACACCAGATGGTAGGTCGGCGACCAGCGGGACGGCGACTGCCCGGGAAGCGGTTTGCCGGTGAAGACGGTCAGTGGGCGCTGCACGGCCCGGGGCAGCACCCGCATCGATTCTCGTGGATCCGGGGCCGCAGGTTCAGATTCCGCTTGCTGAGAGGCAACGTCGGTTGTGGACACGAATTTATCTCCTTGGATTCTGGATGTATCAGTCCTCGGTGCCGACGAAATCCGTCGTGAATACGTGTGTGATTCGCGCATTCCGTCCGGCTGCCGGGCTACGGGCGCTGGTCCGCTTCCCCACCGGCTACGGTGTTCCATCCCGTCTCGCCGGCGGCCCGGCAGAGCCAGGTTGGCGGGATCGCGCCGACGGCAGCGCGCCCCCTGCCTGGGCGGACGCCGAACGACAGCGGCGGGCCGTTCCCGGTGGTGTGGCAACCGGCCGCGCCGCGCGAGCAGGACCCCCGTCCCCCTCCGTCACCGACCCCCTGTATCCCCTCTTGTGCGCCTGTGTCATCCCTGTCTGAATGAGAGGGGGACAAGCAGAATGCTGCTCCGGGGGCGGGGACACGGGCGATGGTTTCGGCCCTGCCCGAAACGTTGGTCAGGCATCACCATGGGGGTTAGAATGCTGCGCATCCATTTATCGCCCGAAGGCTTATCCAGCATCCGCTTCGCACCGCGGCCGGCACCGCTGTACGAGCTGAACGCGGCTCTGATGATGTTGTGCCGCACCGAGAGTGACCCGCTCTTCGGCCGCTGGCAACGTCGCATTCGCCACTCCCTTGGCGACACCACGCGGCCGTTGGGGGACCTGGTGTCGGCGGTCCGGTGCCCCGAATTCGTCATCGTGCCCGGCGACACCGTCGCAGAGGGGCAGCGCGTCATGCGGAACGTACCGCTCGGTCTACTCCGCTCCGGCATCGAGATGATGTACCCCGCACGCACGTCCCGCATTCCGCGATGGATACGCGACCTGCACCGGGGCCACGCCGAGTCATGGCAGCTGCTTTTCCGCGCGCAGCGCGACGCCTACGAGACCATTCTGCGACCCAGCTGGTCCGCGGTGCAGGACCTGCACCGGACGGAGTTCACCCGTCACGCCCTGACCACCGCGGAGCACGGCATCGGTGGCGCGCTCGTACGCCTGCTGCCTGGTTCCCGGCTTCACGAGGGAGTCTGGGAGATCGACACGCCGCGCCACAGGGACATCCGGCTGGGAGGTCAAGGAGCGGTACTCGTACCGACCTTTCACTGGACCGGATACCCACTCGTCTCCGACCGGCCCGGCCAGCCCGTGCTGCTGGTCTATCCCGCGGGCTCTGGCCTGGCGTTTCCGCCCGCCACAAGCATCGGAGACACACTGGCCAACATACTCGGACAGACCCGGGCAAACCTCCTGCGCCTGCTCTCTGACGAACACACCACCAGCGACGCCGCCCGGCGCCTAGGGGTCAGCAATGCCACGGTCTCCGAACACACCACCGCGTTGCGCCGCGCCGGTCTGATCACTACGGTCCGGGCCGGCCGAGCGGTCCTCCACAATCGAACGCCCCTCGGCGCACTCCTGTGCACCCGCCTCTGATACACACATCCCCGCGTGGCGTGTAGTCGCAGGTCAGACGCAGCGCTTCGGCGACCGCGTGCTGGAAGGGACCCGACGCCACGTACGTCAGGAACTGATTCGCCGACCGCACCGCCGTGACCAGGTCAGGCGTCGCCGTGACCCGGCGACGCCTCATTCGTACACCTATTTGTTTGTCGCGCGGCGTCCTGTACGGACCAGGTTCACAGTCGTATCGCGGGGTTCGGTGACAGGGCGCTGATTCGTAGCCCGCGAGCTGGTGGACGTACTGGACACCGGCGACAAGGCCGACGGGGTGCGCTCTTCGGCCGACCTGCCGCGGCTGGGACTGCTGGTGGAGTGGGCGAAGAAGGCGCGCCTGGTCCGGGTGGTCAAGGGGCGTCTGTGTGCCGTGGCCAAGGCCCGGCCGGTACCGGCCGACCCGCTTCGGCTGTGGCTGCGCGCCTTCGACGCGTGCTTCGAACTGCGGCAGGCCCTGATCGGGGCTCGTAGCGGCTGGCACGTCGAGTCGATGCTCTTCGATGTCTACGAGGACGTCCTGGAGGATGTGCTGAACACGCTCTACAGCCTGCCGTTCCCGATGCCCTGGCCGCGGCTGCGCGACACGGTACACCTGGCCTACCGGAGCTCCTTCCAGCTCGATGGCGGGTCGGACCTTCGGCACCGGATGTGGTTCGAGCACGCCGACCGGGACCTGCGCACGGTGCTCGACCTGCTGGACGACCTGGGCGCGATCGAGCGTGACCGTGGGATGGCCGATCCGGTGTTCCTCGACGTCGACCTCTCCGATGCCGGACCCGAGCTGCCCGCGGACATGCCGCCGGAGCTCGCGGAGCTGCTGGGCGTCGAGGGGGCGGCAACGGACCCGGCGGCGCGGGAGCGTGCCGATGCCCGGCGCGAGGAGCTGACCGCCGGGCCGGTCGAGCTCATCCGTCTCACCGAGCTCGGTACCCGGGCCGTACGTCAGCGGTTGCTGGCGGTCGGCAGGGACGCACCGCTGGTCGGTGAACTGGCCCAGGCGCCGGCGGCCGGCCTGCTGGGGGTGCTGGCCGAGGACTACCCCCCGGATGCCGCCCGCGCCGAGCTGGCCGGCTGGATCACGGCACGCGGCGAGCGAGAGGCCGCACTGCGGCAACTGACCGACGCCGTAAGGGCCATGACCTTCCGCACGCGTGCGCAGGCGATGCTCGACGTGCTGCTGGCGGCGTTGCCCGACGGTGAGGGCGAACGGCTGCTGCGCACGCTGCGTCGCGACACCCGCCTGGCGCCCCTGTCACTGAACGCGCTGGCGCACCGTGAGTTGCTGTCTCCAGAGGACATGACCGATGCCGAGCAGTTGCTGGTGCTCGCCGAGAGCCTGCTTCAGCTCGTGGAGTTGGCGGGCGGCGGGGACGGCGCCGAAGAGATGCTGCGAGCTCAGGGCCCCCAGGCCAGGGACGCGTTGGACTCCGCGCACCCGGACCGGGCCGGACTCGACGAGCTCAGGCAGCTGGCGGCACGGGCGCTGGGTACCCACGGCGCCCGCATCGGCCGCGCCCGGAAGGCTCGGCGCCCCTCAGGCAAGAGCGGCCGCAAGCGGCGCCGCTGACCGGGCGACTCCGCCTGGCCCCCAGACGCCGGGTGCGCCGACACCGGCACGGAGCCGGGCGGAGGGAAACCGATGGGTCCCGGCGTCGTACGTCCTCGGTGGCGCGTACCGTCGGGGTCGTGGTTGAGGGATGGGGTGAGGACGGGCTGCGGGCCGTGCGTGGCGCGCTCCACGCACAGGACGGGGTGGCGCTGCTTGCGGCGTTGCGTCGTGGACCCGTGCGTGAGGTGCTGCAGCTGGCCGGCGATGGTGTGGCCGGGGCCGCGGCGCAGGGCCTGCCGGGGGCTGCGGAGACGGCAGCCTTGTTTCTCGGCGCGCTCCAGGAGCGTGGCTTCCGGGGCGATGAGGAGCTGGCGGACCGGTTGCGCGCGGCCACAGGAGGCGCGGAGATCTCCCTCCTGCGCCCGCTCGCGGTCGATCCGGAGATGCCCGCCATGCTGCTGGAGGGCGACCCGGCCGAGTCCGGTGGCCGGATCGATCTGTCCACCGGGGAGTGCTGGCCTGCGTTCACCGATGAGCCTGGGCCTGGGCCCGGGGCCGAGGAGGACGACGATCCGGAGCGATGGCTGTACGCGCCGGCTCTGGGATCCAGGGCCGGTTACCGGGACATGGAGCTGTTCATCGAGGAGGTGGAGGACGCCGCCCTTGCCGACCGGCTGCGGATCGCCATCGGCGGGCGGGGAGCCTTCCGGCGCTTCAAGGACGTCCTCGCTGGTGACGAGCTCTCCTGGAGCCGGTACCACCGGTTCCGCGATGAGCGACAGCGCGGCCGGGCCCGCGCCTGGCTGGCTGAGGAGGGCTACTGCCCGCACATCACCTTCTTCGTGGAGCCCGGCTCGGGTTCGTGCCCTCCGGGGCAGGTATGACTCTCCATTTGTTTCCTGGCTCCGCGTCGGCCGGGTCGGTTCCCCCGGTGAACTAGTTGCCGGCGCAGCAGCAGCGGAGGGGGCGGGTCCTGTCGCAGGAGTGGGGCTTTCAGCTGCTATCCATGTCGCGCGATAGAAATCAGAGCACAATCAGAGTACGATCTGAGTAGGAGCGTCGCACCCTTGGCATTCGAATCGGAGTCTGTCTCGTTCACCGATCTGTCGCGGAACCCGAAGGCTGTCGCAGCCAGGGCCGTTGCCCTGGGATGTCTGCGTGTCACGCACCGGGACGCGCCCGACATGGTGTTGACCACGGCCATGTACGCAGAGCGCGCCGAGGAAAACCTGACCACGGCGTCCCGGCTGTTCCTCGCACTGTTGAAGCAGGACGACGGTGCCAAGTCGCTTTTGCTCGCGCTGCCCGAGGTGTTCCCGTGGGTACGCCACCTGGACGCCGGGGAAGTCCGGGAATTCACTGTCGAGCTTCTGGAAGCGCTGTCTGACGCCGCTGAACTGGGCGCCAGGGAGGCTGTGCACCGAGCGATCGTCTCGTGGCGGGCAACGGCCCGCATCAACGCCGATCCTGACCAGCTGAGGGAAGCGGTCCGTCCGCTCGGTGACGTCGACCTCGGCCCCGTCGAGGTGCACGAGTGAGTCCGAAGAAAGGCGATCGGGGCAGTGTTCCTCCGCTCAGCGGCTGGAACGTCATTTACGGCACGACGGAGGCCGCGACCGGTTGGGAGGAGCTGTGCCGGGTGGCGCTGCCGAACGCGCATCGCTGCCTGGAAGCCCTTCGCGCAGACCCGCTGTCGCGGGCCAACTGGAACCGCCAGCACCAGCTCCGAGGCAGACACGCCACCAGGGAATGGAAGGGCTCTGAGCTAGAGCAGTGGGAGTACGAAATCACCAGCGGCGGCAGGGTCCGCTACCTGGTCAGCCCGGACACCTCGACTGTGATCCTTGTGTACGCCTCCCCGCGACACCCGAAGGACACCGAATAGCCTCCGGCGTTTCGCCCGTGCGGAAGGCAAGGCGAACTGGGGCGCGGGTTTCGATGGGCTCTTGCGGTGCAGGTGGCGGGCCGACCGGAGTCGGAGGACGGCCGCGCCAAGGACGACTGGCCCCATGGAGCGGCGGTCAGTGCGCGAACGCCTTGCGGAGCCGTTCCGCCGCGTCCGCCAGTACCTCGACGCGTTTGCAGAACGCGAACCGAACGTATGGTGCGCCGGCCTCTTTGTGGTCGTAGAAGACGGCGTTGGGGATGGCGACGACACCCGCCCGCTCAGGCAGGGCGCGGCAGAAGGCGAGGCCGTCGGCCTCGCCGAGGGGCCGAATGTCGGTGGTGACGAAGTAGGTGCCGGTCGGCCGGAAGACGGTGAAGCCGGCGTCGGTGAGGCCCGCGCTGAGCAGGTCCCGCTTGGCGCGCAGGTCGTCACGGAAGGCCGTGAAGTAGGCGTCGGGCAGGCGTAGGGCTTCGGCGACGGCGTACTGGAAGGGCCCGGAGGCGACGTACGTCAGGAATTGCTTGGCGGAGCGGACGGCGGTCACCAGATTCGGGGTGGCCGTAACCCAGCCGACCTTCCAGCCCGTGAACGAGAACGTCTTGCCGGCCGACCCGATCGTCACCGTCCGCTCCCGCATCCCCGGCAGGGTCGCCAGCGGCACGTGTTCGGCCTCGTCGAAGACCAGGTGCTCGTACACCTCGTCCGTCACGACCAGCAGGTCCCGCTCCACCGCCAGCTCGGCGATCGCGGTCAGCTCCTCGCGGGTGAGGACCGTGCCGGTCGGGTTGTGCGGGGTGTTGACCAGCAGCAGCCGGGTGCGGTCCGTGACCGCGGCCCGCAGCTCGTCCAGATCGAGCCGGAAGCGGGCCTGCTCCGGGTCCGGGCGCAGGGTGACCGGCACCCGCGCGGCGCCCGCCATGGCGATGCAGGCCGCGTAGGAGTCGTAGTACGGCTCCAGGGCCACCACCTCGTCGCCGGGCTCCAGCAGGGCCAGCAGGGCGGCCGCGATGGCCTCCGTGGCGCCCGCGGTCACCAGCACCTCGGTGTCGGGGTCGAAGGCGAGACCGTAGCGGCGGGCCTGGTGCGCGGCGATAGCCGTCCGCAGCTCGGGGACGCCCGGGCCCGGCGGGTACTGGTTGCCCCGGCCGTCCCGCAGCGCGCGCACGGCCGCCTCCCGGACCTCCTCGGGGCCGTCGGTGTCGGGGAAGCCCTGCCCTAGGTTGATCGACCCGGTGGCCGCCGCCAGGGCGGACATCTCGGCGAAGATCGTCGTCCCGAACTCGGCGAGGCGGCGGTTGAGGAAGGGGCGCGCGCTGGAGGTCATGCCGGCCATCCTGCGCCGAAGCTCTGGACTTCCTCAAGTGAGTGTTGGCCCGTCGGAGGGGCGGGCATCCCCCGTGCACGCAGCGCCCACGGGGGGTCGCTTCGGGGGAATCGGAAGGAGGGTGACGCCATGGGTTTCGGCATCATCCTGGCGGTGATCGCAGTGCTGTTCGTGGCGTCTCTCGTCACGGGCGTCCGGAACCGCGGTTCCATGAGGTCCCGCGGCGGCAGGCTGCGCAGTGGTGGCAGCGGTTCCGGCAGCTGGTGGGCGGGAGGCGGCGACAGCGGCTCGTCCTGCGGCTCCGGCGGCCACCACGGGGGTCACTCCTGCGGCGGAGGGTCGTCCTGCGGCGGCGGCTCGTCCTGCGGCGGAGGCGGCGGATGCGGTGGAGGCAGCTGACACGGGGCAGCTGAGCTCCCTGTGGGGGAGCCGCATCCGGACCGCGGGGGCGCCCCTGACCAGGGCGCCCTGCGGTCGTACCACGCACCGGCGGCCGCAGCGTCTACCCGCGGCCGCCTCTTTCATGTGGGGCGCGCGGGGGCACGTCCGGGTCGTCCGGCGCACGACTGATTGAACAATTGAGCTGTGAGCCCCCCGAGGGATGGAAACCCTACGAACTTGGGTAAAAAGGCTGTGGCGTCGCCACCGTTCATGATTCCCTCTAGAGCACCAACGCAGCCCCTCGGACCCCTACGGACGTCCCGCGCGGACGTCCTTCCCGGACCGGGCCGGCCGGGGTCGATCTCCCGGTGTCTACCGGGGCCACCGGGGTGCGCCACCTTCCTCCTTACGTTGCTTCTCCGCGGAGCCGATCCATGCTCACGACCCTGAACACCTCCTACAGCGACACGCGCGCGGCCGATCTCGCGTGGGCCCTGGGGCGCGAGCCGCTGCCCGCCCTCGCCACGCTGGACCTCGAACTGTCCGGTGCCAAGCTCCAGTTGAGACTGCTCGGTGCCTCGCACCAGGTGCTGCTCGAGGAGGAGCAGGGCTGTTGCTCGGAGACGGTGGCGTGCCTTCCCGGCAGCAGCACCCCGCTCCCGGTGGGCGTCGCCAAGCGGGTGGGTGACTGGGAGTACGAGTTCGCGGCGCGCGTCGAGGAGCTGACGCCCAGCCAGTTCGAGGGCCGCGCCCAGGAGTTGCTGGCTCTGGTCTCCGACCACCCGCACGGCCTGGTCGGCGTCTTCCCGGGCAGCCCGCACGCGTTCACCGCGCTGCTCGCCCAGCGCCACGAGGGCCATGTCCACTGGCGCACCTGGCACGCCTACCCGCAGGACGGACAGCTGGTGGCGACGCGGACGAGGGTCGGCATCCGGGTCCGGCCCGATGGTGCCGGCCCGTCCGGCGTTTGACGGCGGCTCAAACGTACGAGGCCCCCGACGCTGCCGAGTTCACACGTGTGGGTGACGAAGCCGTCGCGCGCCGTAACGTAACGTCGCAGGGTGATCGAACCGCACGCCCCGGCCCCGGCCCCGCCCGGCGCCCCGCCGCCCCGGCGCCGCCCGGCGAGGCTCCCCGTCCGGCCGGACGTCGGGCGGTTCCTGGTCCTCGCGTGCGTGTTCGTCTGCGCGGCCTGCGGACTCGTCTACGAACTCGAACTCGTCGCCCTCGCCTCCTACCTGATGGGCGACTCCGTCACCCAGGCCTCCGTCGTCCTGTCCGTCATGGTCTTCGCCATGGGCATCGGCTCCCTCGCTGCCAAACGGCTGCGCCGCTACGCCGCGGCCGGCTTCGGCGCCCTGGAGGTGGTCCTCGCCCTGGTCGGCGGCTGCAGCTCCCTCGCGCTGTACGCGGTGTTCGCCTGGACGGGCGACTGGGGCGGCCTGTGGGCGGACGGCCCGCGCGTCCTGCTCGTCGCCTTCTCCCTCGCCATCGGCCTGCTCATCGGCGCCGAGGTCCCCCTCCTCATGGAGCTCATCCAGAGCGTCCGCCGCCAGGACGCGGGCGGCGCGGTCGCCGACCTGTTCGCCGCGGACTACGTCGGTGCGCTCGTCGGCGGCCTGGCCTTCCCCTTCCTCCTGCTGCCCTTCCTGGGCCAGCTGACGAGCTCCCTGCTGACCGGCGCGGTCAACGTCGTGGCCGGCGGCGCCCTGGTCCTCGGCCTGTTCCGACGCGACCTCGGCCGCCGTGCCCGCTGGCTCCTGCCGGTCGCGGGCGTCACCGTCCTCGGCCTGCTGGCCTCCGCCGCCGTCCTCGTCGACGACTTCGAACGGGCCGCACGGCAGGCGGTCTACGGCGACGACGTGCGCGCGGCCCTGCAGAGCGGCGTGCAGGAGATCGTCCTCACCGGGGGCACCCGCGGCCGCCCCCTCGGCCTCTACCTCGACGGCCGCTTACGCGTCGGCGGTGACGAGCGCCGCTACCACGAGGCCCTCGTCCACCCCGCGCTGAGCGGCCCGCACGCGCATGTGCTGATCCTCGGCGGCGGGGACGGCCTCGCCGCCCGCGAGGTGCTCACCCACTCCGGGGTCCGCCGCGTCGACCTCGTCGCACTCGACCCCGCCCTGGTCCGCCTCGCCCGCACCGACCCCGCCCTGGCCCGCCTCGGCGGGCACGCCTACGACGACCCGCGCGTCCATGTCACCACGGCCGACGCCTTCCGCTGGCTGCGCGGGGCGCCCACGCCGTCGTACGACGCCGTCGTCGCGGACCTCCCAGACCCCGGCATGACCGCGAGCACCAAGTTCTACTCCCAGGAGTTCTACGGCCTCGCCCGGCGCGTCCTCGCCCCCGGCGGACGGCTCGTCGTGCACGCGGGGCCGGTGACGGGCCGGCCCCGGGCCTTCTGGACGGTGGAGGCGACCCTGCGCGCGGCGGGCCTGCACACCGTCCCGTACCGGGTTGCCGGCGGCACCTCCCGCGGCCCCCGCGACTGGGGTTTCGTCCTGGCGGCCGCCGGCACCCGCCCGCCCCTGCGCCTCGACCCCCGCGAGCGGCCCCCGCGCACCCTCACCCAGGCGGGGCTGACGGCGGACGCGCGGGCGGTACGGCGGACGAGAGTGGCGGGGGTGCGCGCTTCGACGCTGGTGCATCCCCGGTACTGACCGGTGCGCCGACCGGTGCCGGCGGGACCGGCGCGATCGTCCCATCCGGTACGCCGTTCGTAAGGTATTCGCGTCGCCCCCTGGGTAGGCTCGGCGACCATGGAGCATGAGGTGTTCGTTCCGGTTCCGGCCGAGCGGCTGCGGGCGGCCCTCGCCGACCCCGCGCAGGTGGCCCGCGCCGTGCCCGGCCTCCAGCAGGACGCCGGCACCGATCCCGTCGCCGGGCGGCTGAAGGTCCGCATCGGCGGTCACACCATCACCTACCGCGGCGCTGTGCGGGTCCTCGCGCGCGAGGACGGCACCTACGCCGTGGAGGGCGACGCGGCCGAGGCCCGCGGCAGCGGTTCCGTACGGCTCGCGCTCGTGCTGGCGCCGCGCGACACCGACGCCGGTACGACCCTGCGCATCGAGGGCACCGCGTCGGCGGACGGCCGGGTCGCCGAGCTGGCCGAGGAACAGGTGACCGCGGCGGTGGCCCGGCTGCTGAACCGGTTCGCGGAGAACCTGGGGGCGGAGGCGGCGGCAGAGGCGCCCGAGGCGCCCGAGGAGGACGTGCCCGGGGACGCCGTACCCGATACGGAACCGGAACCGGAGCCCGAAACGACGTTCCTCGAGCCCGAGGTCCCCGAGGTCCCCGCGGAGCCGCCCGCCGAGGCCGCGCACGCGCGCCGCACGATGATCGGGCGCAGTGCGGAGGAGGTCGACCACGCCCCGCCGCGCGGACGGTACGCGCCCGTGCCGGCGCCGCAGACCGTCGTACCGAACGCCGCCCTGCGCTGGGCGGCCCCCGCGGCCGCTCTGGTCTTGGCGTCGGCGATCGTGGTGGGGCGGGCACTGCGCAGACGCCGGTAGCCACAAGGACGCGGGCGCTTGATCGCCTTAGTAGGGTCGTCCCGTGAGCGACGAAGACATCACGCTGACCGCGGGCGACGCGGAGGCGACCGTACAGCCGGGCAACGGCGGCCGGGTCGGTGGGCTCCGCGTCGGCGGGCTCGAACTGCTGCGGCAGGGAGAGCGGTTCGGGTGTTTCCCGATGGTCCCCTGGTGCGGGCGGATCCGCGACGGCCGGTTCCGGGACGGCGGGGTCGTCCACCAGATGCCGCTGAACGCCGCGCCGAACGCCATCCACGGCACCGCACGCGACGGCGCCTGGAAGACCGCCCGTGTGACGGCGGACGAGGCGGTGCTGACGTACGACCTGGTGGAGCCGTGGCCCTACCCCGGCCGGGTCACCCAGGTGGTCACCCTGACCGAGGACGGCCTCACGCTCACCATGGGCGTGGAGACGTACGGCTCGTCGTTCCCCGCGCAGATCGGCTGGCACCCCTGGTTCAACCGGAACCTCGGAGCCGAGGACGTGCAGGTCGCCTTCGACCCCGCCTGGCAGGAGGAGCGCGGCGACGACCACCTGCCGACCGGCAACCGGATCGAGCCCAAGCCGGGCCCCTGGGACGACTGCTTCGGCATGCCCGGCGGGGTGTCCGTGGCGCTGACCTGGCCCGGGCAGCTGCGGGTCGACGTGACCAGCCCCGAGGAGTGGGTCGTCGTCTACGACGAGCAGGAGGCGGCCGTGTGCGTGGAGCCGCAGACCGGCCCGCCCGACGGCCTCAACACCCTCCCGCGCCTGGTCACGCCTCTGGAGCCGCTGGAGGCCACGACGACCTGGTCCTGGTCCCGCCTCTAAGCTGGGCGGCATGACGGACGTGGATGTACGCGGCGCGCTGCTGCGGCAGATCAAGGACAAGGCCGTGGTGCACGGCAAGGTGACCCTGTCGTCGGGTCTGGAGGCGGACTACTACGTCGACCTCCGCCGCATCACCCTCGACGGCGAGGCCGCCCCGCTGGTCGGGCAGGTCCTGCTCGACCTGACCGCGGACCTGGAGTTCGACGCGGTCGGGGGTCTGACCATGGGCGCCGACCCGGTGGCGGGTGCCATGCTGCACGCGGCCGCCGCGCGCGGCCGCAGGCTGGACGCCTTCGTCGTCCGCAAGGCGGCGAAGGCGCACGGGCTGCAGCGGCGGGTCGAGGGCCCCGAGATCAAGGGCCGCCGGGTGCTGGTCGTCGAGGACACCTCCACCACCGGCGGCTCGCCGCTGACCGCGGTGGAGGCCGTGCGGGAGGCGGGCGCCGAGGTCGTGGCCGTCGCGACCATCGTGGACCGGGCGACCGGCGCCGACGAGAAGATCCGGGAGGGCGCGGGCGTGCCCTACCTGTTCGCCTTCTCGAAGGACGAGCTGGGTCTGGACTGACCAGCCGCTCGACCAGAACCTGGGCGGGGAGTGGACCATCCGCGCATCTCTGGAAAGATGGGGACGACGACGACGTCGCACCCCAAGGTCTAGGTCAGGGCCGTAATCACGCAGTACGCCAACCCGCACACTCAAGGAGCGGACGAATGCCCATCGCAACCCCCGAGGTCTACACCGAGATGCTCGACCGGGCGAAGGCAGGCAAGTTCGCCTACCCGGCCATCAACGTCACCTCGACCCAGACCCTGCACGCGGCGCTGCGCGGCTTCGCGGAGGCGGAGAGCGACGGCATCATCCAGATCTCCACGGGTGGCGCCGAGTTCCTGGGCGGCCAGTACAGCAAGGACATGGTGACGGGCTCCGTGGCCCTCGCCGAGTTCGCGCACATCGTCGCCGAGAAGTACCCGGTCACCGTCGCCCTGCACACCGACCACTGCCCGAAGGACAAGCTCGACGGGTACGTACGTCCGCTGCTCGCCGTCTCCGAGGAGCGGGTGAAGGCCGGCCGCAACCCGCTGTTCCAGTCGCACATGTGGGACGGCTCCGCCGAGACCCTCGCCGACAACCTGGAGATCGCGCAGGAACTGCTCGCCCGCGCCGCCGCCGCGAAGATCATCCTCGAGGTGGAGATCACCCCGACCGGCGGCGAGGAGGACGGCGTCTCGCACGAGATCAACGACTCCCTCTACACGACGGTCGACGACGCGATCCGTACGGTCGAGGCGCTCGGTCTCGGCGAGAAGGGCCGCTACCTGCTGGCCGCGTCCTTCGGCAACGTCCACGGCGTCTACAAGCCGGGCAACGTCGTCCTGCGGCCCGACCTGCTCAAGGAGCTGAACGACGGCGTCGCCGCGAAGTACGGCAAGCCGGCCGGCTCGCAGCCCTTCGACTTCGTCTTCCACGGCGGCTCCGGCTCCACGGCCGAGGAGATCGCGACCGCGCTGGAGAACGGCGTCGTCAAGATGAACCTCGACACGGACACGCAGTACGCCTTCACCCGTCCCGTCGCCGACCACATGTTCAAGAACTACGACGGCGTCCTCAAGGTCGACGGCGAGGTCGGCTCCAAGAAGACCTACGACCCGCGCACCTGGGGCAAGCTGGCCGAGGCCGGCATGGCCGCGCGCGTCGTCGAGGCGACGCAGAACCTGCGCTCGGCGGGCCAGAAGATCAAGTAACCCTCGGCGTGCCGTACCGGGCCCGGCGTTCGTCTGTCGACGGCGCCGGGCCCGCTGTATACCTGGGACCATGCCCGACGTCCGGATGGCCTCGCCCCAGGGCAAGTGGATCCTGCTCACCACCGTTCTCGGCTCCAGCATGGCCCTGCTGGACTCGACCGTCGTCAACGTGGCGCTCCCGCGCATCGGCCGCGACCTGGACGCCGACCTCGCCGCCCTGCAGTGGACCGTCAACGCGTACATGGTGACGCTGGCCGGGCTGATCCTGCTCGGCGGCTCCCTCGGCGACCACTACGGGCGCCGCAAGGTGTTCGTCGTCGGCGTGGTCTGGTTCGCGTCGGCCTCCCTGCTGTGCGGGCTGGCGCCGAACGCGGGCGTGCTGGTCGCGGCCCGCGCCCTGCAGGGCGTCGGGGGCGCGCTCCTCACCCCGGGTTCCCTGGCGCTCATCCAGGCGTCCTTCCACCCCGACGACCGGGGGCGGGCCGTGGGCCTGTGGTCGGGGTTCGGAGGCATCGGGGCGGCCGTCGGACCGTTCCTGGGCGGCTGGCTGGTGGACGGCCCCGGCTGGCGCTGGGTGTTCCTGCTGAACGTGCCGCTGGCGCTGGTGTGCGTGCCGGTGGCGCTGCGGCACGTGCCGGAGTCCCGGGACCGGCTCACGCACGGCCGGTTCGACGTCCTCGGCGCGGTGCTGGGCGCGCTGGCGCTCGCCCTGGTGACGTACGCGCTGATCGAGGCCCGCGAAGGGACCCTGCTGGTGGCTCTCGCCGCCGTCGCGGGGGTGGCGGCCGGGGTGGCCTTCGTGGTCGTGGAGCGGCGCCGGCCCGACCCGATGATGCCGCCGGACATCTTCGCCTCCCGCCAGTTCACCGCCGTCAACCTGGTCACGCTGTGCGTGTACGCGGCGTTCGGCGGGTTCTTCTTCCTCACCGCGGTCCAGCTCCAGGTGGTGGCGGGCTGGTCGGCGCTCGGCGCCGGTACGGCGCTGCTGCCGGCGACCGCGCTGATGCTGCTGCTCTCCGCGCGCTCCGGCGAGCTGGGGGAGCGGATCGGGCCGCGTATCCCGCTCACCGTCGGACCGCTGCTGTGCGCGACCGGGATGCTGCTGATGCTGCGGGTCGGCCCCGACGCCTCCTACGTCGCCGACGTGCTGCCCGCGGTGGTGGTCATGGGCCTCGGCATGGTGTCCCTGGTGGCCCCGCTGACCGCGACCGTCCTGGCCTCGGTGGATGTCGGCCGGGCGGGCCTGGCCAGCGGGATCAACAACGCGGCGGCCCGGGCGGCGGGCCTGGTCGCGGTGGCCGCGCTGCCCCTGCTGACCGGGATGGGTCCGGAGACGTACCGCTCGGCGACCGCGTTCGACACGTCGTTCGGGCGGGCGATGGTGATCTGCGCGGGGGTCCTGGTGGTGGGGTCGGCGGTCGCCTTCGGGACGGTACGGCGGCCGGCGCCGGGCTGTGAGCATCCGGAGTGCAGGACGCACGGCTGCGTGACGGCTCCGCCGCTGGAGGGGGAGCGGGCCGGGCCGCGGCTGGGGGACGGTGAGGGGTGAGTGCGGGGGTGGGCCGTGGGCGTGGGGCGGGGCTGGGGCGGGTGGGGGACGCGTGGAGCGCCGGTGCGGGGGACCGGGGGCGGCGGCAGCGCCCGGCGAGGTCCACACTGGTGGCATGTCGATTCACGAGAACCTCCTCGGGGGCCCGCCCCCGACCCACCTCCCCGACGACCCGGAGCCCCGCGACCTCCTCGCGAACGGCACCGCGCCGGCCGACGTCGCCGCGAAGTACCCCACGTCCTCCCTGGCCTGGGCTCAGCTGGCCGACGACGCGTTCGAGCGGGGCAGTGTGGTGGAGTCGTACGCGTACGCCCGTACGGGGTACCACCGGGGCCTGGACGCCCTGCGCCGGGGCGGCTGGAAGGGCCACGGCCCGGTGCCCTGGGAGCACGAACCGAACCGCGGCTTCCTGCGCGCCCTGCACGCCCTCGCCCGCGCCGCGCAGGCGATCGGCGAGCAGGAGGAGTACGAGCGCTGCTCGCAGTTCCTGAAGGACTCCTCCCCGACGGCGGCCCAGACCCTGGGCTAGCCCTCCTTCCGTGCGGCCCGTCCGTGATCCGGGCGGGCCTTGCGGGATCCGTCCGCGATGCGCAAGATGCGGGTGGGGACCGGGGCCCCCGTGTCGGTAACGGCAGGGGCGGACCGCTACCCGGAGTACAACAGGAGACAGCGATGTCCCACGAGGCTCACGAAACGCAGGAGCCCGAGACCCCGCATCTCGACTTCGACGGCACGACGCCGTACGAGGACTACGTCAGGGCCGATGTCCTCACCCACCTCCAGAACACCCTCTCCGACGACCCCGGAGAGATGGTCTTCCTGGTCACGACCCAGGTCATGGAGCTGTGGTTCACCGTCATCGTCCACGAGTGGGAGACCGCCGCGAGCGCGCTCCGCGAGGACCGGGTGCCGGTCGCGATCGACGCGCTGAAGCGTTCCGTACGGGAACTGGAGGCCCTGAACGCCTCCTGGCGGCCCCTGTCCCAGCTGACCCCGGCCCAGTTCAACTCCTACCGCGCCGCCCTCGGCGAGGGTTCGGGCTTCCAGTCGGCGATGTACCGGCGGATGGAGTTCCTGCTCGGCGAGAAGTCCGCGTCCATGCTCGTCCCGCACCGGGGCGCCCCGCGCGTGCACGCCGAACTGGAGAAGGCCCTGCACGAGCCGTGCCTCTACGACGAGGTGCTGCGGCTGCTCGCACGGCGCGGGCACGCCGTCCCCGACACCGTGCTGACGCGTGACGTCTCGCTGCGGTACGAGCCGTCGGCGGAGGTCGAGGCCGTGTGGACCTCGCTGTACGCCGGTGACGAGCAAGACGAACTGGCCCGTCTCGGCGAGGCGTTGACCGATGTCGCCGAACTGGTGTGGCGCTGGCGGAACGACCATCTCGTCGCCACCCGGCGCGCGATGGGCGCCAAGGCGGGCACGGGCGGCTCGGCCGGGGTGGCCTGGCTGGAGAAGCGCGCCCAGAAGAACGTGTTCCCCGAGCTGTGGACGGCGAGGTCGTATGTCTGACCGACCCGAGTTCGCAGCTCCCGGGTTCACAGCTCCCGAGGCCACAGCCCCCGCGGCCACTGCTCTCGCGGTCGTGGCGAAGGAACTGGACGCCGCCGACGAACTGGCCGTCCTGCGGGCCGAGTTCGTCCTCGACGAGGCCGTCTATCTCGACGGCAACTCGCTGGGCGCGCTGCCCGCCGCCGTCCCCGGTCACCTCGAGGACGTCGTCCGCCGCCAGTGGGGCCGGCTGCGCATCCGCTCCTGGGACGAGAGCGGCTGGTGGACCGCGCCGGAGCGGATCGGCGACCGGATCGCCCCGCTGGTGGGCGCGGCGCCCGGGCAGATCGTGGTCGGCGACTCGACAAGCGTCAACGTCTTCAAGGCACTTGTGGGAGCCGTACGGATCGCGGGCGACGGCCGGGACGAGATCCTCGTCGACGCGACCACCTTCCCCACCGACGGCTACATCGCCGAGTCGGCGGCCCGGATGACCGGCCGTACGCTGCGTCCGGTGACCCCGGCGCAGGTGCCGGCGGCGCTGTCGGACCGTACGGCGGCGGTGCTGCTCAACCACGTCGACTACCGCACCGGCCGGCTGCACGACCTGCCCGCGCTCACCGCCGCCGTGCACGAGGCGGGCGCCCTCGCCGTCTGGGACCTGTGCCACAGCGCGGGCGCGCTGCCGGTCGGCCTCGACGGGCACGGCGTGGACCTCGCGGTCGGCTGCACCTACAAGTACCTGAACGGCGGCCCGGGTTCACCGGCCTACCTGTATGTGCGCAGGGCCCTGCAGGACCGTTTCGACTCCCCGCTGCCGGGCTGGAACTCGCACGCCGAGCCGTTCGGCATGCGGGGCGACTTCGAGCCGGCGCCGGGGGCGGCACGCGGGCGTGTGGGCACGCCTGACATCCTGTCAATGCTGGCTCTGGAAGCGGCACTTGGGGTCTGGGAGGGTGTCTCGATCGAGGCCGTCCGCGCCAAGTCCCTCGCCCTGACGGACTTCTTCCTGCGGTGCGTCGCGGCGTACGTCCCCGAGGGGCGCGTCGAGTCGCTGACTCCGGAGCGTCACGAGGAGCGGGGCAGTCAGGTGGCGCTGCGCTGCGAGGACGCCGGTGACGTGATGAAGCGGTTGATCGAGCGCGGGGTGGTCGGCGACTTCCGGCGCCCTGACGTGCTGCGGTTCGGTTTCACCCCGCTGTACGTCGGGTTCGCGGACGTCGAGCGGGCGGCTCGGGTGCTGGGGGACGTCCTGGGCTGACGGATGTGTGCCGTGACCCTGCCGGCCACCGGTGTCCTGAGTGATGCCGGTGGTCGGCTGCGTATAGGGAGGTGGCTCCGGACCTGCTCTACAGAACCGTTTACCCTCACCGAGCGTGACATCCGCTTGTCCGCGCACGTCACGGGCCTGGTACCGTCCCCGCCAACGGCCGAATTCACACCTGGTCCGCCACCCCCGTACCGTCCAAAACCGTTTTGTCGCTGAGAGGTTGGAGCATGTCGGACGACGTCGTCGCTGCCCGGGCCGCCACCGAGGAGGAATCGGCCTTCTCGCACCCGCCCGTCGACCCCGACGCCACCACCGCGTACGGCGACCACCCCGACCAGGTGATCGACTTCTACGCCCCTCGGGTCCACGTCGGCCCCGGGGGTTCCGGACCGGCGTCCGCGCCCCTGATCGTGGTGCTGCACGGCGGCGCCTGGCGGGCGCCGTACGACCGGCGGCACATCACGCCCTTCGCGGACTACCTCGCGCGACGTGGCTTCGCCGTGGCCAACGTGGAGTACCGGCGGGGGGCGGCCGGGGTGTCCGGAGCCGACGCGCCCGCGGTCGCCGGGCGCTGGCCCGACACGTTCGACGACATCGCCGCGGCCCTCGACGCGCTCCCCGCGCTCGCACGGGAGGCGCTGCCGCAGGCCGACGCCCGCCGCACGGTCATCACCGGCCACTCGGCGGGCGGCCATCTCGCGCTGTGGGCGGCCGCCCGGCACGTCCTGCCCGCCGACGCGCCCTGGCGGACCGCCGGTCCCGCGCCGCTGCGGGGCGTGGTCGCGCTCGCCCCGATCGCGGACTTCGCGGTCGCGGAGAAGCTGGAGGTGTGCGGCGGCGCCTCACACCAACTCCTGGGCGGCGACGACCTGTTCGCGGAGCGCCAGCCGTACGCCGACCCCGCGCTGCTGTTGCCGACCGGCATCGCGACGACCCTCGTCCAGGGCCGCACGGACCTGGTCGTGCCGCAGGCGGTCGCCGAGGCGTACGCGGACGCGGCGGCGAAGGCGGGCGAGGTGGTCGGGCTGACCCTGCTGGAGGACGTCGGCCACTTCCCGCTGATCGACCCGCTGGCGGACGCGTGCGCGGTGGTGGGGGAGGAGATCGCGCAACTGGCGTGGTGAGGGGGCGGTTCGTGTGGTGGGTGGGCGGTGGCGTGGGTGGCCTGGGTGGCGTGGGTGGTGGGAGCGGCTCGTGTGCCGGGGCCGCGGTGCACACCCTGGTGCGCCGCACCTGTCGTACCCGTAGTACCTGAGAGCTACGTCGGAGGAGAGTCCTTCAGCGGGACGCGAGCGACGAGCGGTGATCCGTAACTTCCAAGCCAGGAAGGCCCGATGGGCGGGCGTACTGGCGGGGGAGGGGCGGGCATGGCGGGATTCGGCAGGTTCCGTTTTCCTGAGCGGCGCGGGCGGTACGGGCGGCGGAGCCGTGGTGAGGGGGTGCGCCATGGCCGGCGGCCGCTCCGGGTCCTTCTCGCGGTCCTCGTCACCGCCGCCGTGGTCGTCCCCCTCACCGCCGCGGCCCGCCCGGCCGTCCCCGCGCCCGCCCCCGCCGCCCTCCCCCCGCTGACGGCGGCGACGCTCGAGCAGGCGTACACCGCGAACCGGGCGAACGCCGCCCTGGCGTCCCGGATGGCCGCCGCGCACGGGGACCGCCATCGCGCGGCGGCGGACTCCGCTCTCGCCTCCCCCGCCCGGCAGTTCCTCGCCTTCGACGGCCGGGGCGCCGGCCGGGCGACCGAGGTGTTCGGCGACCTCGCCCACGCCGACCGTGTCGCGGTCCTCATACCGGGCTCCGACACCTCACTGGACACCTACGGCCGCTTCCGCGCGGGCGCGGCGGCCCTGTACCGGCGGCTCACCCTGCGGCCGGGCACCCGCACCGCCGTCGTCGCCTGGCTCGGCTACACCACCCCGGGCACGGTCAGTACGACGGTCACCACCCAGGCCCGCGCCGACGAGGCCGCCACGAAGCTGCGGGAGTTCCTGCGCGAACTGCGCTCCGTGACCGCTTCGGGCGTCCACGTCTCCCTCCTCTGCCATTCGTACGGCTCGGTCGTGTGCGGCCGGGCCGCCCCCGGCCTGGCGGCGGACGACATCGTCCTGATCGGCAGTCCCGGCACGGGCGCGGACTCGGCGGACGGCCTGCACACCCGCGCGCGGGTCTGGGCGGCCCGGGGAACCGACGACTGGGTGGCCGACGTGCCGCATGTCCGCGTCGACCTGTTCGGCACGACGGTCGGCTTCGGCACCGATCCGCTCTCCCCGTCCTTCGGGGCCCGTGTCTTCGCCGCAGGTGACGGCGGCCACAGCGACTACTTCAGACCGGGCTCGGTCTCCCTGGCCAACATGGCCCGGATCGTGCTCGGCGAGACTTCGGAGGTCACCCGTGCATGAGACACCGGACGGGCGTCGGCCCCGACGCACCCGAGGCATACGGCGAGTTCCGCCCGCCATACGCCGAGCCGCGGCCCGCCTCGACGACGCCACGCCCCCGCGGCGTGACCGCGCCGTCGACGCCCTGCGGGCCCTCGCGATCCTGGGCGTGGTGCTCGGTCACTGGCTGGTGACCGCCCTCGTGGCGGACGGCGACACCCTGCGCGCCGCGAGCCCGCTGGACCGGATGCCCTGGCTGGCCCCGGTGTCCTGGGTCTTCCAGACCCTCGCGGTGTTCTTCATGGTGGGCGGCCATGTGGCGACCCGCAGCCTGGCCTCGGCCCGGGCGCGAGGAGTGTCCCATCGGGCATGGCTGCGCGGCCGGCTGTCCCGGCTGTTCACCCCGGTGTCGGCGGTGGTCGTGGTGTGGACGGTGGCCGCCGCGGGCCTGCTGCTCGGCGGCGCGTCCTTCGTCACCGTGCACACCGTGGTCAAGCTGGCGCTGTCCCCGCTGTGGTTCCTGCTGGTGTTCGCCGCGTTGACGGCCGCGACCCCGCTGCTGGCCCGGCTGAATCCGCTGTGGCCGCTGGCCGTCGTCCTCCATGTGGACCTGGTGCGCTTCGGCCTCGGCGGCCCCGCCTGGCTCGGCTGGGTGAACCTCGCGGCGGGCTGGCTGGTGCCGTACACCCTCGGCGCCGCCTGGACGCGGGGCGAACTGGAGCGTCCGCGCGCGGGCCTGCTGCTGCTCGTCGGCGGCGCGGTGACCACGGCGGTGCTCGTCCTGTGGGCGGGCTACCCGGCGTCGATGGTGGGCGTGCCCGGCGCGGCGGTCTCCAACCTCAACCCGCCGACGCTGGCGGCCGTCACCTTCGGTCTCGCCCAGTGCGGACTGGCCCTGCTGCTGCGCGACAGGCTGCGCCGCGCCATGGCCCGGCCGCTCGCCTGGGCGGCGGTGGCCGCGGTGAACCTCTCCGCGATGACGGTGTTCCTCTGGCACCAGACGGCGATGATGGCGACCACGGCCACCGGCCTCCTCGTGGACCGGCTGCCCGGACTGCACACGCTCCCCGACGGCCCGGCCTGGGTCGCGGCCCGCCTGCTGTGGCTGCCGGTGTTCGCGGTCGCCCTCGTGGTGTGCCGGGCGGCGTTCCACGGCTTCGAGAGCGCCGGAGAACGGCGCGCCCGGCGGAGCGAGGGCGGGTCACGGGTGGTACGGACCGGCGGACGGGCGGAGCCGGCGGACTTGCGGCATGTCTAGGGTGGAGCGGATGACGAACGGGGCGGAGGGGCGGCTGACGCGGGCGCGGCGGTGGGCGGTTCGCGGTCTGCGGACCCTGCGCGACGACCTGTGGACGGTCCGGGCGGCGCCGCTGCCGCCGTCGGTATGGTTGCGTTGGCTGCCGCACGGGCTGGTGTTCCTGGTCGCCGTCGGCGTCACGCTGGCCGACACGTCCCAGGTCACCGACGGCTACCGGCAGGGCGCCACCTACGGCCTGTGGTGTTCGCTCGTACAGGGCATGGCGGTCGTCCTGGCCCTGTGGCGGCCGGTACCGGCGTGGTGGCTGTCGACGACGCTCATGGCGGTCATGTCGCTGGGGGCGCGTTCACAACTGCTGTCGGCACAGGCCCAGCCCGATGTCGCCTGGCCCTGGGGCGCGCCCGGTCTGATCGCGCAGGCCGTGGTGCTGCTCCTGCTGGCCCTGCGCGTGCCCACCCGTGTCTCGTCGTCGGCGCTGGCCCTGACCGCGCTGCTCACCTGGGTGATCCAGGGACTGGTGGGCGCGGCCGACTACGACTCGACGGGCGCTCTGGCGGTGACCGTGTTCGCGGCGGTCGTCCTCCTCGGCACAGCCCTCCGCGGCCGTCGGGAGGCCCGCAGCCAGCTCGTCGAGCAGGCCGGCATCACCGCCGAGGAACGCGCCCGCCGCACCGTCCTCGAGGAACGCAACCGCATCGCGCGCGAACTGCACGACGTGGTCGCCCACCACATGTCGGTGATCTCCATCCAAGCCCAGGTGGCTCCCCACCTGGTGGAGAACCCCACGGAGGAGCTGAAGGAGAACCTCGCAGGCATCCGGCAGAACGCGCTGGAGGCGCTCGCCGAACTGCGCCGGGTGCTCGGCGTGCTGCGCTCGGAGAACCCCGACGACCCCTACGGGCTCGGCGCGGCCGGCGACGGCACCGCCCCGGACACCCCGCAGCCCACCCTCGACCGTCTCGACGCCCTTCTCGAGAACACCCGCGCGGCGGGGCTGGACGTCGTGGCCACCGTCGACGGCGAGCCGCCCGCGTATCCGCCGGGCGTGCAGCTGTCGGCGTACCGGATGGTCCAGGAGGCGCTGAGCAACGCCCTGCGGCACGCGCCGGGTTCCCACGTGCGGGTGCAGGTCGTCCACCAGGCCCGGGGCTTGTACCTGGACATCACCAACAGCCGCCCGAGCGGCCCCGTACGGCCCTCGCCCGGCGCGGGGCACGGCCTGCTCGGCATGCGGGAGCGGGCGACGATGCTCGGCGGGCACGTCACGGCCCACCCGACGTTGCACGGCGGTTTCTCGGTCCTGGCGTTCCTCCCGAGGGAGGGCGTCGCGCTCCCCCGGGAGGACCTCGGGACCCCGCCGGACCTGGAACTCGTCTTCCCGGACGACCCGCCCCCACCATCGCGCCCGACAGGAGAACCGACGCCATGACGAGCGGCGCCACCATCCGCGTACTGATCGCCGACGACCAGCAGATGGTCCGGCAGGGCTTCACCGTGCTGCTCAACACCCATCCGGGCATCGAGGTGATCGGGCAGGCGGTGGACGGTGTGGACGCCGTCGTCCAGGTCGCCGAACTCACCCCGGACGTCGTCCTGATGGACATCCGGATGCCCGAGCTCGGCGGCATCGAGGCGACCCGCCGCATCACCACCGCACACCCCCACATCAAGGTGCTGGTGCTCACCACCTTCGACCTCGACGAGTACGTGTACGAGGCGCTGCGCGCCGGGGCGTCCGGTTTCCTCCTCAAGGACGCCTCCGCGGACCAGCTCGCCGAGGCGGTGCGGGTGGTGGCGGCGGGGGACGCCCTGCTCGCGCCCGGCATCACCCGCAAGCTGATCGCCGAGTTCTCCCGGCTGGACGGCACGCCCCGGCCGCCGCTGATGGAACGCGTCGGTGATCTCACCGAGCGCGAGACGGAGGTGCTCACGCTGATCGCGCAGGGCCTGTCCAACGCGGAGATCGCCCGCCGTCTCGTCGTCGCCGAACAGACCGTGAAGACGCATGTGGGCCGCATCCTGGTGAAACTGGGGCTGCGGGACCGCACACAGGCGGCGGTGTTCGCGTACGAGTCGGGGCTGGTGAGACCGTCCGGGTACTGAGCCCGGGGCTTCCCGTGGGACCCGTAGTACTTGAGACGGATCCGCCGGAACCCCTCTCACTGGTGACGACCGCGACCCTCTTCCCCGCCTACCGTTTGAACGTGACCGATATGACGCAGACGCCGCGGCCGACGCAGGCGACGCAGGCAGCGCCCACCACGCAGACATTGCGCAGGGCATCCGAGGGCGGCCCGGCCGGTGCCGGCACCGGCGCCTACCAGCCGAAGAGCCCGGAGGTCCGGGCGGCCAAGGAGGCCCTGCGCGGGCTGCGCCAGGACCTGATCGACGATGTCTTCGTCTACCGCCCGCTGTCCCCCAGGGAGCCCACCGGCCGTCTCACCCGTCGGCTGACGGGCCGCAGGCGGGAGTACGCGACCTGGTCGCGGCACGCGCTGGTGGTGGCGGGCGGTGTGATGGCGACACAGGCGTACACGGATCCCGCCACCTCCGCCTCGCAGAATCTGCTGATCGGCCTGTTCGCCCTGGCTCCGGTGCTGCTGACGCTGTTCCGGCCGGCCGCCGCGTTCTGGGCGTCGCTCGTGTCGACCACGCTGATCGCCGGGATCGGCACGGCCGACGGCAACTGGCCCTGGCTCCCGCCGAGCTTCGTCTCCCACCTGATGGTGCTGACGGTCGTCGCGTTCCGCACCCGCCCCCGTACGGCGGCCTGGATGTGGCTGCTCACGGCCGCCTACGGCTTCGTCGCCGAGACCGCCTTCGGCTGGGGCCACGACCTGACGAACGTCGCGCCCATGCTGGTGGTCTCCGCGATCATCCTGCTCGTCGTCACCGTCTGGCACATACGCCGGCAGGCCGAGGAGGAGGTGTCGGCCCAGCAGACGGTCACCGCGCACGAGCGCTCCCGGCGCACCCTGCTGGAGGAGCGCACCACGATCGCCCGTGAGCTGCATGACGTGGTCGCCCACCACATGTCGGTGGTCGCGATCCAGGCGGAGGCCGCCCCCTACCGGGTGGAGAACCCGCCGCCGGAGCTGGAGAAGGCCTTCGCCACCATCCGGGAGAACGCGGTGGCGGCCCTCACCGAGCTGCGCCGGGTGCTGGGCGTGGTCCGCGCCGAGGACTACGAGGCGCCCGAGGCCCCGCAGCCCATGCTGGCCGACCTGGACGCGCTGCTGGCGAACGTCGGGGAGGCGGGACTGGAGGTGACGAAGACGATCACCGGCGCGACCCGTGAACTGCCGCAGGGCGTGGAGCTGTCGGCGTACCGGATAGTCCAGGAGGCGCTGAGCAACACCCTGCGCCACGCCCCGGGAGCGGGCGCCCGCGTGGAGATCGGGTATGTTCTCGGCGGCCTGGGGCTGCGCATAGTCAACGATCCGCCGCCGAACCCCGCCCTGATCAAGCCCTCTCCCGGGGCGGGCCACGGCATCACGGGGATGCGTGAGCGGGTGACGATGCTGGGTGGTGAGATGACGGCGGAGCCGACGGGAGAGGGCGGCTACGAGGTGACGGTGTTCCTGCCGGTGCCGGTGGTGGCGAGTGAAGGTGGGGCATGACGATCCGCGTACTGATAGCGGACGACCAGATGATGGTGCGCGAGGGCTTCTCGGTCCTGTTGAACGCGATGCCGGACATCGAGGTGGTCGGCGAGGCGGTCAACGGCCGTGAGGCGGTGGACCGGGTCCGTGAACTGTCGCCCGACGTGGTCCTGATGGACATCCGGATGCCGGAGCTGAACGGCATCGAGGCGACCAGGGAGATAGTGGCGGCGGACGCCACGTCGAAGGTGCTCGTCCTGACGACGTTCGACCTCGACGAGTACGTCTACCAGGCCCTGCGCGCGGGAGCCTCCGGCTTCCTGCTGAAGGACGCCTCGGCCCGCCAACTGGCCGAGGGGGTGAGGGTGGTGGCGTCCGGCGAGGCGCTGCTCGCCCCCTCCATCACCAGGCGCCTGATCACGGAGTTCTCCAGACTCACCGACACCCCCCGCCTGCCGACCGCGGCCCAGGCTCCCTACGGGGACCTGACCGACCGGGAGACGGAGGTCCTCGTCCTCATCGCGCAGGGCCTGTCGAACGTGGAGATAGCCGGCCGCCTGGTGGTGGCGGAGTCCACCATCAAGACCCATGTGAGCAGAATCCTGGTCAAACTGGGCCTGCGGGACCGCACCCAGGCGGCGGTGTTCGCCTACGAGGCCCGGCTGGTGACGCCGGGTTAGCCGACGTCCGGGCAGTCGACGTTCTCCCCGTCGCGACGCCTGAACGCGGGGGCGGTGCCGCCGACGGCGGCCGCTCCCACGGCTTCCGCCGCTCCCAGGGCTCCTAGGGGCTGAAGGTGATCACGGGGGTGTAGTCGGATCCGGCGTGGAATTCGACCCGTTGGGTGCCGGACGGTGAGCCGACGCCGCTCAGCGGCAGGGTCCAGGTCCGGGTGGAGCCGCTGACCTGCATCGAGGGGCTGGTCCCGACCTCGGACCAGCTCCAGTCGGTCGAACGGCTCCGGTAGAGCGCGCCGTTCTCGATCATGTAGTCGGCGCCGAGGGCCGAGGGCGACGGATAGGGGAGTTGGTAGCCGGTCGCGGTGCTGCCGTCGGTGTTGAGGAAGACGTGGTAGTAGGGCTGCGAGGCGTGGAAGGTCGCCCGGAAGGTGACGCTCCCCGAGGACAGACAGACGGAGTAGCCGGTGATGGGGCCGCTGCCGGCGGCGGAGGTGCAGGAGGGGCCGTCATCGCTAGTGCCCGACTCGGTGCGGGCGCGGCCGGCGGCCGGGGTGGCGGAGGACTTGGCCGGTGCGGTGGTGTGGGTGCTCTTGCCACCGCCGTCGCTGTCGTCGCCCGCGGAGGCCTTGGCCGTCGCCTTGGGGGAGGCGCTCGTCCGGCCCGGCGACGGTGAGGCGGAGGGCGAGGTGGACGGCGGCGGTGAGCCGAGCCCGGTCGGCGGTCTGCCGTACGGCCCGCCGCCCTGGACGGGGTCCGTCGCCTCGTCCGGAGCCGACGCCGACGGCCGGGTGTCGCGGCCGCCGGTCATCAGGAAGGTGCCGCCGACCAGCGCCGCCGCGACCACGACCCCGCCGGCGACCAGCGCCACCCGGGTCCACCGCCGCCGGGCCGGGGACCGGGGGGCGGCCGTGGCCGGATCGGCGGCGGCCTCGTCCGTCGGCTTGGCGGCGAGGTCCGCCACGAACCTGACCGCCGCCCTGGACAGGGGCGGCAGTTCCACGGGCGTGGCCTCGGGCTCCGGCTCGGTCGCGGAATCACCCTTCGCCCCGGAACGCGGCCGGGCGGCGGCGGACGCCGCGGCGATCGCGGACGGTCCCTTCGCCCGGCGTGGCAGAGGAGCCTGCACGGTTGGCGTCCTTCCGGAAGAACTGTGCCGAACGCATATCCGGCAGCGCGGGGCCGCCGATCGTACCGGAGTTCGATCGTGGTGGACGCGGTGACCACGGTCTTCGGACCGCCGGCAACCGGTGCGGCGCGCAGCGCATCAAAGCGGAGTACGAGGTTACAAGTTCGAACCGGGTTCCGGTTGTTGTCCGCGCTGCCGCTTGTTGTCGCCGCGTTGTCGATGGCCGCGCACCTGCCCGCGCGGCCGGGACACCGGCTAGGTTGGGCGGCATGACCGAAGGTGGGGAACCGCGGCTGTTCGGGGACCGTACGGGCGCCGCCGGGGGTCCGGCGGGGAACCCGCCCGGCCGGGACGTCTGCGACTGTCTGCGCGGGGGCGGGCCACGGGCGGCGGAACCGGCGCTGCACACCGAACGCCAGGACACCTCGGCTCCGGGCTGGCGGCGTCTGTGCGAGCTGGTCGAGGAGGCGGCAGCCGACGGGCGGGAGGTGTTCTCGCCGCTCAGGGAGCTGACCGCGGAGGAACGGCGGCAGGTCGTCACCCTCCCGCCGGCCATCGCCGAGCTGACGGCGGTACGGCAACTGCTGCTGTACGGCAGCAACCTCGTGCGCGTCCCGCCGGAGATCGGCGCGATGACGAGCCTGGAGGTGTTCGACCCGTACACCTCGTACCGGCTGCACTGGTTCCCGTACGAGCTGACCCGCTGTGCGAACCTCCGGGACAGCACGGTCAGTACACGCGCGCTCTACGGCAACTTCAAGACGCGCCTGCCGTTTCCCGCGCTGGGGCCCGCGGGTTCCGGGGAGGCCGCGGGGGTCCGCGCCTGCAGTGTCTGCACGGCCCCCCTGCCCCCGACCGGGCCGGTCCGGGTCTGGATCTCCCTCCTCGTCGCCACCGACGTACTGCCCCTCCTGGTCAACGCCTGCTCGCAGGACTGCGTGGACGCACTGCCCCCGCCGGCCGAGGGCCACATCGCCACCGCCCACCGCGGCGGCCCCACGATCGCCCAGCCCCCGACCCGCCCCTGAGGAGCTCGGCAGGGGCGGCGGCTACATGGGCAGCGAGAGCAGACGCACCGGCCCGCTCGGCCACCGCGCGCCGTCCGCGAGCGGGGTCCACATGGACCGCATCGGCATGTCCGCCGGCCCCTGCGGCTGTTCGACCCGCACACCGGCGTCCAAGAGCCGCCACCCCAGGCGCTCGTAGAGCGGAATCAGCCGCGGCCAGCAGAAGAGCAGCCCGAACTCCGCACCGCCCGTACGGGCATGGTCCATCGCGGCCGTCACGACCAGCCGCGCCAGCCCACCGCCCCGCAGCCCGGGCGCCACGACGACCCCGCCGAGACCGGCCACGGGGGCCGGCTCTCCACCGCCGACCGACACCGTCGTCTCCACCAGCCCGGCGTGCGCCACGAGCCGTCCCGCCCGCCGCACCCCGAAGTGCGTCTCCTTGTCGCGCCACACCAGTCCGGTCACGGCGACCCCGGCCGGGTCGGGGACACCACCGGTGATCTCGTCACGGTCGGCGGGCGAGTACTGCGCGAGTCGTACGGCGGCGTCGGTCACGGAAATCACCTACCCGCCGAGCGTCCGGCCGACCCCCCTGGTCAGCAGCCCGTCCACCGGTTAGCGTCCGTCCATGGCAGCTGCTGACGACCTCCTCTTCGACCCCTGGGACCCGGCGTTCCTCGCCGACCCCTACCCCGCCTACGCCGAGCTGCGGGAGCGGGGACGGGTGGTGCACTACGAGCCGACCGACCAGTGGCTGGTGTCGCACCACGCGGACGTGTCGGCGCTGCTGCGGGACCGGCGGCTGGGGCGGACCTATCAGCACAGGTTCACGCACGAGGACTTCGGGCGGACGGCGCCGCCCGCCGAGCACGAACCGTTCCACACGCTCAACGATCACGGGATGCTGGATCTGGAGCCGCCGGACCACACCCGGATCCGCCGGCTCGTGTCGAAGGCGTTCACGCCGCGCACGGTGGAGCGGCTGAAGCCGTATGTGCGGGCGCTGGCCGAGGAACTGGCCGGCGGACTGGTGGCGGCCGGCGGCGGTGACCTGCTCAGTGATGTCGCCGAGCCGCTGCCGGTCGCCGTGATCGCCGAGATGCTGGGGATCCCGGAGTCCGACCGGGGGCCGCTGAGGCCCTGGTCCGCGGACATCTGCGGGATGTACGAGCTGAACCCCTCGGAGGAGACCGCGGCCCGCGCCGTGCGCGCCTCCGTCGAGTTCTCCGGGTATCTGCGCGAGCTCATCGCCGCCCGGCGCAAGGAGCCGGGGGACGATCTCATCTCGGGACTCATCGCCGCGCACGACGAGGGCGACCGGCTCACCGAGCAGGAAATGATCTCGACGGCCGTGCTGCTGCTCAACGCGGGGCACGAGGCGACCGTCAACGCCACCGTCAACGGATGGTGGGCGCTGTTCAGGAACCCCGGGCAGCTCGCCGCCCTCCGCGCGGATCACTCGCTCGTCCCCTCCGCCGTCGAGGAGCTGATGCGGTACGACACCCCGCTCCAGCTCTTCGAGCGGTGGGTGCTGGACGAGATCGAGGTCGACGGCACGACCATTCCCCGGGGCGCCGAGATCGCCATGCTGTTCGGCTCCGCCAACCACGACCCCGAGGTGTTCCCGAGCCCAGGGAACCTGGACCTCACCCGGGCGGAGAACCCGCACATCTCGTTCTCCGCGGGCATCCACTACTGCATCGGCGCGCCGCTGGCCCGCATCGAGCTGGCCGCGTCGATGACGGCCCTCCTGGAGAAGGCCCCGACGCTGACCCTGGCGGCGGAGCCGAAGAGGAAGCCGAACTTCGTGATCCGGGGGCTGAAGGGGCTGCGCGTCGAGGTGAGGTGATCACCTGTTCGGATGAATGGCCTGTCGACACCGGGTGATCGTCACCGGCGGCTCGCCGAGCCGGTGCCTGCCTGCGAAGGGAGGCACCATGTCCGTGGAGGAGTTCGAGGGGCTCGCCGCGCATGTGGGCAAGAGGTTCGACGCCGTCAGGTCGTCATGTCCCGCCGCCGCAGCCCCGTGAGCCCCGCACCCACCAGCGCCACCGCCAGCCCGGTCAGTGTCCCCACCGCCTCCCAGTCCATCTCCCCGCCCGGCAGCTTCGGCAGGTGTCCGAAGGGGGACAGGTCCAGCACCGTCTGCGGGGCGTCCAGCGCCGGGCCGATCCAGCCGAGGAGCAGGATCGCGACCGCCACGCCCCACGCGGCGGGGGCGAGCCGAGGGGCTGTTCCGTACAGCAGGACCGCCAGGCCGCCCACCACCCACACCGCCGGGAGCTGGACGAGACAGGCGGCCAGGACGGGGCCCGTCTCCTTGCGGTAGCCCGCCGCGAAGCCCGCGCCCGCCAGCAGCATGATCAGCGCCGAACCGCCGAAGGCGATCAGCAGATGGCCGGCCGCCCAGCGCAGTCGGCCCACCGCGCACGCCAGGACGGGTTCCGCCCGGCCCGAGGTCTCCTCGCCGTGCAGCCGCAGCACCGAGCCGACCGCGTACAGGCACGCGATCAGGCCCAGCATGCCGATCATCGCGGCCAGGAACGTGTCCGTGAGTCCCGCCCGACCGCCCATCCGCTCGAAGATCTCGCGGGCCTTGTCGTTGTCGGCGACCAGGTCGGCCGCACCGTCCGTCAGTCCGCCGTAGACGACTCCCGCGAGGAAGAAGCCGATGCTCCAGCCGAGCACCGAGCCGCGTTGCAGCCGCCAGGCCAGCGCGGTCGCCGAGGCCAGCCGGCCGGTCGCGGGCCCGGGCAGGGCGGGCAGGAAGCTCATGCCGACGTCCCGGCGGGCCGTCAGCCGGTACGCGACCCCCGCCTGCGCCGCGATCGCGGCCGCGAACAGCCCCAGCACCCACCACCGTTCGCCGGCGAACGCCCGCAGGTTCTCCAGCCAGCCCAGCGGCGACAGCCAGGTCCACACCGAGGTGCCCCCGTCCGTCACCGAGTCGCCCGCCGCGCGCAGCGCGAACGCCGCGCCCAGCGCCGCCGCCGTCAGGCCCCGGGCGAGCCGCGCGCTCTCGGTCAGCTGCCCGACGATCGCCGCCGTCGTGGCGAACAGCATCCCGACCCCGGCGAGCCCCAGCCCGAACGCCACGGCCCCCGCCGCGCCCTGCCCGGCCAGCCCCGCCGCCACCAGCAGGGCCAGTGCGCCACTGGCGACGGCCGCCGCGAGCAGGGCCGCCGTCAGTGAGGCGCGCCGCCCGACCGCACCGGACGCGATCAGCTCCTGACGGCCGCTCTCCTCCTCTTCCCGGGTGTGCCGTACGACGATCAGCAGACCGGTGACCGCGGCGAGCGCGCCCGCGTACACGCCGACCCGCCAGGCGGTGAGCGCGCCGAGGGAGTCGTCGAAGACGGGGCCGATCAACGCGCGCAGCGAGGCGTTGGTGTCCAGCTGGCGGAGCAGGTCGGCGCGGTCGGCGGGGGTGCCGTACAGGCCCTTCAGGGTGTTCGGCATGGAGAGGACCATGAGGGTGTTCACGGCCACCCAGACGGGGATCGTCACCCGGTCGCGGCGGAGGGCGAAGCGCAGCAGGGTGCCGGTGCCGGCGAGGGTGGTCATCGCCCGGCCTCCGCGGTCTCCTCGTAGTGGCGCAGGAAGAGTTCCTCCAGGGTGGGCGGCGTCGAGGTCAGCGACCGTACGCCCGAGTCGGTCAACGACCGCAGGACGGCGTCGAGTTTGTCCGTGTCGACCTGGAGCCGGACCCTCGTGCCCTGTACGTCGAGGTCGTGGACGCCCGGCAGCCCCGCCAACCCGTCGGGCGGGACCGCGAGTTCGGCCGTCACGGAGGTTCGCGTCAGATGGCGCAGTTCGGCCAGGGAGCCCGTCTCGACCGTCCGTCCCTTGCGGATGATGCTGACACGGTCGCAGAGTTCCTCGACCTCGCTCAGGATGTGGGAGGAGAGCAGGACGGTCCGGCCCCGCTCCCGTTCCTCCTCGACGCAAGTCTGGAAGACCTCCTCCATCAAGGGGTCGAGGCCGGACGTCGGTTCGTCCAGGATCAGCAGGTCGACGTCCGAGGCGAACGCGGCCACCAGGGCGACCTTCTGGCGGTTGCCCTTCGAGTACGTACGGCCCTTTTTGGTGGGGTCGAGTTCGAAGCGGTCGATCAGCGCGGCGCGGCGGGCCGGGTCCAGGCCGCCCGCCCGTCGCCCGCCGCCACCCTGCCTGACGCGCTTCGCGCGGCCTCCGTCGTGGAGCCGGCCGTAGAGGTCGATGACCTCGCCGCCGGACAGGTTGCGCCACAGGGTCACGTCGCCGGGGACGTACGCGACCCGGCGGTGCAGTTCGACCGCGTCCGCCCACGGGTCGCGGCCGAGGAGCTGTGCGGCGCCGGAGTCGGCGCGCAGCAGGCCGAGCAGGACGCGGATGGCGGTGGACTTGCCGGCGCCGTTGGGCCCGAGGAAGCCGTGCACCTCGCCCCGCTCCACCTCGAGGTCGAGGCCGTCGAGCGCGTGCGTACGGCCGAAGGACTTGTGGAGTCCGGACACCGTGATGGCCTTCGTCATGCCCCGAAGCTACGCTTCTTTCAGAAATTTGTGAAGTTAAAGAAGAGAGTGAAGCAACGTTACGATG
The DNA here is from genome assembly GCF_040295925.1 of Streptomyces sp. NPDC002588. Classification (NCBI taxonomy): domain Bacteria; kingdom Bacillati; phylum Actinomycetota; class Actinomycetes; order Kitasatosporales; family Streptomycetaceae; genus Streptomyces; species Streptomyces sp. NPDC002588. The sequence continues at coordinate 121,071 of NZ_JBEOWF010000020.1, forward strand.
GGTGCATGACCGAAACAGCCCGGGACGCGCAGGCCGTGTCGAGGTTCGTGGAGTCCTTCGCGGCGCAGCTCGTCGAGGCCGGGATGCAGCGCATGGCGGCCCGTGTCTTCGCCGCCCTCCTCTCCTCCGACGAGGGCGTGCTGAGCTCCGCCGAACTGGGCGAGCAGCTGCGCATCAGCCCCGCGGCGGTCTCCGGGGCGGTGCGCTACCTGGCCCAGACGCACATGGTGTCGCGCGAGCGGGAGCCCGGTTCCCGCCGGGAGCGCTACCGCGTGCACGGCGACCAGTGGTACGAGGCCCTGACCAACCGCGAGGCGATCATCAAGCGGTGGGAGGGCGCCCTGCGCGAGGGGGTCGCCAGTCTCGGCCCCGACACCCCGGCGGGACGCCGGATGGCCGAGACCCTCGCCTTCTTCGAGTTCCTGGAAGGCGAGGTCTCGGCCGTGATGGAGCGGTGGCGGGTCCACCGCGAGAAGACCTTCGGGAGCCGAACCCCCGAGGTCTGAACCCCCTGGGGCAGAACCCCCGAGGGCTACCGCTCCTTCGTCTCCTCCAGGACCGTCCGCCCGAGCAGCCGGTACTTCTCGGGCGCGCGCCTCTTGAGGTACTGGGCGGAGCCGACGCCCGCCACCGCGATCAGGGCGACGATCCACGGGGTCGCCTTCAGCACCAGGGAGCCGGACTCGGTGCCGGCCGCGACGCCCATGTTGGACACCAGCAGCGCGACCACCGCGAGCATCGCCACCCCGCCGACGAGCGGCGCGGCGAAGGTCTTGAACCAGTGCCGGCTCTCGGGGTGGTGCGAGCGGAAGTACACCAGCACGGCGAACGAGCACACCGCCTGGACGACGAGGATCGCCATGGTGCCGAGGATCGCCAGCAGGACGTACGTACCGGTGTACGGGTCCTTGCCCGCCGCCCAGAACGCGCCGATCAGGATCGCCGAGATCACCGTCTGGACCAGGCCCGCGACGTGCGGGGAGCCGTGCCGGGCGTGGGTGCGGCCGACCGTGCGCTGGAGGGACGGGAGGACGCCCTCCCGGCCCAGTGCGTACATGTAGCGGGCGGCGCAGTTGTGGAAGGCCATGCCGCAGGCGAGCGAGCCGGTGATCATCAGCCACTGCATGACGATGACCGCCCAGTGGCCGACGTACTGCTCGGTGGGGTTGAAGAACAGGCCCAGCGGGTCGTCGGTGGCGACCTTCACGGCCTTCGACTCGCCGGTGCCCGTGATGGCCATCCAGGACACGAACACGTAGAAGACGCCGACACCGAGCACCGAGATCATCGTCGCCTTGGGGATGATCTTCTTCGGGTTGCGGGACTCCTCGCCGTACATCGCCGTCGACTCGAAGCCGACCCAGGACCAGAAGGCGAAGAACAGCCCGAGGCCGGCGGAGGTGCCCTTGAAGGCGTTCACCGGGTTGACCGGGTCGACGCTGAAGCCGTCGGGGCCGCCGCCGTGGAAGGCCACCGAGACCGCCATCGCCGCGAGGATCGTCACCTCGGTGGCGAGGAGCACGACGAGCAGCTTCTCGGCGACGGAGACGCCGAACCAGGTGCCGGTCGCGTTGATCGCGAGCATCAGGATCGCGAACGCCCACCACGGGATGTCCAGCCCCGTCTGGTCCTTGAGGGTGGTGGTGGCGAAGGTGGAGAAGATACCGATGAGGGCCGGCTCGAAGACGACGTACGCGAAGGTGGCCAGCAGCCCGGAGGCGAGACCTACCGAGCGGCCGAGGCCGTAGGAGATGAAGCCGTAGAAGGCGCCCGTGGAGGTGATGTGCTTCGCCATCGACGTGAAGCCGACCGAAAAGATCGCCAGGACAACCATTGCGACGAGATAGCTCGCCGGTGCGCCGATGCCGTTGCCCGACGACACCATGAAGGGCACGTTGCCCGTCATCGCGGTGATCGGCGCGGCCGTCGCGACGGCCATGAACACCACGCCCAGCAGGCCCACGGCGTTGGGCTTGAGGCGGTGAACCGTGCCACCGTCGCTTGTTTCCGCCGCTCGGGCGAGTCCCTCGTCCACTGCCATCGGGTGTGCTCCCTCTCCTTGCCCGTTCACCAGTACTGGACCGGAACTCTGCAGCCCGAATGAGTCGCTCAAGGGTCTCGGGGCGTTAAATACTTGTCAACCAGACCTTTAGAAATCTGGTGGCAACACGCGGCTCGTACGGTCGCCGCCATGACCGTCTACACGTCCACCCTCGGCGGCGAGCGGCACCGTTTCGGCTCCCTCGCCCGCCTTCTCGCCGCCGCGAGCCCCGAACGCTCCGGCGACCGCCTCGCCGGCCTCGCGGCCCGTTCGGCCCGGGAGCGGGTCGCGGCGCGCTGGGCCCTCGCGGACGTCCCGCTGACCGACTTCCTCGTCGAGCCCCTGATCCCCTACGAGGACGACGACGTCACCCGGCTGATCCTCGACACCCACGAACGCGCCGCCTTCGCGCCGGTCGCCTCGATGACGGTCGGGGAACTGCGCGAGTGGCTGCTGTCGGAGGCCGCCGACGCGGCCGCCCTCGCCGCCCTCGCGCCCGGCCTGACACCGGAGATGACGGCGGCGGTCTCCAAACTCATGGGGAACGCGGACCTCGTCGCGGTGGCACGGAAGGTACGCGTGGTCACCGCCTTCCGCTCGACGATCGGCCTGCCGGGCCGGCTGGCGACCCGCCTGCAGCCCAACCATCCGACCGACGACCCGGCGGGCGTGGCGGCCGCCCTGCTCGACGGCCTGCTGCTCGGCTCCGGCGACGCGGTGATCGGCGTCAACCCGGCGACGGACAGCCCGAAGGCGGTACGGGACCTGCTGGAACTGATCGCGGGCGTGATCGACCGGTACGCGATCCCCACCCAGTCCTGCGTCCTGTGCCATGTCACGACCAGCGTCGACCTGATGGCGAAGGGCGCGCCGGTGGACCTGGTCTTCCAGTCCGTCGCCGGCACCCAGGCCGCGAACGCCTCCTTCGGGGTGACGCTGGGTCTGCTCGACGAGGCGCACGACGCGGCGCGCGGCCTGGGGAGGGGGACCGTGGGGCACAACGTCATGTACTTCGAGACCGGGCAGGGCAGCGCGCTGTCCGCCGGGGCGCACCACGGAGTGGACCAGCAGACCGTGGAGGCGAGGGCGTACGCGGTGGCGCGCCGCTACGACCCGTTGCTGGTGAACACGGTCGTCGGCTTCATCGGCCCGGAGTACCTCTACGACGGCCGCCAGATCCTGCGCGCCGCCCTCGAGGACCACTTCTGCGGCAAGCTGCTCGGCCTGCCGATGGGTCTCGACATCTGCTACACCAACCACGCCGACGCCGATGACGACGACATCGCCACGATGCTGACGATGCTCGGCGTGGCCGGGGCGTCCTTCGTGATCTGCACCCCGGGCGGCGACGACATCATGCTCAACTACCAGTCGGCGTCCTACCACGACGCGCTCTACCTGCGGGAGGTGCTGGGGCTGCGCCCGGCGCCGGAGTTCGAGGCGTGGCTGGACTCCATCGGGCTGCTGGACGACGGCGGCGGCATCCGCGAGGTGTCCGCCACGGCCCACCCGCTGACGGCGATCGGACGGGAGCTCGCGGCATGACGGACGTACCCGCCCTGAACGGTGACGTGTGGCCGGCCCTGCGCCGCCGCACCCAGGCCCGCATCGGCCTCGGCCGGGCCGGCGCCGCGCTGCCCACGCGCCACCGCCTCGAACTCCAGGCCGCGCACGCCGCCGCCCGCGACGCGGTCCACTCGCCCTTCGAGCCGCATGCCGTGGCGGCCGCGCTGCCCGGGCTGCCGACGGTACGGGTCCGCAGCGCCGCCCCCGACCGGCTCACCTACCTCCAGCGCCCCGACCTGGGGCGACGGCTGGAGGACACGGACCGGGCGCATCTCCCGGTGGGCGACTGGGATGTCGTCTTCGTGGTCGCCGACGGGCTCTCCAGCCGGGCGGTGCACGAGCACGCGGCGCCGGTGGTCCGGGAGACGGCGGCCCGCCTCGGGGCCGGCTGGCGGATCGCCCCCGTCGTCCTCGCCGAACAGGCCCGGGTCGCCCTCGGGGACGACGTGGCGGCGGCGATGGGCGCGACGGCGGTGGTGGTCCTGGTGGGCGAGCGGCCGGGCATGTCGGCGGCGGACTCCCTGGGCGCGTACCTGACCCACCGGCCGCGGCCCGGCAGCACGACGGACGCCGACCGCAACTGCCTCTCCAACATCCGGCCGCCCTTGGGGCTCACCTATGAGACGGCGGCCGTGAAGCTCGCGGCGCTGCTGGGACGGGCCCGGGAGCTGGGGAGTTCGGGAGTGGGGCTGAAGGACGAGACGGGCTCCGGGAACGTACGCGAGCCGCTGCTCTGACTCACCCCGCCGAGGGCAGCATCAACCCCAGTGCCCCCTCCCGCACCACCCATGTCCGCCTCCGCACCGGCCCCGCCACCGCCGTGTCCGCGCGGTAGCGGAAGTCGGTGCCCGTCACGGTCACCGTCCGCCCCCGGGCCGCCAGCGGGACCGCCTCCGCACCCACCGACAGCGGACAGACGACGACCTCCGCCGTCCCCGAGGCCCCCGGCGTCACCGACACCGCCTCCACCGGCTGGTCCAGGTCGACCAGGGTCACGCCGTCCACCTCGACGCGCAGGCGCGACGGGCCCGGCGGGGGAGCGGCGGCGGGGGTCGGGCGGGACGGGACGAGGGTGCGGACCAGGGAGTGCAGCCAGGGGCGGCCCGCCCCGGTGACCTCCTCGCGTGCGGCGGCCCGCAGCGGCGGGATCCGCAGCGTGCCCAGCACCACCCCGTCGCTGTCGTCCACCAGCACGTCCAGCCGCCGTTCGGTGCCGTCCAGGGCGGCCCGGGCCGCCGCCACCGCGCCCGTCGGCACCCCCAGCGACTGCGCGACGCCCAGCGCGGTGCCCACCGGCACCACCGACAGTACGCATCCGGCCAGCTCCCGCTGCCGGTGCAGCAGGGACACGGCCAGGGTCAGCGCCCGGTCGTCACCGACGACGACGGGCCGCCGCGAGCCCCGCCTGCCCAGCACCCGGGCGAACTCCTCGGCGTTCTCCGGAAGACACACCTTGGTACTCGCCGCACCCGCGCTGAGCACGTCTTTCGCGATCCGTACGGACTCACCGTCCGTTTTCCGGGCGGCCGGATCGATGATCACCAGCAGCTGGTCCGGCATCGCGAAAGTCGCCACCTCGGTCCTGCCTCGCTTCCTCGGGTAGCATCTTTGTGCAAGAGCCCCTTGCGCTATTGCGCCAGGGGCTTCGTCTATTCCGGGGCATCCGGGTCCGACGGTGTGCGGCCGAAGACGGCCGTGACGCGGCCAACGGCGGTCGCGGCGCACGCGGTGGTGGAAAGAGCCTCCGCGTACGCCCCTGACCTTGGACATGCCCCACCCGGAAGGGGTGTACGCGCGTGCCCGCACTTGTGCTGCTCGGTGCTCAGTGGGGTGACGAAGGCAAGGGAAAGGCCACCGACCTTCTCGGTGGCTCGGTGGACTACGTAGTGCGCTACCAGGGCGGCAACAACGCCGGCCACACGGTCGTCGTCGGCGACCAGAAGTACGCACTCCACCTCCTCCCTTCCGGAATCCTCTCTCCCGGCTGTACGCCGGTCATCGGAAACGGTGTCGTCGTCGACCCGTCGGTCCTGCTCTCCGAGCTGAGCGGTCTGAACGAGCGCGGAGTCGACACGTCGAAGCTGCTCATCAGCGGCAACGCGCACATCATCACGCCCTACAACGTCACTGTCGACAAGGTGACGGAACGCTTCCTCGGAAAGCGGAAGATCGGCACCACCGGCCGGGGCATCGGACCGACCTACGCGGACAAGATCAACCGGGTCGGCATCCGCGTCCAGGACCTCTACGACGAGTCGATCCTGACCCAGAAGGTCGAGGCGGCGCTCGACGGCAAGAACCAGCTGCTGACCAAGGTGTACAACCGCCGCGCGATCGCCGTCGACCAGGTCGTCGAGGAACTGCTGGGCTACGCGGAGAAGCTCGCTCCGTACGTCACCGACACGGTCCTGGTCCTCAACCAGGCCCTGGAGCAGAACAAGGTCGTCCTGTTCGAGGGCGGCCAGGGCACGCTCCTCGACATCGACCACGGCACGTACCCCTTCGTCACCTCCTCCAACCCGACCGCGGGCGGTGCCTGCACCGGCGCCGGCGTGGGCCCGACGAAGATCAGCCGGGTCATCGGCATCCTGAAGGCCTACACGACCCGCGTCGGCTCGGGCCCCTTCCCGACCGAGCTGCTCGACGAGGACGGCGAGGCCTTGCGCCGCATCGGCGGCGAGCGGGGTGTGACGACCGGCCGTGACCGCCGCTGCGGCTGGTTCGACGCGGTCATCGCCCGCTACGCGACCAGGGTCAACGGTCTGACGGACTTCTTCCTCACCAAGCTCGACGTCCTCACCGGCTGGGAGCGGATCCCGGTCTGCGTGGCGTACGAGATCGACGGCAGGCGCGTCGAGGAACTCCCGTACTCGCAGTCGGACTTCCACCACGCGAAGCCCGTCTACGAGACCCTCCCCGGCTGGTCCGAGGACATCACCAAGGCGAAGTCGTTCTCCGACCTCCCGAAGAACGCCCAGAACTACGTCAAGGCGCTGGAGGAGATGTCCGGCGCCCCGATCTCCGCGATCGGCGTGGGCCCGGGCCGCGACGAGACGATCGAGATCAACTCGTTCCTCTGACCGGTCCCGGACCTTCCGGGCCGTGCGTGCCGGTGCCCCCGACCGTCGAAGCCGGTCGGGGGCACCGGCGTCTTCATGACCGGCGTCACGGGTTCAGCACCACCTTCCCGGCCACCGTGCCCGACTCCGCGAGCCGCAGGGCCTCGGCGGCGCGGGTGAGGGGGAGTTCGGCGGCGATGCGGGCCGTGACGTCGCCGCGCCGGAGGGCGGTGAAGACCTGGGTGAGGTCGGACCGGAGCCGGGTCCGGAAGCGGTTCCTGGACAGGGCCCGCCCGGCCCAGACGTTGTAGAAGCAGGCGCGGCGGCGGTTGGGCAGCGCGTTCCACAGCCACACCCGGCCGAGCAGCTTCAGCACGGGCGCCTGCCTGGAGCCCTCGGCGTCCCGGGTGGAGGCGCTGCCGTACGAGACGAGCGTGCCGCCGGGCGCGAGGAGCCGCCAGGAGCCGACGATGCCCGGGCCGCCGACGTGGTCGAAGACGGCGTCCACCCCGCCGGGGGCGAGGGCGCGGATCCGTGCGGCCACGTCGTCGGTGCGGTGGTCGACGGGGGTGACTCCCTGGGCGCGCAGGGCGTCGTGGTGCCGTTCGGACGCCGTGCCGATCACCTTCGCGCCGGCCGCCATCGCGAGCTGGACCAGGACCGAGCCGACGCCGCCGTTCGCGCCGTACACGACGACGGTCTGCCCGGCGCGGACGCCAGCCTTGCGGTGCAGCATCTGCCAGGCCGTGACGCCGTTGACCACCAGGGTCTCCGCCTCCGCCGCGCCGACCCCGTCCGGCACCGGTACGAGGTCCGCGGCGTCGACGAGCACGTGACTGGCCCAGCCGCCGACCTTGACCAGTGCGGCGACCCGGGTGCCGGTCAGGTCCGCCGCGACACCCTCGCCGGCCGTGAGGACGGTGCCGACCAGGTCGTAGCCGGGCACGAAGGGGAACGGCGGCTGGTCGTAGTAGCGGCCGCGGCGCATCTGCTGTTCGGCGAAGGAGACGCCGGTGGCCTCCATCCGTACGACGACCTGCCCGGGGCCCGGCGTGGGAACGGCCCCGTGCCGGATCCGGAGCCCCTCAGGCTCCACCTTCCCCGGCAGGACGACCTCGACGAGTCCTTCGGCGTTCATGACGGCCTCCACCACATCGGTTACTGGCTTTCCTGTTCGTTAGAAGTTGTAACTCGACGCGCTGGCTAGTGTCAATAACTTCGGTGATAGCCTCTAACCATGACGGAGACGGAGAGTGCGAGGACCCCCCGCGAGCGCTATCGCGCCCAGGTGCGCACGGAGGTCAAGGAGCGGGCCTGGGAGCAGATCGCGACGGCGGGGGCGTCCGCGCTCTCCCTCAACGCGATCGCCAAGAAGATGGGCATGAGCGGCCCCGCCCTGTACCGCTACTTCGCCAGCCGCGACGAGCTGATCACCGAGCTGATCAGGGACGCGTACCGCAGCCTGGCCGACACGTTCCACGCGGCGGCCGGGCCCGGCTCCGACCTGGGCGTCCTGGCGCGCGCCCTGCGCGAGTGGGCCCTCGCCGACCCCCACCGCTACCTGCTCGTCTACGGCACCCCGATCCCGGGCTACCGCGCGCCCCGGGACACCGCCGAGACCGCGTCCGAGATCATGGCGGTCCTCCTGGAGGCGCTGCCCGTGCCGGAGCCCCCGGCCCGTGCCCTCCCCCGCGCCCTGTCCTTCTGGACCCGCCTGCACGGCGTCCTCTCCCTGGAACTCGCGGGCCACTTCACGGGCATGGACGTCGACCCGGCCCAGCTCTTCGGGACCGAGGTGCGGAGCCTGCTCTCGCCCTGAAGGATCAGTCCTCGCGGAGCGAGCCGGTCAGGGAGGCGAGATGGTGCCGGCTGTGGCCGAACGCGTCGCCGAGTGCCGTGAAGCGCGCGAGGCGCTCGTCGGTCAGCCGAACCGAGTACGCGTGCGCGGTCCTCAGCAGAAGGCGGAAGCCGAGGTCGGGATCGATCTTGTCGATCACCTGTTCGAGTGCGGGGACCGTCCGGCCGGACAGCGCGAACCACGGACTGGTGTCGGCGCCGTACCAGGGACTGTCGTGCACGGCGTCCGTCAGCTCCTGCGCCATCTCCCGCAGTTCCCGCAGGACCGGGCCACGCAGGTCCATGGCGGCCGGCACGGGGTCCCCGGCCGTGAAGCCGGGGTCGGTCCGCCGGAGGGTCGCCCCGCAGATGTCCGTGATCCGGCGCAGCCACCGCCGTACGCCGCCCTCCTCGTCGAGGTCGTGGCCCCGGCACGTCGTCACCTGCCAGAGCGTGGTCAGGGTGTCGTCGGACAGGGGGGAGTGCAGCAGCCGCGACGCGTCCTGGAGGAGGGCGTAGGCGGGGGCACCCGGGACGAGCCCCACCTGGTCGGCGGCGACGCCCCGGACGCCCTCCTCGACCGAGTACGCGTGCTGCCACAGGTCGGCGTGGAACCGCCCGGTGACGGCCGAGAAGCCGAAGTCGAAATCGAACCGCCGCCGCACCGACGGGTCGTCGAAGCGCGGCCAGCGCACGGCGAGCCCCTCGGGGACCAGCCGTGCGGGGTAGCCGAAGCCGTCGGCGATCGTCCGGTAGCGGTCGTAGTCCGCCGACGGGACCGGGACCGCGGACGCCTTCAGCACCCGCAGGAACAGCCGGAAACCCAGATCGGCGTCCACTTCCGCCACGACCCGTGCCAGCGCGGGTGCGTGCACGGTGGGCAGCTCGGCGAGTACGGCCTTCCGCATGGCGTTCTCGTCCACGGCGACCGTCGGGGCGGTGCCGTGGTCCGGGAAGGTGTCCGCGGCGATCGCCTCCTCGCACCGCTCGACGGCCTCCCGCAGCCGGGATCGCGGATCCGCGCCGGGATCCCGGCGGCCTCCCGAGGCGGCGAGCCACACGGCGCGCAGATCGTCGTCCGGGAGGGACGACCCCAGCAGCAGCCGTGTGTCGTCCCGCAGTGCGCGGGCCTCGTCGGCGTCGCCCGCCGCGTCGGCCACGGAGTCCACGGCCGTCAGCAGGCTGAAGCCGAAGTCCCCGTCGAAGTTCCAGTGGCGCGCCTCGCGCTGTTCTGACATGTGTTTCCTCGCAGAAAAGCGCCGGGGGCGACCGATACCTCGGCCGCCCCCGGCAGTCGGATCACGTCACGACGACGCGGTGATCAGCCGTCCAGGAACGCCGTGTAGACGACGTAACCCGGCGCGTGCTGCCGTCCCACGTACCGCAGCTGGATCACCACCTTATTTCCGGCGTCGACCCCCTGCGTGGTTCCGCCCCTCACCCACTTCAGGCCGAGGTTCTTGGCGTTCTTGAGGGTCCAGGGGATCCGCTTCAGATCGGTCTGGGGATCGAAGTACCCGCGGTCGTTGTTCCTGCCGAACTTGTCCCGCATCTTGCTCAGCCAGCTGTCCAGGCCCTTCGGGTTGCGGGCGATCCATTCCTGGAACGCCTGGTTGACCGAGTCCTCGGCGATCTGGGCGCTGTTCCACCGCGTGGCTATGCCGGACCTGTTCGACTCCGCCTTGTTGAGCATCTGCTGGTCGCTGGGATCGACGTGGTCCCTCTTCGTGTGGGCCCCGCCGACGCCGTTGCTCTCGTCCTCGAGGATCTTCAGGCAGTTGTGGACGAGCACGTCCGCCGAGGTGATGCCCTGGGCGCGCACGAAGAACGTGTGCAGGTCGTCCACCGTGAGGTCGAAGACCTCCGCCCGGCCCGGGCGGTCGGTCAGCGCCGTCACCGTGTTCCACGTGCCGTCCGGGGTGCGCAGCCGGTCACCCACGGCGAGGTCCGCGACGGAGGTCCAGCCGCGGCCGTCCACGTAGAAGCGGTGGCCCCGGGTACTGGTCAGCAGACCGCCGTGCACGGCGATCTCCGTCATCCGCTGCGTGTCGTGGCGGAAGGTGTCCGTCACCGGCTCCGGCCGCAGCCGCCCGGTCCCGGGGTCGGCCGCGAGGACGAGGTCGCCCTGCCGGACGTCCTGGATCGCCTTGCGCGTCCCGTCGCCCATCAGCACCAGGGTGTCGCCGGGGAAGCTGTCCCGACGGCACACCGAGACGGCGTCCTCGTAGACGTGGATGCTCTGCTCGATCTTCGCCAGCGTCGCCGGGTCCACGCCGTCCAGGGCCTTGAGCGCCTTGAAGGCGTCCTCGATGCCGACCCCGGTCTTCAGGGCGGCGTCCAGGGCGCGCAGGCCCTCGGCGACCTTCTCGAAGGCCTTGCCCGGGATGAAGTTGGACGCGAACCAGGCGCAGCCCGCCTTGTCGCCGTGGTAGCAGCGGACGGCGTCGCCCAGCACCACCTCGTACAGCACCGCGCCGAGCGTGTCCCCGAAGAGGGCCTGCCAGCCCATCCGGACGATGTCACCGGCGGTGAAGTGGTGGGTCCACTCCTGCTTCTGGTTCTTCAGGACCTCCGTCTTCAGGAAGTCGGTGTCCTCCTGCGGGCAGCCGGAGGCCGTGGCAGGGACATCGGGGTTGGAACAGAAGTAGTAGCTGACCGTGACGTCGACGTGCAGTTCGTACGTCACCGTGCAGCCCGCGGCCGGGTTCTCGCAGGGGTTGAGCTGCTTCGCCGGTGCCGCCTCGGTCATCTTGTCGATGACGTAGAAGACACCGCCGATACCGGTTCCGGCGCCCGCCTGGACCTGTCCGTTGGCGTCGCCCCGCTCGGCCTGGTCGGCCGCCTGCTGCGCGGACTCGGCGTAGGACTGGGCGTCCTTGGCGGCCTGTTCGGCGGCGGTGGCCTCGGCGTCCGCGCGGTCGGCCGCCGCGCGGGCGTCCTTCGCGGCCTGCTCGGCCTCCGAGGCCGCCGTGCGGGCGGCCTCCGCGTCCAGGGCGGCCTGGTCGGCGGAGGAACGGGCCTCGGCCGCGTAGCCCTCGGCACGTCCGGCCGCCTTGTCGGCGGCTGCCGCGTCGGCGGTGGCCTGCTGGTCGTACTCGATGGTGCGGGCCAGCGACTTCTGCGCGTCGGAGGCGTACTGGGCGGCTTCGGCGGCGTAACCCAGCGCCTCCTTGGCCGACTTGCGGGCCGTGGCGGCGAAGGAGGCGGCCTCGGCGGCGAGTGTGTAGGCCGCCTTCGCGTCGCCGGTCGCCGCGGCGGCGAGGCTCGCCGCCTGGTCGGCGTTCTTCTGCGCGTTCGCCGCGTGCGCCTCGGCCACCGCCTGCTGCTGCTCGGCGATCGACTTCGACGACTGCCCCGTCAGGACGGCCAGACCGGCCGCCGAGTCGGTGTCGACGTACGGCGAACCGAGCTGGATCGCGTCGTTGGCGGGCGCGGCCACCTGCTGGGCCGCGTTGCCGGCGTCCTCCGCGGCCTGCGCGGTGGTGTAGGCGTGCCCGGCGGCGTCGGCCGCGCCGGCGACGGCCTTGGCGGCCTCGGCCTTCGCCGCGTCGGCCTGCGCCTTGGCGTTCGCCGCGGCCTTCTCCGCGTCGTCCGCGAGCTTCACCGCGGTGGCGGCGGCCGCGGCGGCGGTCTGGGACGCCTTGATGGCGTCCGCGGCCGCGGACGTCGCGGTGCGTACGGCGGCGTCCGCCTTCAGCTTGGCGGCCTGCGCCGCGTCCGAGTCGGAACGGGCCCGCTTGGCGGCGGCCTCCGCACGGGTGGCGGCGGCATCCGCGTCGGCCGCGGCCTGGGTCGCCGCGTTCGCCTCGGAACGGGCCGACGAAGCCGCGGCTTCCGCGTCGTCGGCCGCCGAGTCCGCCTGGTCCGCCGCGGCCCGGGAGTCCTTCGCGTCGGAGTCGGAGTCGTGGGCGTCGGCGTAGGCGTCCTTGGCGTCGGCCTTCGCGCGGGCCGCGTTCGCCTTGTTCTCGGCGTCCCAGGCGTCGTCACGCTTGCCCTTGGCCCGGTCCCGGGCGGCCTCGGCGTCCTGCCGCTTGGCGCGCGCGGTCGACTCGGCGGTCTCCGCCCGGCCCTTCGCCTCGGTGGCGGCCGTCGCATACCCTTGCGCGTTCTGCTTGTGCTGGGCGGCCTCGGCCTGCTTGGCGGCGGCGGTCTCCTTCTCCGCCTTCGCCGTGGCCTCCTCCGCCTCCGCGTCCAGCCGCCTGGCATGCGCGGTGGCGGCGGCGGACTTCGCGTCCGCCTCCGCCTTCTGCGTCTCGGCGAGCTTGGTCTTCGCCAGGTCGCGGGCCGCCTTGGCGGTCTGCGCCTGTACGGCGGCGGCGTCGGCCGCGGCCTTCGCCTGGGCGCGGGCCTCGTTCGCCGCGGCCGTACGGAACGCCGCCTTCGACTGAGCGGCCTGCGTCAGCGCACGGGCGGCGATGGTCGCACTGTCCCCCGCGGCCGCCTTGGTCGCCGCGTAGGCGGTGTCACCGGCCTTCGCCAGCGCATCCAGCGCAGCCGACGACGCCTTCGTGACCTGCGCCTTCTGCTGACCGACGAGCAGACCGCGACCACGCGGCGCACCCGCCTTGTCCGCGACGGCGTACGCCGCCTGCGTCGCCGTGTCCGAGTCGGTCGCGGCCTTCTTCGCCGCGGCGGCCTGTGCCTTGATCAGGTCGAGCTGCTTCTTCGACTCCGCCTGGGCATCCGTGATGCCCTTCTTCGCCTTGTCGAACTGCGCCTTCGTCGGGTAGTCGAGGTCGTCCGTGCCGGCGTGGGCGGAGGGCACGACGTCGAACTGCTGCGGGGCCTTGCCCGTGCAGTCCCACATCCGCCCGTCACGGCTGTTGGTGTAGTCCGCCAGGTCCAGGCAGTTGCCGGTGCCCGGGTTGTAGAGGCGGCTGGTGCCGTGGGTGCCGTACTGCCACTTCTGCGAGGCACTGGTGCCGCAGGTGGAGATCTGCACGGCCGTACCGTTGGCGCTCGCACCGCCCTTGACGGTCAGGCACTTGCCCGAGTTGGGGTTGACCAGGGTGTCACCCGAGATCTGCCACTTCTGCCCCGCGCCGCCGTTGCAGGTGTAGATCTGCACGGCCGTGCCGTTGTCCTTCTTCGCACCCGCCACTTCGAGGCACTTGTCCGTGGCCCCGTGCGCGTGGATCACGAACGGGCTGTCACCGATCCAGCCGGGACCACCGGCCGACCACCAGTCCTGCCAGCGCGTGAGGTGATCCGCGATCCAGGACTGGCCGAGCATCTCGCCCAGCGCCGCGGCGCCGGCGGCCAGGGACTTCGTGGCGTCCTTGCTCGCGCTCAGGATCTGGTTGCGCTGCGTGGTCTGCCCGGCGATCTCCTGCTGCCACTCGGCGGACGCGGCGGCGACCTCCTTGCCCAGGACCTTGCTGGGGTCGGCGGGGCTGTGCCAGTCGCAGGAGGCGAACCGGGTCTTCAGGTCCTCGACCGCGATGCGGTACTCGACGCTGCCCGGCTCGGGCGCGGTGCGCGGGAAACCCCCGGAGGAGAGGAAGATGCGGGCGTCGTCGGCCCACTGCGGATGCATGAAGACGCGGTCCTCGAAGGCGCTCTTCTCCGCCAGCGCCCGGTTCCACTCGGCCGTCGGAAGGCTCGGGTCCGGGTCCTTGCCGTAGAGCGGGGTGCCGAGGTCGGTGACCGCCTTGGCCGTCGCGTCGTCGGCCTTCGGCGTCGGGTCCTCGTAGTAGTCGTCCTCGCTCTTCCACCACTGCGCCCCGAGCCACGGGGTGATGCCCACCTGCTGGAAGAAGCTCTCACCGCGTCCGGCGAGGCCCGGCGGGTCCCGGAAGTCGGCGACGCTCTGGAAGCCACCGGGGTCGGAGAGACCGGAGAGCGGCTTCTTCCACTCGTCGAGCCGGCCGTACAGGTCGATCTTGTCGATGTCGTCGCGGTCCTGCTGGAACGCAGTGCTGAGCGGGGTGGTGTTCCAGTACTGCCGGTTGGCGGCGGTGTGCAGCTTGTCCGGGGTCTGGTTCAGCCCGTCCTGCGCGACGCCGTACATGGCCGGGCCGCCCATCCGCAGCACCTCGGTCATCAGGCACTGGTCCTGGCGGAGCTGCTCGGCGGCCTTGGCGTCGAAGCCGTCGTAACTGTCGCCGCTGTCGGCGACGGCGGCCATGTCGTCGGCCGCGTACCGGCCGAGCAGGGCCGGCTGCACGGCGAGCCCGCCGAGCAGGGCCACCGCCACGGCGGAGGTCAGGAGTGTGGTGAGCGGTCCGGACCGGGACGATCCCGGTCCGGGTCTGATGAACCCTCGTGTGGGGCGCAAAGAGGCATCCCTTCATCGCATGGTGGGCGACCGGGGGTCGCCCGTGCGGCAGGGCATGCGTGAAGAGCCGGCTCGCGGCATGACGAAACGGTCTGTCTCTCCCCGTGGCGACGGAAAATCCCCCCGGTCGCCTGTCAGTCGCGCACGATGGCGGAGTGGTCGGCTCCGCCGGGCGCGGCGATCACCATACGCACATATGACGAGTGCAGGACAAGGGTTTCGTTGGCGATCGTGAACAAACCGTGATGGCGCGGAACGGGTACGGATCTCGGTGATTTCCCTTTGTTGACCGGGACATGGCCTGTTCCTGGTTCCGTGGGGAAGCGGCGGGCGGCAAGCATCTACGCGGGTAGTGCCGTTCCGTCAACCTCCCCCAGTTCCAGGAGCCCCGAATGCCCGTCAACCCCGTCAGTCCCATGAACCGCCGTGAGTTCGTGCAGAAGTCGGCCGTGACAGGTGCGGCGGTCGCCGTTGCCGGAGCGGCCGGGACCGGTACCGCCGAAGCGGCCGGACGCAAGCCCGAACACAAGCCCCGCACCTGGACGTTCTCCATCCTCGGCACCACCGACCTGCACAGCCACGTCTTCGACTGGGACTACTACAAGGACGCGGCCTACTCGGACGCCAAGGGCAACTCCGTGGGCGTCGCCCGCGTCGCCACCCTCATCAAGCAGCAGCGCAAGGCCAAGGGCGAGGACCACGTCCTCCTGGTCGACGCCGGCGACATCATCCAGGGCACGTCCCTCGCCTACTACTTCGCGCGCGTCGACCCCATCACCGACGGCGTCAAGCACCCGATGGCCGTCGCCATGAACCACATGCGCTACGACGCCGCCGCCCTCGGAAACCACGAGTTCAACTACGGCATCGACGTCCTGCGCAAATTCGAGAAGCAGTGCCGCTTCCCGCTGCTCGGCGCGAACGCGCTGGACGCGAAGACCCTGCGGCCCGCCTTCCCGCCCTACACCGTGAAGAAGATCCGCGTCCCCGGCGCCCCGGACATCAAGGTCGGCATCCTCGGCCTCACCAACCCCGGCATCGCGATCTGGGACAAGGACAACGTCAGCGGCAGGATGGTCTTCCCGGGTCTCGTCGAGCAGGCCAAGAAGTACGTGCCGAGACTGCGGGCGCTCGGCTGTGACGTCGTCTTCCTCACCGACCACTCCGGCCTCGACGGCTCCTCCTCGTACGGCGACGAACTGCCGTACGTCGAGAACGCGTCGAACCTCGTCGCCGAGCAGGTCCCGGGCATCGACGCGATCCTCGTCGGCCACACGCACGTGGAAGTCCCCTCGTACACCGTGAAGAACGCGGAGACGGGGGAGGACGTGCTGCTGTCCGAGCCGTACTGCTGGGGCTACCGGCTCAGCGTCTTCGACTTCGAGGTCGAGCTGGAGCACGGCCGCTGGAAGGTCACCGGCAAGACCGCGCAGACCCTCAACCCCAACACGGTCGACGAGGACCCGGAGATCAGGAAGCTCCTCCAGGCCGACCACGAGCTGGTCGTCAAGTACGTCAACACGGCCGTCGGCACCTGCACGGCCGACCTCTCGGCGGCGGAGTCCTGCTGGAAGGACGTACCCATCATGGACTTCATCCACGAGGTCCAGATGCAGACGGTGAAGGCGGGCCTGTCGGCCTCCGACGCGGCGCTGCCGCTCATCTCGGTCGCCGCGCCCTTCTCCCGTACCGCCGACATCCCGGCGGGCAACGTCACCATCAAGGACATCGCCGGCCTCTACATCTACGACAACACCCTCTACGGCAAGAAGCTGACGGGTGCCCAGCTGAAGGACTACCTGGAGTACGCGGCGAAGTACTACCACCAGGTGCCCGCCGGGACGGCCGTGGACACGGCCACCCTCACCAACGCCAACAGCTTCTGGGACTACATGTACGACACGGCGGCGGGCGTCGACTACGAGATCGACATCGCGCAGGCCGAGGGCTCCAGGATCAAGAACCTCACCTACGGCGGCACGGCGGTCACCGACGACCAGGTCTTCGTCGTCGCCGTGAACAACTACCGCGCGAACGGCGGCAGCGGCTACCCGCACATCGCCGCCGCGGACATCGCGTACAGCTCGACCAACGAGATCCGCCAGCTGATGATCGACTACGTCGTGGCCAAGGGCACGCTGAACCCGGCCGACTTCGCGGTCACCAACTGGAAGCTCACCCAGGCCGGCACGCCGGTGTTCCAGGGCTGACAGCGCAATTTCCCGACAACTGTCCGCACTTGGACAGCAGCGCTGAGTGACAGGAGCTGCATAGCATCACTTCCGACCACGGCTGCCAGTGGAAGGAAGTCGACATGATGAGCACGGTGAGTCCGGTGCGTTTCGCGCGCCGCGGATGGGCGGCGGCTCTCGCCGTCGGGCTGTCTTTGGGATTGTCGTTCATCGGCGCGAGCCCCGCGTCGGCGTACGTCGGATCGAACTTCCTGCGCAACTGGGCAACCGGGCTCTGCCTGGACAGCAACAGTAAGGGCGAGGTGTATACGCTCCCCTGCCAGCAGGGAAACGACTTCCAGACCTGGGAGCCGATCTACGTTCTGCACACCTCCAACGACGTGGTCCAGGTGAAGAACAAAGCGACTGGATGGTGCCTGTACAGGAACCCACTTGACGGATCACTCGAAACCTACCCGTGTGACGACGTCAGCGTTGGTGTCAGCTGGAACCAGCGATTCGACGCCATCGGGTCGAGCTGGACCAAGATCCAGCTCAAGAACTGGTTCGGCGGCAATTGCGTAGACAGCAATGCCTCTGGATCCGCCTATCTGCTCGACTGCAACGACGGTGGCTACCAGCAGTGGAGGCTGGGCTACTGAACCGTCACACGCCCTAAGGGCTGTCCCGTAATCCCCGGCGGGCGCGCGACGACAGCTACGGCACCTCGCCGTGTTGTCGGAACATCCGCATACGTCCAGTATGCGGATGCCCCTCCGCCTTGCGATGCACCGCATCTGACGCGGAGCCTGAACCGGTGCCGGTGAGCGAGCGCACCGCGCTCGCCGCCAAGCTCCTCGGCCCGCTGGGGCGTACGCACCCTCGGCTCACCCTCGGTGCCGCCGAGGCGCTGCGGCTCGCGCCGCTCGTGGCTGCGCAGCCGGCCCGCGCCTGCGCTCCGGACTGCGCAATATTCCGATAACTGACCGCACTCAGACGACAGCGCTCAGTACGGGAACTGCATAGCATCACCGTGTCCATCGCGGTTACTGCGAAGCGGCTGCCAGCGGAAGGAAATTGACATGAATTACACGGTGAGATCCATGGTGAGGCGTTTCGCGCGCCGTGGATGGGCGGCGGCTCTCGCTGTCGGGCTGTCTTTGGGATTGGCGTTCATCACCGCGAGTCCCGCGTCCGCATACGTCGGGTCGAACTTCCTGCGCAACTGGGCAACCGGGCGCTGCCTGGACAGCAACGCCGACGGAGACGTGTACACGCTTCCCTGTCAGCAGGGAAACGACTACCAGACCTGGGAGCCGATCTACCTCGGGCACACTTCCTCCGACCTGGTCCAGGTGAAGAACAAAGCGACCGGAAAGTGCCTGCAATACAACTCGTACGACGGACGGCTCATCACCTACTGGTGCGAGGACACCTGGCCGAAGTCCGCCAACCAGACCTTCTATGCTGAGGGGTCCTGGACCTATCTCACGCTCAGGAACGATTTGAGCAAAACTTGCGTGGACAGCAATGCCGCCGGATCCGCTTACTTCCTTGGCTGCAACGGCGGTGGCTACCAGCAGTGGAGGCTGGGCTACTAGCCTCGATCCTGTATGAGGGGCCGTCGGCTTGCTGGCGGGCCCTCATCTGTCCATCGTGGGGAGAGAAGTTGCCATGAACTGCATGCGTTTCGTGCGCCGTGGATGGGCGGGGATTCTCGCTTTTGGGCTTTCTTTGGGACTGACGTTCCTGAGTGCGAGTCCCGCGTCCGCATACGTCGACCCGAATTTTCTGCGCAACTGGGAAACCGGGCGCTGCCTGGACAGCAATGCCGCCGGTGATGTGTACACGCTTCCTTGCCAGCAGGGAAACGCCTATCAGACCTGGCGCATGGTCTTCCAGTACGTCAATCAATATGACGTGGTCGAGATTCAGAATCAGGCGACCTGGCTGTGTCTGACGCAGAACTTTTACGGCGAGCTTGAAACCGCCCCCTGCGGAGAAGACAGGAGTCAACTCTTCTACGGTGTCGGGTCGGGCTGGGACAATGTTCAGCTCCTGAACGTCCTGTACAGCACCCAATGCCTGGACAGCAATTACGCCGGATCCGCCTACCTGCTCACCTGCAACGGCGGTGGATACCAGCACTGGAAGCTGGGCTACTGAACCGTCCCCAGGCGGCGCTAAGGCCGGCCGAGCCAGGAGACGAAGAGACCATCGGGGTCCCAGGTGGCGCGGAGGTCGTCGAGGCGTCGGAGGTTCTCGTCGCTCACGAAGCGGAAGGGACGGTTGACCAGGTTCTCGTCGGCCAGCTGGATGCCGGTGGCGTACGGCTCCCAGGCGCGCATGTGGTCGGTCACCCAGTCCGTGTACTTCTGGTTGTCGGCCGGATCGGACCAGGCCGCGTACAGCCCGTAGTACAGCTCGTCCTCCACCGAGAAGGCCATCGGCGGGCGTTCGGGCTGCCCCTCGTAACCGCCCCAGTTGTACAACACCATGTGCGAGGGGGCGGGGGGCCAGTTCTTCAGCATGGCCTCGAAGTTGGGCCAGAGGTCGTCGAAGGAGGCGTGGGTCCACATGTTGTCGGCCAGATAGCGCTTGGTCTCGTCGTAGTGCGGATCGGTGCCGAGTCGGCTCAGGGTGCCGGTGTCCGTCACCTCATGGAGCCGTGTGGTGAGCACCTGAGAGCGTGCGGGGCAGGACTCGAAGACCGACAACTGCTCCCTGGCCTCCTCCTCGGTGTCGGTGAAGGCGGTGGCGTTGAGGGAGATGAGTGGTTCGTCGTTCGTCATCGGGTCGCGGTTGCACATGAGATTGATCTCCGCGGGCGTCCGGCGGCCGATCTCGTGGACGAAGCCGTAGACGTCCCGCGCGGCCGAGGCGGGCCAGAAGTAGCCGCTGTTCATCGTGATCCGCCTGCGCGGGTAGAGCCTGACGTGGAACCGGGTGACGACGGCGAAGAAGCCGGGTCCCGAGCCCCGGGCGGCCCAGAGCAGGTCGGCGTTGCGGGTTTCGTCGGCGTGGACGCGCTCGCCGTCCGCGGTGACCGCGTCGATGCCGGTGACCGACATGCAGGCCGGTCCGTAGTCCCGTCCGGCCCAGGCGAATCCGCCCTGCAGCAGATAACCGCCGATGGAGACGCCCGTGCAGTGCCCCGTGGGGAAGAACAGGTCCTTCTCCGCCAGCATGGAGTTGAGCTCCGACCCTTTGATACCGGGCTGGGCGGTGCCGGTCATCGCCTCCTTGTCGACGGCCACCTCACGCAGGTTGGAGAGGTCGATCAGCAGTGTGCCGTCGCGCAGGTGCGACCCGGACCAGCTGTGGCCGCCGGAACGCACCGCGATCCGCAGGCCTTCTTCCCTGGCCAGCTTCACCGCTCCGACGACGTCGTCCTCGTTGTTCGCGAGCACGATCACCTCGGGGTGGCGGTCGGGGACCCCCGAGTGCCAGCAGGCTTCGCGGCGCAGGCTCTCGTAGCGGTACTCACCGCGCCGCAGCGTCCTGCCCTCGATGTGGTTCGCCATGTCCGTTCCCGCTCACCGGGTCAGGGTCACGACGGCGGATGACCTGACGACGTGCCCCTTGGCATCCAACGCCTGGACCTGGAAGTACGGTCCCGGATCGGCCGTCGGGACCGCCGTCTCGAACCCGGTCCGTTCGGCGTGTCGTACCACCACCGACAGGGAGTGGGGGTCCGGTCCCGCGAGCACCCGCCACGCTGTGGTCTGCGTGGAACCGTTCCAGGAGGCGTGGACGACGCTGTTCCCGTTCTCGGCCCGTACCGCCGCGCTCGGCGGATAGTAGGGCTTGCCGACCCACGTGTTCCGGAAGGCCCGGTACGAGATGTTCGAGCCCGGCAGCTGGGCGTCGTAGAGCAGGTTCCGCGAGCCGTCGCCCTCGGTGTTTCCCGCCGCCGCGTATTCCGAGTAGTACGAGCTCTGGCCCCATCCGATGAACTCGTTGCCGTTGGGAAGGGCCTGGGTGTTCCCCTGGGAAGCGGAGAACAGCGGCGGCCGGTGGTAGTAGGTCCGCGCGGCGGTCGCGCGGTGGCCGTCGAAGTCCAGGTCCAGGATCAGGCCGTGGGACTCCTGTTCCGGTGAGCCGTCCGGCTGGTTGCAGCAGCCGTCGTCGAACATGCTGATCCGGTTTCCCGGCCGGAACCGCGCGTCGTGCTGCCAGTAGAAGTCCGCGTCGGGCCCGAGGGTGAAGTCGCTCTTCCTGCCTCCGAGTTGCCACTGGATTCCGGTCTTCCTGGAGATGTCGTAGACCGCCCAGAAGTTCCGGACCGAGATCAACAGCTCCCCTCCGGGGCCCTCGTCGATCGAGTTCAGGTGGTAGGCGTCCCAGACCCCGCCCGAGGTCGTCGCATCGGAGGCCGGCACCTTGGAATCGGCGGGGTCCAGGTGGTCCAGCAGGTCCCAGGAGAAGACCAGCTTCCCTGTTTTCAGGTCGACCTCCTGGATCTCGCTGTCCAGGACGGACCCGTTCGCCGGACCCCCGTACGGGCGGAGATCCATGGGGACCGCCTTCGTCGCGATGAACAGCGCGGTCCCCCTGCGGGTCAGGAGGAACTCGTGCTCGTCCGCGTTGAAGCCGTGATGTGCGGAGACCGTGGTGACCAGGCGGTACTGATTGTCATAGATGTAGTAGCACCCGCCCGGTTCGGGGGCGCCGCCCGGCAGGTTCGTGTACGTGGGCGGAATGGCGATGGATCCCTGCCACCAGGTCAGTACCGGCTGTGTCTTTCCGGTCCTGGGATCGTGATACGTCTGGACCTTGAAGTCCGCGTTCTGGAGGTCGGGGGAGGGCAGGGGGCGGAACCAGACCGGATCGCCGGAGTCCTCGGAAATCAGTGCCCCCGTCTGCCCGACAACCGCGGCGCCGACGGCATAGGGGCCGACGAAGATCCTGCCCCGGGCCGTCCCGGGCTGATGCGCGGTCACCTTCACCCGCTGGGGGTGAAGGCCGGGCTCGGAGACGAAGCTCCACACGTCGCTGCCCGAGGTGATCGGCGGCGGGGTGGTCGCGCTGCCGGTCGGGGGAGCGGGCTCGGTGGCGCACAGCTGCGGCCGGTCCGGTCGCGGACTCGCCGCGGCGGGAGGCGGGCAGCTCGTGAGAGCACATCCCGCGACGAGCGCACAGATCCCTGCGGTGCGGCTCAGTCTTCGTCTCGCGCTACGAGCCCCCGGTTGTCCCTCTGCCATGTCCCGTCTCCTTAACGGCCCTTGCGCCGCTGTCCGAATCGCCTGAGCTGTCGCCCTCTGGCGAAGGTAAGTGCCACCGCAGGCCCGCGCCTGTCGTAGGTCCGGTGCGGTCGGCCATTCGGACGCGGCGTCCGCGTGCGCACCACGCCACCCGGGCGGGGCCGGCCCGCGGGTGAAGAGGCCGGCTGTTGTCAGATTATTGTCGACACATTGTCGGGTAAACGCTGAAACCGCGCAGGTAGCTCTTGCGTTCTATAGGGCAGCCCACG
Organism: Streptomyces sp. NPDC002588; assembly: GCF_040295925.1. Classification (NCBI taxonomy): domain Bacteria; kingdom Bacillati; phylum Actinomycetota; class Actinomycetes; order Kitasatosporales; family Streptomycetaceae; genus Streptomyces; species Streptomyces sp. NPDC002588. The sequence goes on from NZ_JBEOWF010000020.1 coordinate 143,494, forward strand.
CGTTCACGGGATGAAGTGTCGACAGTGCACCACGGAGGAACCACGCATGGCGAACATGAGACAGCGCTACCGTTGGCGGACGGGAGTGCTCACTCTCGTCCTGTCCCTGGGATTGGCCACCGGGTGTGCGAACTCCGGTGCGGACCCCACGCCCGTCGATGCCAAGGGCACGGCGAAGGCCACGGCGGGGGCAGGGGCGGGGGCCGGGTCGGAGGCCACGGGGTCCCTCTCCACCGCGTCCACCTCGCTCGCGGCCTCGGCGTCCGGCCTCGAGTACGTCGCGATGGGCAGCTCGTTCGCCGCGGGTCCGAGCATTCCGCCGCTGAAGTCCGGCAGCGTGGCCGCCGCGTGCGTGCGGTCGGACAACAACTACGCCAGCGTCGTGGCCCGTGAGACGGGCGCGAAGCTGACGGACGTCACGTGCAGCGGCGCCACGACGGCGAACATCCTGACCACCAGCCAGGCCGGGCAGCCGGCGCAGATCAGCGCCGTGAAGAGCACGACCCGCCTGGTCACGGTCACCATCGGCGGCAACGACGTCAACTACCTGGGCAGCGTCACCACGTACTCCTGCCAGAACAGCGGCGGGACGAACTGCGGCACCGTGGACCAGGCCGCGATCAACACGAGCCTCGCCGCGGTGAGCGGGCGGATCCAGAACGTCGTGAAGGCCGTCCACCGCATCTCCCCGCAGGCGCGCGTCTTCCTGGTGAACTACAGCACCGTCCTGCCCGACTCCAGCGCCTGCACCGGTGTGCCGCTCACCGCCGCCCAGTTGGCGTTCGAGCGCGGCGTCGCCAGCCGCCTGGCGGCCGCCACCTCCGCCGCGGCGACCGTCACCGGGGCGACGCTGGTCGACCTCGCCACCGTCAGCCACGGCCACGACGCGTGTGCGTCCACCCCGTGGGTGGAGAAGTACAAGCCGGCCTCCGGACGCGCCACGTACCACCCCAACGAGGCCGGCATGAAGGCCGCGGCCTCCCTGGTGAAGTACGCGATCGGCACCAGCAGCCCCCTGCCCGCGGGCTACACCCGGTGCGCGAGCGAGGGGGCCACCTGCTCCTTCAGCGGCACCCGCCTCGTCGCCTTCGGCTCCGGGACGTACGCGTACAAGACGGCGACCGGCAGCACCCCCTGCACCAGCGCCTCCTTCGGCGGCGACCCGGCGAGCAACACCATCAAGACCTGCTACATCGCCATCGCGGGCGGCCCGTACGCGTACACCAAGTGCGCGAGCGAGGGCGGCACCTGCTCGGTTCCCGGCTACAACCGGGACGTGGTGTTCGGTTCCAACGGCAACTTCAACCACCTGGTCACCAAGGGCTCCGTCGCGTGCAATGCCGCCCGCTTCGGCGGTGACCCGGTGCTCAACGTCGCCAAGTCCTGCTACCTCGCCCCCGCCGGTGCCCCGGCCGGCGGCTGGACGAAGTGCGCCGCCGAGAACGGCACCTGCGCGGCCCTCCCGGGACAGCCCGTGATGTACGGCGCCTACGGCGCGTTCAAGACCGTCGTCGCCGCCGGCAACACCACCTGCACCAGCGCGGCCTTCGGCGGCGACCCCGTCGACGGACAGTCGAAGTCCTGCTACACCGCCGGCGGCGCCCCGGCCGGCTACAAGGCCACCGCCTGCGCCACGCAGGGCGGCACGTGCGCCTTCACCGGACAGCGCACCGTCGCCTACGGGGCACGGGGCCGCTTCGTCTACAAGACGCTGAGCGGCGGCACCACCTGCGCGGCGGCGGCCTTCGGCGTCGACCCGCTGTACGGCGCGGTCAAGAGCTGCTACCTCACCTACTGACCTGCTGAACCCGCTGAGCTTGTCCTGACAAGCAGGGGCGCCCCCGACCGGGGGCGCCCCTCTTTGTCCGGGCATATCCTGAAAACAACAATCAGCGCACGCCGACCAGAAGAAGGTGACCGCGATGCGCATGATGCTGAAGGCGTCCATGGACACGGAGCGGGCCAACGAGCTCATCCGGAACGGAACCCTCGGGAAGCTGATCGAGGAGTCCATGGCGCAGATCAAGCCCGAGGCGGCCTACTTCACCGCCGAGGGCGGCCGACGCACAGCCTTCCTGTTCTTCGACCTGGCGGACCCCTCCGACATGCCGGTGATCAGTGAGCCGTTCTTCCTGGAGCTGGGCGCCGACATCTCCTACATCCCGGTCATGAACCGGGAGGACGTCCAGAAGGGCCTGGCCAAGCTCGGCAGGTGATCCTCAGCTGAAGACGATCATCGACCCCTGGGCCAGACTCCGGGTCGCCGCCGCGTGCAGGCCCAGCCAGACGTGCCGTTCGCGGGCGAAGGGGCTGGGATCGTACGGCGCGGCGACCGCCGGTTCCTCCAACTCCGTGGGAGCGGACGGGGCCTGGGGCGCGGCCGGCGGGTTCGCGGGGTCGATGCCGATCGACGGGGCGACGAACTCCAGCTCCCTCAGCAGGGACTGGGAGGAGCCGAGCGGGCCGCCGCCGGCGAGGAGGTCGTCGTTCGCGAGGGGCCGCGGGAAGTCGACGGGGACGTAGGCGCCCGCGTGGTCGTAGTGCCAGACCAGGTGCGACTGCTGGGCCGTCGCCTCGAACATCTCCAGGAGCTGCTCGTAGTCGCCGCCCAGCGCGTCCACCGGGGTCACCGGGAGCTGACAGACCTGCAACAGATACGCGCGGCGCAGGAAGTGCAGCGCGTCGTAGTCGAAGCCGGCCACCGGGGCGACCTCGCCGGAGAGGCCCGGCATGTACTGGTAGACCGGCACCGGCGGCAGCCCCGCCTCCGCCAGCACCTTGTTGTACTGCGCGAGTTCGTCGGCGAACGGGTTGTCGGGGGTGTGGCACAACACGTCGACGAGCGGTACCAGCCACAGGTCACAGGCCAAAGAGAGCTCCTCCAGTCGTTACTCGTGCAGGTCCCATACCCACACACCGTCCACCCGCCTACCGGGTCGGCCCACCAGTTTGTCCACGGTCTCACGCAGCACGCCCGCGTGCGCCTGCGGGGGCAGGACCAGGGCGCCCGCATGCCAGTACGCCATGTCCTCGGCGAACGCCTCACGCGCGGCCGCGTCGACCACCGGGACGAACCCTGTATACCGGGCGTCGTGCAGCAGACTCGCGGTGAAGCGGAGCGGCACGCCGTACACGCCGGTGCGGTCGCCGTCGCCGTAGGGGCCGTTGAAGTAGCCGCCGGGCATCCGGAAACCGAGCCCGGCGGCCGTCTGCCAGTGCAGCGCCTGCGCGTCCTCGGGTTCGGCGAGCGGCACCGGGACGAGCGTCTCGCCGCCCCTCACATACGACTTCCAGGTCCCGTCCGTGAAGAAGGCGGCGGTCGCGGGGCGCGGCTCGGACTTCAGGGGAGCGGGGACGAGGGGGAGCAGAGCGAGGGACACGGCGGCCAGGCCGGTGTACCGGACGGCCCGGCGCGGGGCCGCGGCCAGTTCGGCGACGGCCAGGGCCAGCAGCATGCCCAGCGCTGGGGCGCAGATCATCGCCACCCTGCTCTCGATCACCGACTCGAAGAGAGGGAGGCCGTCCAGGAGGGCCCAGGGGCCGGGGACGCCGCCGAGGTGCGGGCCCATCGACAGGAGTGCCGCGGCGGCCACCGTCGCCGCCAGTGCCCGAACCACCGGTCGCCGTCGCCACAGCAGGACCGTGATCGCCAGGGCGAGCAGCGCCAGCGGCCAGCCGTAGAAGGCGTTCTGCTCGGTGGGGTTGAGGGAGAGGGCCGCGGTGGCCCGGGCGTCGCCCGCGATCAGCGAGCGCTCGGCGAACGTCAGCAGGGCGCGAAGGGAGTTGGCGGTGCCGGGGGCCGTGCCGTGGTCGATGCCGTCGTAGCTCTGCGGTCCGGAGAACTGCCAGGCCAGGGGGTAGACGACGAGCGGGAGACAGACTGCGGCGGCGATCGCGAGGCCGCGCAGCAGGGGGCGTACGGCGTCCCGTGCCGGCTTCGGGCGTACGGCCGCGTGGGCGAGCGCGAAGAGCAGCATGCCGAGCGCGGCCAGGAGGAGGGGCTCCTCGCCCAGGAAGAACTGGTAGGCCGCCATCAGGCCCAGGATCACCGCGTCCCGGCCCACCCGGGTGCCCTCGCACAGCCGCAGGGCGCGGTCGATGATCAGCGGGATCATGAAGAGGACCACGAAGTTGGGGTGGGCGTTGGCGTGGCTGACCATCGGGGGCGCGAAGGCGGCGAGCGCGGCGCCGACGACGGCGGCCGGGCGGTGCGGGGTCAGCCGTTTCACGATCAGGCGGTACCAGGCGCCGGCCGTGGCCGCCAGGCCCAGCGTCATCACCAGGCTGAGGACGGCCGCCGGGCCGAGCAGCAGGGTGAGCGGGGTCAGCGGGACGGACAGGCCCAGCATGGCCGTGTTGGCCATCAGGTTCACGCCGCCGGGGAAGCCCTGGAGGTCGGAGAAGAGGGGATTGCGCAGGTGGGCGACGTTGTCCGCGGTCGCCGCGAAGAACCACTCCCACTGGTTCTGGTCCTGGAGGGAGTCGGTGAGGTAGCGGTGGGCCGGGTCGAGGAAACGGCCGGAGTAGAGGACGACGGAGAGGGTGAGGAAGAGAAGGGCGGTCAGGAGGCCGGGCAGGCGCAGCCGGGCCAGGTCGCGCAGGAAGCGGGCGTAGTCCGGCGGGCGGACCTTCGAGCCGGGGCGGTGCGACCAGTGCACGGGCACCTCGGCGACCGGCCAGTCGGCCCGCTGGAAGTGCCGCAGCACCTCCACGTCGATGGCCCAGCCGTCGAGGCGGGAGGCGGCGAACGCGGTGCGTGCCTTGTCGCCGTCGAAGAGCTTGAAGCCGCACTGGGTGTCGTGTATCCCGCGGACCGCGCAGGCGCGTATGAGGAGGTTGCCGGTCTTGCCGAGGAGTTCGCGGACGCGGTGCTGGCGGTCGCCCAGGGTCGCGCCGGGGGCCGCCCGGGAGCCGACCGCCGCCGCGTTCCCGTCCGTGAGCGCCTTCTCCAGGTGCTCCAACTCCTCGACGGGGGCGGCGAGATCGGCGTCCGTGACGAGGACGAGGCGGCCGCGGGTGGCGGCGACCCCGAGGCGCAGGGCGTGGCCCTTGCCGCGCGGGCCGGGGCCGGTGACGAGCCGTATGCGCGGGTCGCGGCGGGCGGTGACCAGGTCACCGGTGCCGTCGGTGGAACCGTCGTCGGCGACGACGATCTCCCATGCGCCGCCCCGCTCGGTGAGACGGCCGGCCAGGGCGTCGAGCGTGGGCCCGAGTCTCCGCTCCTCGTCCCGGGCGGGCACGACGACGGACAACTCGACGACGTCCGGGTCCGCTGCCGCCTTCCCCGCCGTCTTCCCCGCCGCCTCCGACGCCGCCTCCGTGCTCATCCCGCCGCCAGCCGCTCGATGAGCGCGAGGGAGTCGGCGTTGTACGCGGTGAGCATCGTGTGGGCGGCGGCGTTGTCGCGGTGGTAGAGGGCGTCGGCCAGTTCGGAGTGGCCGGACCACAGATGGCCGCGCAGGTCGGTGAGGTGGCGCAGGTGCTGGACCGTGCACACCCAGGTCTGCACGCGTAGCCGGTGCAGGAAGTCGGCGAGGTAGGGGTTGCCGAAGCAGGCGCTCAACTCCCGCCAGAACCGCAGGTCGTAGCCGATGAGCACGGTGAGATCGCCGGCCGCCGCGGCCCGCCCGGCCTCCTCGCCGCGCCGCCGCACCCCTCTGATGGCGGCGGCGAGCCGGGGATCGTCCGGGTCCCGGTAGTTCTGCCGGCCTTCGGCGATCCGCAGGAACATGCCCTCGATGATCAGGGCCCGCGCCTCGATCATCCCCCGGTAGTCCTCGACGGAGTACTCGTGGACGCGGAAGCCCCGGTGCTGGTCGGCCTCGAGGAGTCCCTGCGCCGAGAGGTCGACGAGCGCCTCGCGGACCGGGGTCGCGGAGACGCCGTACTGTTCGGCGATCTCCTTGACCGTGAACTCCTGCCCGGCCTGCAGCCGCCCCGCCAGCACCTCGTCGCGGAGCGCTCCGGCGATCTGCTGTCGCAGGGTGCTGCGCGTCACGGCGCCGTTGCCGCTGCTGTCGGGCATGTTCGGGGCGTCTCCCTCGGGGCGTGGACGTGGAGATGGCGTGCTCGACGTTATGTACGAGCACGCCACCTTACGCGTTCGAGGATTTCAAGGCCCTACACGCGTAGCGTGCCCGCCCTGCCCCGTCCCTGACGGAATTCCGCCCCCGTCCGTGGCCCCGTCGGCCGTCAGTCCGTGTACTCGTCGGCCACCGACAGCGCCGCGTCCAGGGCCGCGAGGCCCTCCTTCACCTCGGCCTCGGAGACGTTGAGGGGCGGCACGAAGTGGGTGCGGTTCATGTTCACGAACGGCCACACCCCGGCCTTCTTCGCGGCCGCGCCGAAGGCGGCCATGGGCGCGTTCGCCTCGCCGGCCGCGTTGTACGGGACGAGCGGCTCGCGGGTCTCGCGGTTCTTCACCAGTTCCAGGGCCCAGAACATGCCGACACCCCGGACCTCGCCGACGCTCGGATGCGCCTCGGCCAGCGCCCGCAGCCCCGGCCCGACCAGACTCGCGCCCAGGTTCCGCGCGTTGTCGACGACGCCCTCCTCCGCCATGACCTCGATCGTCGCGACGGCGGCGGCGCAGGCGAGCGGGTGCCCGGAGTACGTGAGCCCGCCGGGGTAGGGCCGGGTCCCGAAGGTGTCGGCGATCGCACCGGAGACGGCGACCCCGCCCAGCGGCACGTAACCGCTGTTCACGCCCTTGGCGAAGGTCATCAGGTCGGGTGTGACGCCGTACAGGTCGGCAGCGAACCACTCACCGGTGCGTCCGAATCCGGCCATCACCTCGTCCAGGACGAACACGATCCCGTACTTGTCGCAGATCTCCCGGACACCGGCGAGATAGCCCGGCGGCGGGACCATGATCCCGGCGGTGCCCGGGACGGTCTCGAGGATGATCGCGGCGATCGTCGCCGGTCCCTCGAAGGCGATCGTCGTCTCCAGGTGTTCGAGCGCCCGGGCGCACTCCTGCTCCTCGGTCTCGGCGTAGAAGCGGGAGCGGTAGAGGAACGGGGCCCAGAAGTGCACCACTCCGGCGGAGGCGCTGTCGGAGGCCCAGCGGCGCGGGTCGCCGGTGATGTTGATCGCCTGCTGGGTGCCGCCGTGGTAGGAGCGGTAGGCGGCGAGGACCTTGGGCCGGCCCGTGTGCAGCCGGGCCATCCGCACCGCGTGCTCGACGGCGTCCGCTCCGCCGTTGGTGAAGAAGATCTTGTCCAGGTCGCCGGGGGTGCGCTCGGCGATCAGCCGGGCGGCCTCCGAGCGGGCCTCGATCGCGAAGGCGGGCGCGAAGGTGGTCAGCCGCGCGGCCTGCTCCTGGATCGCGGCGACGACCTTCGGGTGCTGGTAGCCGATGTTGGCGTAGACGAGTCCGCTGGTGAGGTCGAGGAACCGCCTGCCGTCGTGGTCCCAGAAGTACGACCCCTCCGCGCCGGCCACGGCGAGCGGGTCGATGAGCTCCTGCGCGGACCAGGAGTGGAAGACGTGGGCGCGGTCCATGGCCTTCACGGCGGCGCCGGTCAGGGGGTCGGTCTGAGGGGTCATGCAGGTGAGCGTAGGAGTCCGCGACGCCGGAGCGATATCGGCGTCCTGTGCCGTGGACGGGGGGAATTCGCGACAGGTTGTCGGGAGTGGGGAGAATGCGGAGCCGTCCGCCGATTGACAGAATGCTGTCTAAATGACAGGCTGCTGTCATGACAGTCCGCCTGGTCGAGGAGGAGTCATGAACGCCACGAGCCGCAAACCCGTACATCTCGCCGTGTACGACACGCTCGCCGACTGGGAACCGGGATTCGCCACGGCGTACCTCGCGCGGGGCGGATACGAGATCCGGACGGCCGGCGCGTCCGCCGCACGGCCGGTGACCAGCATCGGCGCGCTGCGCGTCGTCCCCGACCTCGCGCTGGACGCCGTACACCCCGAGGACAGCAGTCTGCTGATCCTGCCGGGCGCGGACCTCTGGGACACCTCGGACGACCTCGCCCCCTTCGCCCGCAAGGCGCGCGAGTTCCTCGCCGCAGGGGTGCCCGTCGCCGCGATCTGCGGCGCCACCGCCGGCCTCGCCCGCGAGGGCCTGCTCGACGACCGGGACCACACCAGCGCGGTCTCCTCCTACCTGGCCGCCACGGGCTACGGCGGCGGGCGGCGGTACGTCGAGGCGGACGCGGTGACGGACCGCGGGCTGGTCACCGCCGGGCCCACCGAACCCGTCGCCTTCGCCCGGGAGATCCTGCGCCTCCTCGGGGTGTACGAGGGCGAGGTGCTGGACGCCTGGTACCGGCTGTTCCACGACTCCGACGCCGAGGCGTACGCCGTACTGGAGAAGGCGACGGCCGGCCGGTGAGCCGGGAGCGTCAGGAACTGCTCAGCCGAGCCGCCCTCGGCGTGTTCCGGCTGAACGGCCGGTTCCTGTCCGTCGCCGAGGAACTGGCCCGGCCCGCCGGGATCACCGCCGCCTGGTGGCAGGTGCTGGGGGCCGTACTGGGAGAGCCGCTGCCGGTGTCCGGGATCGCCCGGGTGATGGGCATCACACGGCAGAGCGTGCAGCGGATCGCCGATCTGCTGGTGCGGGACGGGCTGGCCGAATACCGGCCCAACCCCGCGCACCGGCGCGCCAAGCTGCTGACGCCCACCGAGGAGGGGAGGGCCGCCATCGCCCGGATCGCCCCTGGGCACGCCTCCTTCGCCGACCTGCTGGCGGCGGCGTACGGGGAGACGGAGCTCGCCCGGGCCGTACAGGTGCTGGAACGCCTGTCCGAGGTGCTCGACGCGCTGGAGCCGCCGCCCGTCACGGAACCGCCTCTCGCGGAACCGCCTGTTACGGAACCGTAGACATCGCGCCACGCGACTCCCCGAACCGCCGGTTTATTCTCGGCACGCACATGTCTCGATCACACATGTGAGGGAAAGGCGGCGCTGCCATGGAGAAGCTGGGACCGGAGGACCCGCAGCGCATCGGCGGCTACCGGCTGCTCGCGCGGCTGGGAGCGGGCGGGATGGGGCAGGTCTACCTCGCCCGTTCGGACCGGGGGCGGACCGTCGCCGTGAAGCTGGTGCGGCCGGAACTGGCCGCCCGCGAGGAGTTCCGGGCCCGGTTCCGGCAGGAGGTGCGCAACGCCCAGCGGGTCGGCGGGTTCTGGACCGCGCCCGTCCTCGACGCCGACACCGAGGCCGCCGTGCCCTGGGTCGCCACCGGCTACGTCGCGGGGCCGAGCCTCCAGCAGGTCGTCGGCCACGACCACGGTCCGCTGCCCGAGCGGTCCGTGCGCATCCTCGCCGCCGGGCTCGCGCACGCGCTCACCAACATCCACGCGGCCGGGATCGTCCACCGCGACCTCAAGCCGTCCAACGTCATGGTCACCATCGAGGGGCCCCGGGTCATCGACTTCGGGGTGGCCCGGGCACTGGAGACGGTGACCGGACAGACCGAGGGCGGCCTCACCCGGGCCGGCGCCGTGATCGGCTCACCCGGATTCATGGCACCCGAGCAGGTGCGCGGCGAACCGATCACCCCCGCCAGCGACGTCTTCTGCCTCGGCTCCGTGCTCGCCTTCGCCGCCACCGGCGCCCTGCCCTTCGGCGGCACCGAGAGCGGAGCGCACGCCGTGATGTTCCGCATCGCCGAGGAGGAACCCGACCTCGAGGGGGTCCCCGAGGGCATCGCCGACCTGGTCCGCGCCTGTCTGCGCAAGGACCCCACCGCCCGGCCGACGCTGGCCTGGATCCTGGAGCGGACCGGCGCCGGGGACACCGTCTCCGACGGCCACTCCCGTGAGCCCTGGCTGCCGGGCGCGCTGGTGGCCCAGCTGGGGCGGCACGCGGTGCGGCTGCTGGAGGTGGAGGACCCGGCGGGGGCGCCGGCCCCTTCTCCGTCGCTGCCGTCGCCGTCGCCCGAGCACAGCGGGCGGTGGAGTGGTGGCGAGGACGTGCCGCGGACGATGGTCGCACCCGCCGCCGTACCGCATCCGGCGTACGGCCACACCCAGCCGCACCCGCAGGGTGCCTGGCCCGCGGCGCCCTACAACCCGTACGCGGCGGAGGACACCGGGAGCGCTCCGGCGTACGGCACCCCGGCACAGGGCGGCCATCCGCCGCCGGTCGCGCCCCCACCCCTGTACGACCCCTCCGCGTACGCCCCCTCTCCGTCCGGCGCCTCCTCGTACGACGATCCCGAGGAGCCGCGCGGCCGCAGCCGCCGCGCGACGATCCTGCTGCTCGCGGTCGCACTGGTCGTCGCGCTCGCCGCCGGCGGCTCGGTGTACGCGTTCATGAACGGCGACGAGGACACCGGGACCACGGCGACGAAGACGGACCCCCACCCCAGTCCCTCGGCGTCCGACAGCTCCCCGTCCCCGTCGGCCTCCTCCTCCGCGTCCCCCTCCGCCACCGGAGGCGCGATCCCCGCCGCCTACCTCGGCACCTGGACCGCCACGATCGACAACGCGACCGGCGAGAACACCCGTGAACTGACCATCAGGCAGGGCGCGGTGGGCGACGCGGTGCTCGCACTGGTCGCCGACGGGGACGGCTACCACTGCGAGTTCACCGCCGACCTGGCCCGAAAGCCGTCATCCGGGGGGCCGTTGCGGATCGGACCCTCCACCGTCACCACCGGCAAACCCCGCTCCTCCTGCACCCCCGGCGCCGCCACCGAGATCACCCTGCTGTCCGACGGCAGGCTGGAACGGGTCAACTCCGGCACCGGGGAGAAGCTGACGTACAGCCGCCGGTGAACGTCCGGCGAACGTCCGCCGACCACTCCCGGATCCGTCTTCGGACAGCCGTACGGTGAACCGAGGACCGACTGTCGGGAGTTGCGGGGGCACCCACAGTGGAGTGGCTGAGCGCGGAGAACGTCGTCGCCGTCGGGACGGCCGTCGTCGGCATCGTGGCGTCCGGCGTCATGGTCTGGTACGAGCGCAGAGTGCCGCGCCGCAAGCGGATCGGCTACCGCGTGCAGATGGACAACCCGATCGGCGACGACGGCAGATCGGGCAGTGTCAACGGCCGCATCGGCTGGTTCGAAGAGGCCGCGGGCATGGTGGGCGCCACGTTCGTCCTGCTGCGCATCGAGAACGACGGCTCGCAGGGCATCGCCCGCGACGACTACACCGGACCCGAGCGCCACGGGCTGACCGCCGTCTTCGACCAGCGCACCATCCGCGGGGTGTCGGTCACCCAGCCGACCGACACCGACCACCTCATGGACCACTTCACCGCGGACCGGGGCTTCGGCTACGAGGGCGACACCCTGCGCATCCCGCGCGTCCCGCTCAACCGCGGCGAGCACTTCAAACTGCTGGTCCTGCTCTCCGGCGGGCACGTCGGCAGCGGCATCCGGCTCTACGGCGGGCTGCGCGAGGGCGAGGTGCATCCCAACCGCAGCGCCACACCCGACGACGTGCCGCCCCTGTTCAGCCGGGCCGCCCGGCTGATCTCCATCATGCTCACCGTGTGCGTGGTGACCCTCGCGACGATCGTCGTGGTCCGCGACGACAGCCGGCCCCCGATCGGCTGCGCGGGCGGCACGCTCACCGTGACCGGGTCGACCGCGTTCGCGCCGGTGGTCCGTGAGGTGGCCCGCGCCTACGAAGGCGAATGCGAGGGCGCCACCGTCACGGTCGACGCGCACGGCTCCACGGCCGGCATCCGCGAACTGACCGCGGCGGGCACCGCCGCGAAGAAGGGCTCCCCGCCGGTCGTCGCTCTGTCCGACGGCCCCAAGCCGGCAGGCCTGGAGGCGCTGCGCGAGAACCGGGTCGCGGTGTCCGTCTTCGCCCTGGTGGTCAACGACGGCATCCGGCTGCGCGACCTCTCCACGGCGGACGTACGCCGCCTGTACCAGGGGAAGATCACCAACTGGCGGGAACTCGGCGGCCCCGACCTGCCGGTGATCCTGGTCAGCCGGGACGCCAACTCAGGAACGCGGCAGGTGTTCCAGCGGCGGGTGCTCGGCCGGGGCGAGATCGAGAACTCCTCCGTCGACTGCGCGCACAAGGACTACCCGACGGCCCCGGTCGTCCGCTGCGAACTCGACTCCACCGACCAGGTGCTGAGCACGGTGGCCGCGACGCCGGGCGCGATCGGCTACAGCGAGCTCAACCTCGCCGACCGGGCGAAGGGCCTGCATCCGCTCGACCTCGACGGCGACCCGCCCTCCGTCGACGCCATCGAACACGGCACGAGCGACTACCCGTACCGCGAGATCGAGTACGCCTACACCTACGGCCGCCCCCCGGCCGACTCCCTCGTCTCCGACTTCCTGACCTACCTCACCCGGGGCAACGGCCAGGACGTGGTCCGCACCCACGGCCACCTGCCGTGCTGGTCACCTGAAGGCCTGCGGCTGTGCCAGACCAGCCCGTCCGGCATGTGAGGACGAGGCCCGTTCGCAGCCGAAGCGGGGGTCTGGGGGCGGTGCGCCTTCTTGACGACGGGTGGCTCTGACCTGCTTCGAGGTGCTGGGCACACTGCCGGAAGGCTTCCGGCATCCGGCGAAGGGCTGTGTCGGCCTGCACATCATGCACCGCTCGCTCTGAGCGGCGTGTGGGCGGCAACCGTGGCTCCGGTGGCCCTCAGCGCGGCTCCGGCGGCCGCTGGCGCGGCATGTTCGGGCGCGCGTTCGATCCCGGAGGCAGGGGGAAACGACCCGCGCCCGTGCCGCCGTCCGCCCGCCCGCCGGGGGCGACCGCCGCCTGGATGCCCAGTGGTGCCGAGCCGGTGCGGAACTCCACCATCCAGTCCGCCGTCTCCGTCCGCACCAGCTCCATCACGTCCTCCGAGAACCGCCGCAGCACCCCGAGACACCGCTCGGCGGCCTCACTCGCGGTGCCCTCCGCGGGCCCCAGCATCTCCCGCACGCTCTCCGACGCCCAGTCGAACTGCAGCACCTGCAGCCGCCGCTGCACCGCCTGCGCCGTGGCGACGTCCCTCATCCACCCGGACGTCACCCCGAAGAACCGGTCCGCCGCCACACACGCCACCGACGCCAGCAGGGCCAGACAGCCCCACGGCGCCACCCCGCCCACCACCCCGGTGAGATCGAGCAACGGCAGCGCCGCCCCGACGGTCGCCCCCGCCGCCGCCCCGGCCCGCAGCGCCCGCGCCCCCCGCCGCTTCCACACCCGGTCCACGAGATACCAGGACGCGGTCTGCAGCGCCCCCCGCTCCACCCAGCGGTACAGCTCGTCCAGCCGCTCCGCGGGCTCGCCCCAGTCGCCGAGCGGCAACGCCCGCCCGGTCAGATCGCCGCCCGGCCACAGCCCGGCCGCGCCCTCGCCCCGCCCGTCCTGAGGCGGACCCCCGGGCTGCATCTCCGGCTGCTGACCCACCCGCGCTCCCTACTGAATCAGTGACTCCGCGTAACGTCTGATGCTGATGTGCCGGACTCTTCCTACCCCCCAATGGGTGGCGAAGGGGAAGCTTTCGTCGCTTTTCCGCCTGGAAGTGGGCCTTGATCAGGTATACGCCGTCGGCCTGACTCACTCGAAAGAGTGGCGGGGCGATGGGCTCATGGAGCACGTAGGCTCAGTGGCAGACAGGAAGAGACAGACAGGAGCTGAACGTGATTCCCGGTGGTGGCCAGCCCAACATGCAGCAGCTGCTTCAGCAGGCCCAGAAGATGCAGCAGGATCTGGCCCGTGCCCAGGAGGAACTGGCGAACACGGAGGTCGACGGGCAGGCGGGCGGCGGGCTGGTGAAGGCGACCGTGACCGGCTCCGGTGAGCTGCGCGCGCTCAGCATCGACCCCGCGGCGGTGGACCCGGACGACACCGAGACCCTCGCCGACCTGATCGTCGCGGCCGTACAGGCCGCCAACCAGAACGCGCAGAACCTCCAGCAGCAGAAGCTCGGCCCGCTGGCCCAGGGTCTCGGCGGCGGCACGGGGATCCCCGGCCTGCCCTTCTGACCTTCTCGGCCCTTCCGGCCTTTCTCAGACGGGCCCCGGCCAACTACCGTACGTACTGCAAGGAACCAGGGAAGGACGGCAGTCCGTTGTACGAAGGCGTGGTCCAGGACCTCATCGACGAACTGGGGCGGCTGCCCGGCGTCGGTCCCAAGAGCGCGCAGCGGATCGCCTTCCACATCCTCCAGGCGGAACCGACCGACGTGCGGCGCCTCGCGCAGGCTCTGCTGGAGGTCAAGGCGAAGGTCCGCTTCTGTGCGACCTGCGGGAACGTCGCGCAGGAGGAGCTGTGCGGCATCTGCCGCGACCAGCGCCGGGACGTCTCGGTCATCTGCGTCGTCGAGGAGCCGAAGGACGTCGTGGCGGTCGAGCGGACCCGCGAGTTCCGCGGCCGCTATCACGTCCTGGGCGGAGCGATCAGTCCGATCGAGGGTGTGGGCCCCGACGACCTGCGTATCAGGGAACTGCTGGCCCGCCTGGCGGACGGCACGGTCACGGAACTGATCCTGGCCACCGATCCGAACCTGGAGGGCGAGGCCACGGCCACGTATCTCGCCCGCATGATCAAGCCCATGGGCCTGAAGGTCACCCGCCTGGCCAGCGGCCTCCCGGTGGGTGGCGACCTGGAATACGCGGACGAGGTCACACTCGGCCGCGCCTTCGAGGGGAGACGACTCCTAGATGTCTGACGCCACGCTGCACGCGACCGACCAGAACCCGGACGACTTCGCGGTCCAGATCGCGGACCAGGTCGAGAGTTTCCTGGTAGCCGTCACGGAGGTGGCCAAGGGCGACGAACCGGGCTCGGCCGTGCCCTTCCTCCTCCTGGAGGTCTCCCAGCTCCTCCTGGCCGGCGGCCGCCTCGGTGCCCACGAGGACATCGTCCCCGACGAGCGCTACGAGCCCGACCCGGGCTTCGAGCCGGACGTCGACGAGCTCCGGGAGAACCTCGCCCGTCTCCTGGAGCCGGTGGACGTGTACTCGGAGGTCTTCGACCCGTACGAGCCCCGCAAGGCGCCCGTCCCGGCCCGGATCTCCGACGACCTCACCGACGTCATCACCGACCTGCGTCACGGCATGGTCCACTACCGCGCGGGCCGCACCACCGAAGCCCTGTGGTGGTGGCAGTTCTCCTACTTCTCCAACTGGGGCTCCACGGCCTCCGCGACGCTCCGCGCCCTCCACTCGGTCCTCGCCCACGTCCGCCTGGACCAGCCGCTCGAGGAGCTCGACGGCCTGGACACCGACCAGGGCATCGGCGACGACACCCTGGAGTTCGAGGCGGGCAGGGTGATGGCGGAGGAGATCGGCGGCCAGCCGGGCCTGGGCGACACGGCCCGGCGGTAGGGCGGTCGGGGGAGCGGTTCACAGCCCCCACAGGCCCTTCCCCACCGCCGTCACCCCGCCCGCCGGCGCCGGCCCCAGCACCAGCAGCCGGGCCCGGGGCTCCGGCGGACGGCCCGCGAGTCCCCGGCCGGCCGGCCGGCGCGTCCAGCGCCATGGCCCGCGAACTCCCGTACGTCCAGCCCGCGTTGGCGGCGTAAAGGGAGACCGGCGGCCCGCCGACACCGCCACCAGTGCGAAGCCCATCCCGGTGAGCCACTGGACGCACGAACCCAGCAGTAGGATCCCCGCAAGAAGCGACTCGCCCGTCATGGTGTACCTGCCTACACCCTCGGTTCGGGAGTGCGCTCTCTCCTTCGCGCAGGCCGGAGACGGGATCGTTGATCTCGCAAGGGCAACGATCCCCACTCACCGAAGGAAAACCGCCATGAAGTCGCTCCTCTCCTCCCGTCCCGTCCTGTGGTTCCTCTTCCTCTTCAACCTCGCCGTCGCCGCCGTGGCGCCCTTCGTGGTCGACGGATCGCAGGGAGTGATGACCGCCGTGGGCATGGGCGTCGTGTCGCTGGGCGCCGGCGTCAGCCTGGTGCGGGACCGCGGCAAGCGAGAGGCAGCCTGAGAATTGGATCGGTCTTGTACGTCCCCTGTGCGTCGGCTGCACGGGCCCTGACCGGCCGGACGCGAGTCTTGGGTCATCCCACAGGAACTTCCCAACAGGCGAAAGCCGCACAGGAGTTGCGATGACCCGCCAGACCCGCATACGCGCCGCCCTCGTCACCGCCACCGCCCTCGTCACCGCCGCCACGGCGTTGGCCGGGGTCAGCGCGGCCGGTTCCGAGAAGTCCCGGAAGCCCACCGAGAAGCAGATCGCCGCCCTCTTCGACGGCTGGAACGCCGCTCTGCGGACCGGCGACGCGGATGTGGTGGCCGACCGCTACGCCGAGGACGCGGTCCTGCTGCCCACGGTCTCCAACGAGGTCCGCACCGACCGCGCCGGCATCGTCGACTACTTCGAGCACTTCCTGCAGAACAAGCCGGTCGGCAAGAAGGTCCGGACGATCGTCAATGTCCTCGACGACAACTCCGCGATCGACACGGGCGTCTACGAGTTCACGCTCACCGACCCCGACACCGGTGCGAAGAGAGTCGTCGAGGCCCGCTACACCTACGAGTACGAGAAGCGCGGCGGCCAGTGGAAGATCGTCAACCACCACTCGTCCGCGATGCCCGAAGGCTGATCCGCACCGTGAGGCCGCCCCCGGGCGCGTCCGTCAGGGCCACCGTCCCGCCGTCGTCCGTCACCAGCTGTCGGACGACCGCGAGGCCGAGCCCGGAACCGGAGCGCCCGGTCAGGCCCTGGCCGCGCCAGAAGCGGTCGAAGGCGCGGGACTTCTCCGCGTCGGACATGCCCGGTCCCTCGTCCGCGACGGACAGGACCACGTCCCCGGCCCCGGCCTCGGTCCGGACGGTGATCGTCCCGCCGTCCGGTGAGACCTCCAGGGCGTTCGAGAGCACGTTGTCCAGCACCTGCTCCAGATGACCGGGACTGGCCAGCACAGACGGCCGGTCGCCGACACCACTTCCCCTGAGCGCGATGGTGACTCCGCGCTCGTCGGCGGCCGGTCTCCACACCGACAGGCGTTCCGTCACGATGTCCGTCAGGGACAGCGGTTCCGCCGCCGTCACCTTGGCCTCGGCCCTCGCCAGCACCAGCAGGCCGTTCACCAGGCGGCTCATCCGCACCACCTCGGCGGTCGCCTGCTCCACGTCCTCCCGGACGAACTCGTCGTCCACACCGTCCGCGATGTTGTCGAGCGAGAGGCGCAGGGCGGTCAGCGGGGTCCGCAGCTGGTGGGAGGCGTCCGCCACGAAGATGCGCTGCGAGGCGATGAGGGTGTCGAGGCGTTCGCCCGCCTGATTGAGGGTGCGGGCGAGGGTCCGGGTCTCCTCGGGGCCCGTCTCGGGAGTCCGGGCCGTGAGGTCTCCGTCGCTGAACCTGCTCGCCATGGAGTTGAGCGCGCGCAACGGCGCGGTGATCCGGCGGGCGGCGAACGCGCCGATCGCGGCGGCCGCGGCCAGGACGAGTACGGCGAGCCCGGCGCGGAAGCCCCAGATCTGCCACAGCCGCCTGGTCATGTCCGAGGTCGAGTAGACGATCCGTACGGCCGCCTCCCCCCGCGCGGGCACGGTGACCGTCAGCTGCCTGCCCCAGATGAGGTCCGAGCCCCAGTCGGTGGTCGGCTCGTTCCCCCGCACGGCCCGGGTCAGTGCCGTGTCCGCGGTCGGCTTCGGCAGGTCCGCGCAGCGGCCGGCGGAGGTCACCTGGACGTCGCCGGGGGTCTTCTCGCCGTACGCCCTGGCCACCTCGGTCAGGGCCTCGCACGAGATGCGGTCGCCGTTGCCCAGCAGCAGCGCCATGGTCCTGGCCTCGCGCAGGACGGACAGCTCGGTGTCGTCCCGCAGCTGTCTGGTGAGGGTGAAGGCCACCGGCACCGTGAACAGCAGGATGGCGACGGCGACGAGCAGGATGTAGCTGCGGACGAGCCGGCGGTTCATGAGGGCCCGGCGCCCTCGACGGCGTCCCCCGCGGTGTCCTTGACGATCTCCAGCCGGAAGCCGACGCCCCGCACCGCCTCGAGGGTGAGGACTCCGGCGAACTTCCGCCGCAGCGCCGCCACATGCACGTCCAGCGTCTTCGTCGGGCCGAACCAGTTCGCGTCCCAGACCGCTTCCATGATCTGCTCGCGCGACATCAGCGCGCCCGGCTCCTCGGTGAGGAAGGCCAGCAGGTCGTACTCCTTCGGCGCGAGGGCGACCTCCTCGCCGTCCACGTGCGCCCGGGCCGCCCTGCGGTCGATCGTGAGGCGGGAGCCGTACCGGTCCGCGCCGGTCCCGGCGGCCGCCGTACGCGGCTGGACGCGGCGCATCACGGCCCGTATTCGGGCGATGACCTCACGTACTCCGAAGGGTTTCGAGACGTAGTCGTCGGCGCCCAGCTCCAGGCCGACCACCCGGTCCGTCTCGTCGCTGCGCGCGCTGATCACGATGATCGGCACGTCGCCGCGCCCGCGCAGCGCCTTGCAGACGTCGAGGCCGTCGGTGTCGGGCAGGCCCAGATCCAGGAGGACGACGTCGTACGGGCCGGAGTGGGCGAGGGCGGCGGCGCCCGTGGTGACCCAGTCGACCTCGAAGCCGTAGCGCCTCAGTCCCCGCCGCAGTGACTCGGCGACCGGCTCGTCGTCTTCCACCAGGAGTACGTGCACGGATCGCACACTAGTGCTTGAAACTTAATTCACAGCCATCACTTGCCCGTAAGGGGGAAGGAACCTCCCGGACGGTCGTCCGGCATCTCACCATCCGATACCTCGGGGGCGGATTTCGGGCGCTCGTTAGACTGAGCCGACTGGACAGAACTGAGCGAGGAGCGCACGTGGGCCTTGTCGTGCAGAAGTACGGAGGCTCCTCCGTAGCCGATGCCGAGGGCATCAAGCGCGTCGCCAAGCGGATCGTGGAAGCGAAGCAGAACGGCCACCAGGTGGTCGTCGTCGTTTCCGCGATGGGCGACACGACGGACGAGCTGATCGATCTCGCCGAGCAGGTGTCGCCGATGCCTGCCGGGCGTGAGTTCGACATGCTGCTGACCGCGGGAGAGCGGATCGCCATGGCCCTGCTGGCCATGGCGATCAAAAACCTGGGTCACGAGGCCCAGTCGTTCACCGGCAGCCAGGCAGGCGTCATCACCGACTCGGTTCACAACAAAGCCCGGATCATCGATGTCACGCCGGGGCGCATCCGCACCGCGCTGGACGAGGGCAACATCGCCATCGTCGCCGGGTTCCAGGGTGTCAGCCAGGACAAGAAGGACATCACGACCCTGGGTCGCGGTGGGTCCGACACCACCGCCGTAGCCCTCGCCGCCGCGCTGGACGCCGAGGTCTGCGAGATCTACACGGACGTCGACGGCGTGTTCACCGCCGACCCGCGTGTGGTGAAGAAGGCGCGGAAGATCGACTGGATCTCCTTCGAGGACATGCTGGAGCTCGCGGCCTCCGGCTCCAAGGTGCTGCTCCACCGCTGTGTGGAGTACGCCCGCCGTTACAACATCCCGATCCACGTCCGGTCGTCCTTCAGCGGACTGCAGGGCACGTGGGTCAGCAGCGAGCCGATCGAAGGGGTCAAGAAGGTGGAGCAGGCCATCATCTCCGGTGTCGCGCACGACACCTCCGAGGCCAAGATCACGGTCGTCGGCGTGCCGGACAAGCCGGGCGAGGCCGCCGTGATCTTCCGCACGATCTCCGACGCCGAGATCAACATCGACATGATCGTGCAGAACGTGTCCGCCGCGTCCACCGGGCTGACGGACATCTCGTTCACCCTTCCCAAGGCGGAGGGCCGCAAGGCCATCGACGCCCTGGAGAAGAACAAGGTCGGCATCGGTTTCGACTCCCTGCGCTACGACGACCAGATCGGGAAGATCTCGCTGGTCGGCGCGGGCATGAAGACGAACCCCGGCGTCACGGCCGACTTCTTCACGGCGCTGGCCGACGCGGGCGTGAACATCGAGCTGATCTCGACCTCCGAGATCCGCATCTCGGTCGTCACCCGCGCCGACGACGTCAACGAGGCCGTGCGTGCCGTGCACACCGCCTTCGGGCTCGACTCCGACAGCGACGAGGCCGTCGTCTACGGAGGCACCGGACGCTGATGACGGGCATCAGCCGACCGGCGCTCGCGGTCGTGGGGGCGACCGGGGCCGTCGGCACCGTCATGCTCCAGATCCTGTCCCAGCGGGCGGACATCTGGGGCGAGATCCGTCTTGTCGCCTCGCCGCGCTCGGCCGGCCGCAAGCTGGCCGTACGCGGCGAGGAGGTCGAGGTCGTGGCCCTGTCGGAGGAGGCCTTCGACGGGATCGACATCGCCATGTTCGACGTGCCGGACGAGGTGTCCGCGCGCTGGGCGCCGATCGCCGCCGCCAAGGGCGTGGTCGTCGTGGACAACTCCGGCGCCTTCCGGATGGACCCGGACGTGCCCCTGGTCGTCCCCGAGGTCAATCCGCACGCGGCGCGCGTCCGGCCGCGCGGGATCGTCGCCAACCCCAACTGCACGACCCTGTCCATGATCGTCGCCCTGGGTGCGCTGCACGCCGCGTACGGGCTGCGCGAGCTGGTGGTGTCCTCGTACCAGGCGGTCAGCGGGGCCGGCCGGGCCGGGGTGGAGACGCTGCGGGAGCAGATCTCCCTCGTCGCCGGTACGGAGCTGGGGACCAGCCCCGGTGACGTGCGGCGTGCGGTCGGGGAGCGGACGGGCCCGTTCCCGGAGCCGGTCGCGCTGAACGTCGTACCGTGGGCCGGGTCGCTGCGGGAGGACGGCTGGTCGTCGGAGGAGATGAAGGTGCGGGACGAGTCCCGCAAGATCCTCGGGCTGCCGAAACTCCCGGTGGCCGTGACCTGCGTCCGCGTCCCGGTCGTCACGACGCACTCCCTCACCGTGCACGCCCGTTTCCAGGACACCGTCACCGTCGGCGGCGCCCGCGAGATCATCGCCACCGCGCCCGGCGTCGTCCTCTTCGACGACCCGGAGGCGGGGGAGTACCCCACGCCCGCCGACGTGGTCGGCACCGACCCGACCTGGGTGGGCCGGGTGCGCCGCGCGCTGGACGACCCGACCGCGCTGGAGCTGTTCGTGTGCGGCGACAACCTCCGCAAGGGCGCCGCGCTCAACACCGCGCAGATCGCGGAGCTCGTGGCGGCGGAGCACTCCTGACCCGTCGGTCAGGAGTGCTGGGCGGGCCGGCGCGAAAAAGCCCTGGCCAGAGACTTGGGAAAAGTGTGAGCCGGTCGATGGTTCATACCACTTGTCTCGGACAGCGTTGTCGTCTGAAGATTGCCGAAGACTTCCTCCCCGTTCTCCGCAACCGCGCGGAGGGCGGGGAGCGTCTTTGCGGTCCCGGCGTGGGGACGCCGTGATCCGGGCGTGGGGACGCCCGTTCATATGGGATACAAGGGAAGAGCAGGACACATGAGACGGGTACGTGTGGCGTCGGCCGCCGCAAAAGTAACGTCCGACGCGTACAACCTCCACGGGGTGACGTGTGTCCAACTGGCGTGGCAGAGGTACTCGAACTTCCCAGGGCTCGCGCAGCCCTGCGACTCCGCGCGGCCGGGGCGCCCGGCGGCATGCCGGTGATCGCCCCCATGCCAGCAGCGCGGCCCGCCCGCATACCCAGCCAGCGCGAAGGCGCCGAGGAAGCGGTGGTGGCCGGTACCACCGTCGACCACCTCACCGAGACCTACCGGGCCCACTACCGCTCGCTGCTCGGCCTCGCCGCCCTCCTCCTCGACGACACCGCCTCCTGCGAGGACGTCGTCCAGGAGGCCTTCATCCGCGTCCACTCCGCCCGCAAGCGGGTCCGCGACCCGGAGAAGACCCTCGCCTATCTGCGCCAGACCGTCGTCAACCTCTCCCGCTCCGCCCTGCGCCGCCGCATCCTCGGCCTGAAGCTCCTGTCCAAGCCGATGCCGGACATGGCCAGCGCGGAGGAGGGCGCCTACGACCAGCTCGAGCGGGATTCCCTCATCAAGGCGATGAAGGGCCTGCAGCGCCGCCAGCGCGAGGTCCTGGTGCTGCGATACTTCGCGGACATGACCGAGGCGCAGGTCGCCGAGACCCTCGGGATCTCCCTCGGATCGGTCAAGGCGTACGGCTCGCGGGGCATCGCCGCCCTGCGCACCGCGATGGAGGCGCCGGCGTGAGCGACGAAGCCGAGGGACGGGGCTCCCACGAGCGCCACGAGCCGTTCGCGTGGCACGAGCCGACGCCGCCCCGCACCGAACCCCCTAAGCACTCGCACCCTGGGAACTCAACCGTGAACCACCACCTCGACGACCAGGGCTCCGGCGGGCTCGACTCGGACGAGCTGGCACTGCGCCGGATGCTGCACCAGGCGGTCCAGGAGATGGAACCGCGCGACGGGACGCTGGACCATCTGCGCCGGGCCGTCCCCGCGCGCCGCGCCCGCAAGCGGCAGGCCGCCGTCGGCATGGCGGCCGCGGCCCTGTTCGCCTGCACCGCCGTCCCCGCCGGGATCCATGTCGCGGCCGCGGGCTCCGACGCCGACCCGGCGATCGCCGGCCAGGCCTCCCAGTCCGAGGGCTCCGGCGGCGAGGGCAAGTACCCCGACGGCGGATCCTCCGGCAAGGTCGGCGGCTCCACCGGCAAGACCGGCGAACACGGCAAGGACGGCGGCACCGGCACCAGCGGAAGCAAGGGCACCGGCGGCGGCACCGGCACCTCCAGCGGAAACGGCCCCGTCGCCACCGCCCCCGCGACCGCCCCCGCCTGCACGGCCTCCCAGCTCGGCTCCACCTCGGCGAGCGTCGACGTCGCCGACTCGGCCGGCATCGTCTACGGCACCTTCCGCGTCGTCAACGTCTCCAGCGCCTCCTGTACCGTCGCCGGCGCCGTCACCCTCACGGCGACCGCCCAGGGCGCAGCCGACGCCACCAGGATCGGCGTCGTGGCGCACGCCTCCGGAGACACCGCGGCCGGCCTGCCCGACCCCTCCCTCTACGTCACCCGGCTCGCCCTCGCGCCGGGCTCCGCGTACGACGTGAAGTTCGCCTGGGCCCCCTCGGACGCCTGCCCCACCACGGGCGGCAGCACCGACGGCAGCACCGGCGGCGAGGCGTCCCCGTCCCCGTCGCCGAGCGAGGAGGACACCACCACCACCGGTGACACCAGCTCCGGCACCTCCACCCAGATGGTCATCGAGGACGGCACGGCCGACGGCAGTGTCCTGGTGACGTACACCGCGGACGACGGCTCCACGACGGTGTCGGCGACGGTGCCGAACGCGTGCGCGGGGACGATCTACCGGACCGGCGTCCTGGCGTCGTCGTGAACGTCTGACCCGGCGGTCTCCTCGGGCACGATCCCGAGGGCGGCGTCCCGGGCGAACTCGACCTCGCGCCGCAGCAGCCGGAACCACATGAACACCACGAACCCGGCGAAGACGAACCACTCACCGGTGTAGCCCAGGTTCTGGAACGCCTTCAGATCGAGCCCCGTGTCCGGCGCCGCGCTGACCGGCACCGTCGTCATCCCCGGGTCCGCGGTGTCGAGCGTGACCCAGGCGTCGTAGACGTCGTACGGCACCAGGTTGACCAGGGAGGCGGCACTGATCGCCGCGGTCTGCCCGGCCGGCAGACCGCCCTGTGCGCTCACCCCGTCGTCACCGGGCTGCTCGGAGGCTTGTAGCGCCCCGCTGACGGTGACCTCCCCGGACGGCGGCGCGGGAGCCTTGTCGTCGTCGGCACTCCCCGGCAGCCAGCCCCGGACGACGGGCAGCGCCTTCCCGTCGGCCGTCCGCAGCAGGGTCAGCACGTAGAACCCGTTCCGGCCCGCCAGCTCCCGCCCCGGCACCAACAGTTGCCTGCCGTAGCGCCCGCGCGCGGTGACCTGCCTGCCGGCGGTCTCCTTGTCCACCGGCAGCATCTCGGCGAGCGGCCGCGCCGCCTGGGTGCGGTTGGACTCGACCTGCGCCTTCGCGTCCCGGTGCTCGTCGACCCGCGCCTCGAACCGGCTCAGCTGCCAGGACCCCATGAACACGCAGAAAGGGATGGCCACCAGCACGAAGACGTTGATCCCCCACCACCGGGGCGACAGCAGAAACCGGTACACGCCCCCCACGGTACGGGGCGGACGCGGGGGAGCCGCTGGCGGGGTTGGTGACGGGAACCGGGTGCGCCCGGGCACGGCCGTGGTCCACCGGGCGCACGGGGACCGCCGTGAGAATAGGGCCACAAGCTCAGAACCGCCTTGAAGATCGGTGAAAGCTTGGTTTGAAGTTGTCCACGGGCCGGGGACTGTGGCGGTCGATCGGCGTCGCGGGCGGGCAGTATGGGGTCATGACTGAGAGCTACGGATCCGACGCGTCGGAGTTGTACGAGGAAATGCCGGACTGGGAGAAGCGCTTCAGGGCACCTCGGGTGTCGTTGCCCGACTGGGCGGAGGACGCGCCGAACCGTTCCCTGTTCGTTTCCAATGCGACCGGCACGTACGAGCTGTACGCCTGGGACCGTGCCACGGGCGAGCAGCGCCAGGTGACCCAGCGGGCGAACGGCACGACGGACGGCGTGCTGTCCCCGGACGGCGCATGGATCTGGTGGTTCGACGACAAGGACGGCGACGAGTTCGGCGTCTGGCGCCGCCAGCTGTTCGAGGGCGGTGAGGACGAGCTGGCGACACCGGGTCTCGACCCGTCCTACCCGGCGGGGCTGGCCCTGAGCCGGGACGGCCGTACGGCGGTGGTGGGCCGTTCCACGGACGAGGACGGCACGACCATTTACGTGGCGCGGGTGGGGGAGTCCCCCTTCGAGCTGTACCGCCACCGCGAGTCGGCGGGCGTGGGCGACCTCTCCCACGACGGCTCCCTGATCGCCATCGAGCACACCGAGCACGGCGACGCGATGCACTCCGCGCTGCGCGTCCTGCGGCCGGACGGCACGACCGTCGCCGAGCTGGACGACACGCGCGGCGGCTCGGAGGAGCTGGGCCTCGAGGTGCTCGGCTTCGCGCCCGTCGAGGGCGATACCCGTCTGCTCATCGGGCATCAGCGGCGCGGCCGCTGGGAGCCCCTCGTGTGGGACGTGGCGACCGGCGCGGAGACCGACCTGCGGCTGGAGCTGCCGGGCGATGTGAGCGCCGAGTGGTTCCCGGACGGCTCCGGGCTGCTGATCGCGCACAGCTTCGAGGCCCGGAGCGAACTGCTGCGGTACGACCTGGCGGACGGGAAGCTGGTGAAGGTCCCGACCCCGGCGGGCACGGTGTCGGGGGCGACGGCCCGTCCGGACGGCAGCGTGGAGTACCTGTGGTCGTCCGCCGCCGAGCCGCCGGTGGTCCGTTCCACGACCGGCCGGGTGGTCCTGGACCCGCCCGGCATGAAGTCCCCGGGCTCGGTGCCGGTGGAGGACGTGTGGGTGGAGGGCCCCGGCGGCCGGATCCACGCCCTGATCCAGAAGCCGGCCGGCGCGAGCGGCCCCCTCCCGACCGTCTTCGACATCCACGGCGGCCCGACCTGGCACGACAGCGACGCCTTCGCGGCGGCCCCGGCGGCCTGGGTGGACCACGGCTACGCGGTGATCCGGGTGAACTACCGCGGCTCCACCGGCTACGGCCGCGCCTGGACGGACGCGCTCAAGGTACGGGTCGGCCTGATCGAGCTGGAGGACATCGCGGCGGTCCGGGAATGGGCGGTGTCCTCGGGTCTGGCCGACCCCTCCCGGCTGATCCTCACCGGCGGCTCCTGGGGCGGCTACCTCACCCTGCTCGGCCTCGGCGTCCAGCCCGACGCGTGGGCCCTGGGCATCGCCGCGGTGCCCGTCGCCGACTACGTCACGGCATACCACGACGAGATGGAGGCCCTGAAGGCGATGGACCGCACCCTGCTGGGAGGCACCCCGGAGGAGGTCCCGGACCGTTTCGAGGCGTCCTCGCCCCTGACGTACGTCGACGACGTCAAGGCCCCCGTCTACATCTCGGCCGGAGTCAACGACCCGCGCTGCCCGATCCGCCAGATCGACAACTACGTCAAACGCCTGGAGGCCAGGGAAGCCGTCCACGAGGTCTACCGCTACGACGCGGGCCACGGCTCCCTGGTGGTGGACGAGCGCATCAAGCAGGTGAGGCTGGAACTGGACTTCGCGGAGAGGCACCTGCGGTAGCCGGGCCGGGGGAGGCGGCCGGCACGGCTCAAGGGGTGGTGATCCCGCGCCCCCGCCGCCTCCCCAGCAGCTCCGCCAGCCCCCTCCGCGTGGCCGCCAGCACCACCCGGTCCTGGTCCCGGAGGACGTACGTGTCGGGCAGGTCCCACACCAGCCCTTCCCCGCCCCGCCGCTCGTCGCCCGTGTCCAGCGCCAGCACCCGCCAGTACCCCGCCCGGAACGCCTCCCCCACCGTCCGCCCCGCCAGCTGCGGACACCCCCCGACCTCCAGCGCGGCGAACAGCAGCACCCGCCGTTCCACCGGAATCGCCCCCAGGATCTGCCGCCCCATCATCGCCCCGGCGAAGGACGGCGCCGACAGATGGGACACGCTCCGGCTGCGGGTCAGCGCATGCGGGTGCGCGGCACGCAGGGTGCGGTACACGGCGGTCGCGAAGTCGTCGTCGTACAGCCGCAGTACCACCCGCAGGTCCGGCCGCAGGGTCCGGGCGTACAGCGAGGCCTCGAGGTTCGTCGTGTCGGAGCTGGTCACCGCGAGCAGCGCGTGCGCGCGGTGGATCTTCGCCGCCTCCAGCACCCCTTCCTGGGTGACGTCCCCCAGCACCACCGGCACCCGCAGCCGCCGCGCCACCGCGAGCCCCCGCGCCTCCGGCCCCGACTCCACGCACACCACGGGAATGTCCAGCTCCCGCAGCCGGATCAGCACCCGGGTGCCGATCTTCCCCAGCCCCAGCAGCACCACGTGCCCGCCCAGTCCCCGGGGCGGCCGTCTTAGCGACCCCGCCCCGCGGAAGGTGCCGAGCGCCTCGAGGACCGCCGCCAGCAGCACCGGCAGCAACAGCAGCCCCATCAGCCCGGACAGGAGTTGCAGCACCTGACGGGCCGTACTCGCCCCGAGCGCCGGGTCGTTGATCGCGAACAGGTCCAGCAGGGTCAGGTACAGCGCGCCCAGCGGATGGATCCCGGTCACCACCCACAGGGCCACCGCCAGCGCGAACACACAGCCCACCAGGCCGGCCAGGGAGATCCGCAGCCGCCGCGAGAACAGGGAGGCGAAGGACGGCACGGCTCCCACGCCCCGCCCGGCGGGCAGCGCGGGCCCGGCCGAGTACGCCACCTGCTCCAGGACGACCGACCCGCGCCGCCCGGCCGCCTCCCGCACCGCCGCCGCGTCGGGCAGCAGCAGCGGCCCCTGCTCCCCGCTGCTCTCGGAACCGTCCGCGAAGGCGGGGTCGTTGCCGTTCGCGGAGAGCAGCGCGAGCGTGGGCAGCCCGTCCTGGGGGACCGGCTCGCCGGGTTCGGACACCGGACGCTCCACGGCCCGCAGCAGCAGCCCGTCCGTCTGGACGACCTTGGTGGTGCCGGCGACGGCGGACGCGGCCAGCGCGGGTGCGGCGGTGTCGGCGTCGGACAGCACGGTCGTGGAGGCGTCCCCGGACTCGTTCCCGTTCCCGCTCCCGCTCCCGGAGGAATCGCCCGAGGGGTCGCCCGGTGGGTCGCCCGGGGTGGCGTTCGAGGTGGCGCCGTAGGCCAACGCGGCCGCCTGGTCGAGGAGTTCCTCGATGTGCTGGCCGAGCCGCCGGTTGTAGAGGCGGAGCACGAGCCGCAGCCGGGGGTTGAGGCGCCGGGCGGTGAGGGCGGCGCGGATATTGGTCTCGTCGTCGTCGTACACGAGCGCCAGCGCGGCGGCCCGTTCCACGCCCGCCTCGGCGAGCACGGCCTCGGTGGGCTCGACCGCCTCCAACGTCCGGTCCGTGCGCGAGGGTTCACCGGTGGCCGGGGCGGTGCCGTTGCCCGCCGCCCGGCTGACCGCCGCGCTGACCATCCGGTCCAGGAAGGCCGCCGACACCGCGCGGGCCCGCCCGACGACGGGCGGCCGCACCGAGCGTTCGGCGGGCGGTATCACGAGGGTGACCTGTTCCTCGTAGACTCCGCGCAGTTCGGCGGCGAGCCGGTGCGCGAGGCCGTCGTCGCCGCACACCACCATGTGCGCGCCGGCGCCGCCCGGCGCCCGGCCCTGATTCGGAACGCTCCCCGCAAGACTGCCCACGAGAGAGAAGACTGCCGCACCGGGGCGGGAGGTTCCAGGACGGTTCCCGGGAGCTTCCCCCGGGGGCGGTGAACGTGCGGCGCGGAACTCCCGTATGAATGGGGAGGGAAGGCGAGAAACAGGACGAGACACAGGCGGAGGTGCCCGAAACCGTGGCCATCACCAAGGCGGCCCCGCACGCGGAGGCCACGCGCCGGGAGCCCCCGCCCGAGGAGCGCGGACGGCTGACCTCACCCCTCGCCCTCACCATGCTCCTGCTCCTGCTCGTCCTGCTCCAGAGCCCCATCCGCCGTGCCCTGTCCGCCCCGGTGATGCAGAGCTGGACGACGGTGTTCGTGGCGGTCGTCATCCAGGCGCTGCCGTTCCTGGTGCTGGGCGTGCTGCTGTCGGCGGCGATCGCGGTCTACGTCCCCCCGTCCTTCTTCGCCCGCGCCCTGCCCTCCCGCCCCGCGCTCGCCGTCCCGGTGGCCGGGCTCGCGGGCGCGGTGCTGCCGGGCTGCGAGTGCGCGTCGGTGCCGGTGGCCGGCGCGCTGGTCCGCCGGGGCGTGACCCCCGCCGCGGCCCTCGCGTTCCTCCTCTCCGCTCCCGCCATCAACCCGATCGTGCTGACCGCGACCGCGGTGGCCTTCCCGCGCAACCCCGAGATGGTCGTGGGCCGTTTCGTCGCCAGCCTCCTCGTCGCCTGCGCGATGGGCTGGCTGTGGCAGCGGGTGGGCCGCACCGACTGGATGCGGCCCCCGGCGCACGCGCACCACGAGGGGCAGACCAAGGGCGCCGCGTTCTGGGACTCGGTCCGGCACGACGTGATGCACGCCGGCGGCTTCCTGGTGGTGGGCGCGATGGCGGCGGCGACGCTGAAGTCGGTCGCCCCGGCGAGCTGGCTGCGCACGGCGGCCGACAACCCGGTGGTCGCGGTCCTCGCCCTCGCCGTCCTGGCGGTGATCCTCTCCATCTGCTCGGAGGCGGACGCGTTCGTCGCGTCGTCCCTGACCCAGTTCTCCCTGACGGCCCGGCTCGCCTTCCTGGTCGTGGGCCCGATGATCGACCTCAAGCTGTTCGCGATGCAGGCGGGCACCTTCGGCCGCGGCTTCGCCCTGCGCTTCGCCCCCATGACCTTCGCGCTGGCCATCGCGTCGGCCGTACTGACAGGAGCGGTCCTGCTGTGAACCGACAGTCCCAGGCCGCCGTCCTCTTCCTGCTCGGCGCGGCCCTCCTGCACGCCGGCACCACCGACCTCTACCTCCGCTACGTGAAGGCGGGGCTGCAGCCCCTGCTGCTGGCGTCCGGCGCGGTCCTGATCGTCGCGGCGCTCGCGACGGCGTGGTACGAGCGCCGCAGGGCGCGGCAGCAGCGGGAGGCCGACGGGCACACGCACCCCGAGCCCCGGATCTCCTGGCTCCTCGTCCTTCCCCTGCTCGCCCTGATCCTGGTCGCCCCGCCGGCCCTCGGCTCGTACAGCGCGACCCGCACCGGCACGGCCCTGCAGGAACCCCTCGCCTACCCGGCCCTCCCGGCCACCGACCCGCTGCGCCTGGGCGTCGTCGACTACGCGGGCCGCGCGGTCTACGACCACGGCCGCTCCCTCGCCGGCCGCCGGGTCCAGCTGACCGGCTTCGTGGCCCTGGACCACTCCGGCACGCCCTATCTGGTGCGCATGGCCCTCAACTGCTGCGCGGCCGACGCCCAGCCGGTCAAGGTCGGGCTGACCGGCGCCATCCCCCCGGTCCTCCAGCCGGACGCCTGGCTGACGGTCACCGGCACCTACACCCCGCGCGAGTCCCGCGACCCCGTCAACAACGGCCGTATCCCCTTCATCGAGGTCACCACGGCCAAGCCGACGAAGACACCCCGGGATCCCTACGACGAGTCGTACAACAACTGACCCGCCGGCCGAACCGTCAGCCGGCGGAGGGCGAGGCGTTGTTGAGGCCGTTCTCGCTGGAGTCCTCGATGGTGCCGCCCAGTTCGGCGCGGGCCTTCTCCATGGCCGAGCGCGGGTCGGCGGACAGGACCCAGCGGTTGCCGACCAGGTAGACGCCGCCGTACATCTGGGCGGTGTCGAGCCAGCCGCTCTGCCCGTCGGCGGTGTCGAAGGTGACCAGCACGTACTTGGCGTCCGCCGAGTCGCACAGGCCCTGGCGGTAGTCGAGGGTCTTGCCCGCCTCCTTCGGCTTCGTCGTGCAGCCGACGGCCTTGCCCAGTGCCTCCAGCGTCATCGGACGGGCCGACGGCGCCGCGCTCTTCGTCGCGGCCGCCGGCTTCGCGTCGTCGTCGCCCCCGCCGCACCCGGCGAGCAGGAGCGCCGCGGCGGCCACATACACCGGGGCACCGAGCAGACGACGGACGGGACGGTACATCGGGGCTCCCAACACGGGGCGGGGCATCGGTCCTTGAGAAGTACGGGGGGCGGCACCGGGCTGTTCACCGGGGCCGGCCCACGTCCGTCTCCGTGACGATCACGCCCGTTCCTCTACAAACCTGTAGAGGAACGGGCGGGCGCTCCTACAATGGCCGCCGGGGAAACGGACGGCGGCGCGGAGGAGACAGAGCGTGACGGATCACCGGCAGCGGCCCCGGCGGCGGCGGGGGCAGGGCGAGCTGGAGGTACTGGTCCTGTCGGCGCTCAGGGAGGCGAACGGACCGGCCACGGCCGGCTGGGTGCAGCAGCACCTGGGCGACGACCTCGCCTACACGACCGTCATCACGATCCTCACCCGGCTGCTGGCCAAGGGCGCGGTCACCCGGGAACGCAGCGGGCGGTCCTTCGCCTGGCTGCCCACGTCGGACGAGGCGGGCCTCGCCGCCCACCGGATGCGCCGGGTGCTGGACGCAGAACGGGACCGGGGAGCCGTACTCGCCAGCTTCGTCACCGGCCTCGGCACCGACGACGAACGCCTCCTGCGCGAACTGCTGGGCACACCACGCGACGACCATGAAAACGGCCGGAGTTCCTGAAGCCGCCCGCCCCTCCTTCTCCCACGGAGATCCCTCAGCAGGGCCTTAGGGCCCTTCTGATGGATCTCCGCGGCGTCGCGACGCCCGGCACGCACTCTCGCCGCACCGGACAAAAGCCCTAGTAGCTCCGCTACGAGGGCT
>NZ_JBEOWF010000021.1:0-19481 GCF_040295925.1 Streptomyces sp. NPDC002588
ACGGCTCTGGGGTTGGGGGCGGACACAGCCCCCCCCCCCCCACGCCGCTGCCGCCGCACCCTCGCCGCACCCGGCCGCTCGCTGCTCGGCGGCACCCCGTACCAGGTGCTCTGACCGGGAAAGTTCGCCGGGTTGCTGGGTGGGTGAATGACGTGCGACAACTTCCAACGACGGAGATCCGCCCCATAAGATCTTGAGCGCAGGCACGCATGTCGGAGGGCAATGATGGAACAACCGCGGATACGCCTCGGCAGCGATGATGCGTGGCTGGAGCTGGCTCGGACCGGTGGGGACGGTTGGCAGGTCACCGCAGATTGGAGCTCCTGCCTGACGGCTGACTTCACCGCGGATCTCAGCGCTGCCGAGGCTGCGAACTTCGCGGCGCGGATGCTCTCGCACCTGCACACTCCGTCGAGTGTCCGCTTTTCGGCGGCGGTGACTCCGGGCCGCAACAATCCGCTGACATTGAACGCGGAGCCAGTCGGGGACGGTTTCGCCTTCTTCGTGCGCCTGACCCCCAATGGCGACGACACCGTGTGTCACTTGCAGATGGAGATCGATCCGATCGCCACGTCGGAACTCCGTGAGGCGTTCCATGCACTGCACGCGGCGCTGGACGAGTAGTTCCGATTGCGAGGTTCTCAGACGGAGGGAGGGTGTCCAACATCGGGTTGTGACGACCGATTTACACACCCTCTTGACGGCACTGTACGTGCATGTCGATGACCGTTTGAAGACCCCGCGGTGGCGTGGGCGGCCGCCGCGGCTGACCGATGCCGAGCTGGTGACTCTGGCGGTGGCCCAGGTCGTACTGGGCTTCCACTGCGAGGCCCGCTGGCTGCGCTTCGCCCACGCCCATCTGCACGGGATGTTCCCGTATCTGCCGCAACGGCCCGCCTACAACAAGCGGCTGCGAGCTGCTCTGCCCCTGGTCAAGCGGGCCATCCGGTCGCCGGCAGCGGCTACCGACCTGTGGCCGGACGATGTGTGGATCGTGGACTCCACACCCGTCGAGTGCGCACGCTCCCGCGAGACGGTCAAACGCTCCGACCTGGCCGGCTGGGCCAACTACGGCTACTGCCGCTCGCACTCCCGTTTCTACAGGGGCCTGAAGCTGCACCTGGTGTGCACCCCGGCTGGCCTGCCCGTCACCTGGGCCCTGGCCGATCCGAAGATCGACGAGCGGCAGGTCCTGGCCGCCCTGACCGACAACGAACCTCATCTGGCGGCGGCCCGGCCGGGCCTGCTGATCCTGGCGGACAAGGGCTACATCGCCGCCGAACTCGACCGCTTCCTCGCCGCCCGCGGCATCAGCCTGCTACGGCCCTCCTACCGCAACCGCGGCACCCCACACCCCGCCGAACCCCTGCTCAAAACCGTCCGCCAGCTGATCGAATCGGTCAACGACGCCCTCAAAGGCCAGCTCGACCTCGAACAGCACGGCGGCCGCACCATCGACGGCGTCGGAGTCCGGGTGGCCCAGCGAATCCTGGCGATGAACTGCGCAATCTGGCACAACCGCACCATCGGCGCCCCCATCACCAGGTCACTCATCGCCTACGCCCACTGAGCCACATCGGAACTACTCATCTAGGGGCGGTGCAGGGTGATGACCGAGGGGGTGCCCGGGGCTCCCTTGACGACGAACAGTTGCGGCCGGTCGACCGTGCCGGCCGCCTGCCAGTCACGGAGGGCGCCGCAGCCCGGGATCGTGAGCGTGATTCGGTCCCGCATCCCGTCGTGGGCCGGGCGGCCGGCCTCGGGCTGCGGCACGAAGGCCCACGTCCCGGTGCCCGAACATGAGTCCCACGGCCCGGCGTTCTCGTCGACCAACGGCATGTTGTCGCCCTCGGCCTCGCCGCTCTCGCTCAGCCGCAGCCGGTACGCACCGCCGCCGCCGGTCCAGTCCCCGACGTACTGACTCCGGTCAAGCCGGAGCGGCTCGTACGCGTGCCAGTGGGTCCACTCCTGGAGGAACCCGCCGACCACGGCGAGGAGCAGGACCGCTCCGGTGACAGCGCCGATTCGTGCCGCCATCGCGCCCCAACCCAGCGACCGGTGGTGCGCGTACCAGGCTGCCGTCACCGGAAGTAGCCCGGTGCCCGCGATCCAGACCACCGTCCACCCGACCGGGATGTCCCACACGGAGGTGGCCCACGCCATGTGGGCCGCGGTGACCGCGGCGGCCCCGAGCGCCGCCCGCAGCGCCGCCCACGGCGGGGCCACCAGAAGCCGGGCCAGCGCCATGGCAGGCAGGGTGAACAGCAGCCAGTGCAGGTACCCGGCGAGGACTATGAGGAGGAGCACCCGGGGAGTCCAGGCGAGGGCGCCACCGGCGAAGCCGACGCCATGGTCGTCGCGCATGCCGGCGGTGGCGAGGAAGACCGCTCCCGCGACGACGAGCTGCGCCATGAAGGCCAGCTCCGCCCCGGTCGCCAGGTGCGACCACCTCCCGCCGGACGCTGGAGCGGCAGGCTGCGGACTCGGCTGCAGAGCCACTACTGGCACCCCCCAATCCCTGGTCATCAGCCTGGCTGTCACCCTGACGAGGCGAATCACGCGAAATCCCCGTCCTCGCCGGCCGTGAACACCGCGTGTGCCGCAGAGCCCGTCCCCCGAGCCGTAGCCGATCGCCCGTTTCACCCGGAAGTTTCCCAGACGGCCCCGATCCCACCCCGGCTACGAGGAGGCATGAGTCTGGCCTACCGGGAGCCGGGGCGGCATCCGTGAAACCCCGTGCTTCGCCACGTAGTTGCCGGTGGACTCGGACGTGGATGTGACACTGACCACGAAGGCGGGAGCACGGAGCCTTCGATGGTGTGTGCGGCGGCACAGCCGCTGACTGCCTCACGTCGGCATGCCGACGAAGTTCGCTGGCTGGCGGATCGTTCGGGAGAGGCGGCGGACCTGCATGGCGCGGATTTACAGCTCGCCGCACTCGTGTATGCAGGCCGCTACGTCACCAGAGATGCGAAATCGCCGGCATGGCTTCGTTGATGTCCAGGAACAGCGTTTGCCGGCTGGTTCCGGAGGCAGTTGCTGATCAGCCGAGGCACGGATGCCGATGCCAAATGACGGCACCGCCGTGTCCCAAGTCCCGGTGACGGTCGTTGGATCACCCGTCGGCATGAGCGAGGTGGGCCTCAGCGAGAATGGCGCGATGACCATCGCTTCGTCGGTATTCCGAAGTTGACGGACGTCCCGCGTGTTGTGGTCGTCGTCGACGTGATGCGGGCCTTCACCGTGGCTGCCTGGGCCTTCTCGCATGGTGCCTAGAGGATCGTCCTGGCCTCGTCGGAGGATGAGGCACTGGCCTTGAACGAGAGTCGTTCGGGGTGGCTGGCACTGAAGGACGGTGCTCCGGCAGAGGGCTTCGACACGGTGAACTCACCTGGTCTGATCTGGTCGCTCGATCTGTCCGGTCGCACGGTTGTGCAGAAGACGACGGCCGAAACCGTCGGTGCGCTGGCCGTCGCGAGCTCGCCGCTGGTCATGTGCGCGAGTTTCATGGCAGCCGGCGCGACCGCGAAGTTCCTGAAGACCGAGGGTTCGGGTCCGGTGACGTTCGTCGTGACCGGCGATGGAGGGCAGGCCGATGAGGATCTGGCCTGCGCTGCACACATCGGTCAACGTCTCACCGGAGCCGATGCCGAGGCACCGCCGTATCTCCACCGTGTCCAGGCGTCCTCGTCGATGCGGGCGATGGTGGCCTTGACGGAGGCGTTCATCCGCATGGTGATGGAGAAGCGGGCACCCAGGGCCCGGCAGGCGTTGATGACGTCGGCGCCGTAGAACGCGGAGTCCGCCCGCAGCACCAGCAGGCCGCCGGCGCCGCAGGCGCGTGCGGTGCGGATGGTCTCAGCGGCGAACGCTGCCGCCCCGCGCGCGGAGTTCGAGGGTCCCTTGCGCAGCCTGGTGGCGGCGATCACGGGAGCTCACAGAGGTGTGGAGACGACGCCGAGCAGTCCATTCAGGCCCTTGACCTCGCTGTATCTGTAGCCAGCGCCCTGTTTGGCGTAGCCGTGGGTGCGGCGGATGGTGTCGCCGATGTCCACGTATGCGGCCTGGTCCGCGCCGGGCAGCAGCGGGGTGTGACGGGCCAGTTCGGGCAGGAACCGGCGGGCCACGCCGTGCAGTTGCTTCACATGCCCGTGGGTGAAGGAGCGCAGGAACGACCCCAGCGTGGACGGGGCCCGCACTCCGGAGAACAGGCGGCCCATATCGCACCGTGCC
Source organism: Streptomyces sp. NPDC002588 (assembly GCF_040295925.1). NCBI lineage: Bacteria > Bacillati > Actinomycetota > Actinomycetes > Kitasatosporales > Streptomycetaceae > Streptomyces > Streptomyces sp. NPDC002588. The sequence continues at coordinate 4,234 of NZ_JBEOWF010000021.1, forward strand.
GCAGCCGGTCCATTTCGTCGATGCTGTCGGCGCCTGCGGCCATGCCGCCCACCAGCGACATCAGTTGCGGAGGAGACCGCCGCCGCGGTATGGGAAGACTGCATCTCGGAAGTGCCTTGCCGGGCGTGCCTGATGTGCTCCTAGAGAAACCCCATCATCGCAGGTCGCAAGGCACTTCTTCGTTTCTGGAAGAACCGTCCACCGGCATCAGGCTGGTGGATCCGAGGTCAGCGCACCAGGCAAGGGTGGCTCTCACAGTACCTGTATCACCAGGGTCTCCCAGACGTCCAAAACGCCTGTCAACATGGACGCGCACTGCAGCTTTATCCACATCAGTTCAATTCAGCTGCCGCGAATGTGCGACCGTTTCGGCGCATTCCTCCACGGCAGAAGGGACGGAGACCAATGGCGGACAACCAATTCACCACTCACACAGAACTTTTCGATCTGAGTGGGAAGTACGCCCTTGTCACTGGCGGCACCAAGGGCATTGGGATGATGATAGCCCGCGGCCTTCTCCAGGCGGGCGCCCGCGTCGTCATCAGCTCACGCAAGGCAGACACGTGCGCGGAGGCACAGCATCTACTGTCCGAATTCGGCGACGTTCAAGCAATCCCCGCCGACCTGTCCAGGCATGACGAGTGTCAGCGCCTCGCTGATCTTGTCATGGTTGGCTCGGAACGCCTGGACATCCTTGTCAACAACGCGGGAGCGATGTGGCGCGAGCCGCTGGCGACGTTCCCGGACGAGGCCTGGGACGCAGTGATCGACCTCAACCTCAAGTCGCCGTTCTGGCTGGTGCAGGCGCTGCTCCCCGCACTACGCAGGGCGGGCACCGCCGATGATCCCGCGCGGATCATCAACATCGGCAGTATCGCCGCCATCCACGTCGCCCAGTCGCCCAACTACTCGTACGCCAGCAGCAAAGCGGCACTCCATCAACTCACCAGAGTGCTTGCCCGAGAGCTGGGCCCACAGCACGTCACGGTGAACGCGGTAGCACCGGGAGTGTTCCCGTCGCAGATGATGGCGTCCACGCTCGATGCCATCGGCGACACGATCGCGGCGGCGGCCCCTCTGCGCCGACTCGGCCGCGACGACGACATGGCGGGTATCGCCGTGTTTCTCGCCAGCCGGGCTGGGTCCTACCTCACGGGCACCATCATCCCGGTGGACGGCGGCATCGCGACGACCGCATCGGGTACCCCTTAGACTGCGGGACGGGCTTACGGTGAGGGAATGGCCACGATGGATCTACGCACCGCGATCCGGGAGTTTCTCAGCTCGCGTCGCGCCCGCATCGCACCCGAGCAGGCGGGCCTGCCCGCTTACGGCGGCAACCGTCGGGTCAAAGGTCTGCGCCGCGAGGAAGTAGCGCTACTGGCGGGGGTATCGGTCGACTACTACGTGCGCATGGAGCGCGGCAGCCTCGCCGGTACCTCCGACGGCGTGCTCGACGCGTTGGCCTCTGCCTTGCAACTCGACGAGGCCGAGCGCGACCACCTGTTCCACCTCGCGCGCCAATCCAGGGCGCCCAGCGGCCCACGTCGGCGTAGGCCTGCCGTGACGGTGCGCTCGACGCTGCGGCAGGTGCTCGACGCGATCTCCGATGCGCCGGCCTGGATCGGTAACGGCCGTTATGACGTGCTCGCCATGAATCAACTCGCTCGCGCGCTGTATTCACCGGTGCTGGCCGACCCGCGACGGCCCGCGAACACAGCGCGGTTCGTCTATCTAAACCCCGAGGCGGCCAGAGATTTCTTTGTCGACTACGACCAAATTGTCGGTGCCGCGGCCGCCAAGCTACGCATGGAAGCCGGCCGCAATCCGCACGACGAGGAGCTGATCGCCCTGGTCGGCGAACTGTCAACGTGCAGTGAGCTGTTTCGGCAGCGGTGGGCATCTCAGGACGTGCGGCTGCACCGGTCCGGCCGCAAGCGTGTGCGCCATCCGATCGTGGGCCAGCTCGACTTGGACATCGAGTCCCTGGAACTGCCCGCCGAACCCGGCCTGCACCTCAACGTCTACACCGCACCCGCGGGCACACCGACCGCTGACAATTTAGCGCTCCTGGCGTCGTGGGCGGCCACCCAACAGACGCTGGCGACCGAGCTCGAAGCACACAACGGATAGTGGGGCGGCCGCTGGTCTGCCCAGCTCTTCCACTTTGTCCACAGGTCTCGGGCCCTTTCGGGCAGGTCGGTCAGGGAGCGTCAGAGGGCCGACGGTGCATGCACCGTGCTGAACAGCTGGATGAAGTCCATGCTCCAGGGCCGGCGTTCGGGCAGGTGCAGGGTGAGGCGGCGGGCGGAGCGGGCCAGGCGGGCGGGCACGTTGATCAGGCGGTCACGGATGGTGGCGGTGGTCGCCCTGGCATGGAACGCGGAGGCCAGGGCGCCGGCGGCGCGGGTCAGGTCGTGTGCCAGGCCCGCCAGGGCGAGCCACGCGGCATTGGCCTGGAAATGACCGGACCGCGCGTGGAGTGCGAAGCTCTGCTCGACGACCCCTCGGTGGACGCCCAGTCCTGAGCCGTGTTCGGTGCCGCGGCGGGCGATGACCGGCGTGATCCTGCCGCTCGGACCTGCTTGCGGTACTTGTCGTTGTCGGAGAGGCGGTCGGGGCGTCGGCGGGGCCGTCCGCGTCGGCCGCGCACCGATGGAACGGCCTCAATGAGCTTCGGTGATCAGATGGTGCCTGGAGCCTGTTCCGGCACGGTCGACCGGGCTCGGTCCGGTTTTGGGCCGCCCTTCATGGCCCGTACGTGGGAGCCCTCGATCACCTCCCTCGACCAGTCCAGAGCGCCGGCGGCATGGAGCTCGGCCAGCAGCGATTCGTGCGGACGCTGCCAGACACCCACGTCGTTCCAGTCCCGCAGACGACGCCAGCAGTTCATGCCGGAGCCGAAGCCCAGCTCCTGGGGAAGGAACTCCCACGGAATGCAGGTGTACAGCATGACCAGGATCCCGCACACGACCTTGCGGTCATCCAGACGCTTGGTCCCGGGTGATCGGCCCGGCGCGGTCCGACCGGCGGCTACGGCTCGATCCGCGCCCACAACTCATCGGACACGATCCAGGGAAGTTGCTCACCCCTCCTTATGTGAAGGCTGACATACCGTCAGATACCACCGTTCCAAGAGGAGAAGCGCCGCCTTTTTGTTAGGAGTTCTCATGCGATCGCTCAACCATCCGTCGGCCGCGCCGATCATTGCCGCGATGCGTGCGAGGGTGAATGCTCCTGCCAGGCCCCAGACGTCCATGAGCGCACCGCCCGCTGACGATCCATCCTGTCCCGCTGCAGTACAGCTCAGTCGCAGATCGAACCGGGTGCCCCCTGGGCTGCGAGCCGTGCCCACGCGGCGGGGCCACGCCGGTCTTTACGGGAGTGGTCGGGATGCGCTGCAATCGTTGCGCGGCCCGCCTGCACGGAGGTTACCGATCATGTCGACCACGGCGACCCCACAGCTCCGCGAGCGGCTTGCCACGGACATCTCCCGGATCATGGTTCTCCGCCTGTTCGGCGTGCGGGCTGCCGGATCACGCAATCTTTGGAATCGAAAAGCAGGGGTCCTCTTCATCTCCGTCAGCTATGCACCGCCCATCGTCGTCGCCGTGTCACAAATACGAAATCCCGCCGTCCTGTTCCAAGGAGACTTCTTCCTCTGGCTCACGTACTACTCGACGGTGAATCTCGTCGTTGTCCTCTGCCAGTGGTCAGGCTGCCGTGTACTGTATTACAGCATTGCCAGCGTGGACGAAATTCTGACAGCACGTGGACGACGCCGGTTCCATGAATGGATCGACCGCGGAACAGCGCCCTCACGTCAATTACGGTACATGGCGGGGGGCGCGACGGTGTCCGTGGCGGCTGTGTATGCGTTGTCCAAGGCGCATCTGCTCACCGACCAGAAGCTCCTCATGGCCGCCGCCTTCGCCGCTGTGGCCATGACCGGAGCCGCAGGGGCAAACTGTCTCTACTGGATTCTGCGGGCTGCGAAACTCTCCCGGGTCATCACGGCCACCGGCTGTTTGTCACTGTGGTGGGTTGCCCCGGCCAGCACACCCGGAATGGAGAATTTGGCCCGCTGGTACCGGCTGGTGACCGCCTGGTCCGCAATCGGGCTGACCGTGTCGTTCGCACCGGTGATATATCTTTCCCGGCACGCACCTGAAAACAAATTATTGTCGGCGGTCAAGTGGACCTTTGCGGTGGCCCTTATGTCCGCCCTGATCCTCCTCGTTCTGTATTCCCACTGGCGCCTTTCGCTGGCGGTCACGGAGCGGCGCATCGCGACACTCCGTCGACTCAACCACGCCATGCCGCAGCGTCCCCCCGTTCGTCCACAAGAGTTCGACGACGAAGTACAACGGATACACGGGCTCTTCAAGGACGTCAGCAGTGGCCCCCTCGGCATGGTGAACAGTCAGACGCTGGCCTCCATGGTGCTGGCCCTCCTGACCGGCACCGTGCCTCTGGTCGTCACTCTTCTGGTCCGCTAGGTGTAGTCAGGCCAGCGTCGAGGTGTCGATCACGAAGCGGTAGCGCACGTCGGAGGCGAGGACGCGCTCGTATGCCTCGTTGATCTTCTCTGCGGGGATGATCTCGGTCTCGGAGCCGATGCCGTGCTCGGCGCAGAAGTCGAGCATCTCCTGGGTCTCGCGGATGCCGCCGATCAGGGAACCGGCGTACGAGCGGCCGCGCAGGATCAGCGAGAACACGTTGAGGGACAGCGGCTCGGCGGGGGCGCCGACGTTGACCAGGACGCCGTTCACGGCCAGCAGGCCGAGGTAGGCGTCGAGGTCGAGCTTGGCGCTGACCGTGTTGACGATGAGGTCGAAGGTGCCGGCCAGTTGCTCGAAGGTGGCCGGGTCGCTGGTGGCGTGGTAGTGGTCGGCGCCCAGGCGCAGGCCGTCGTCCATCTTCTTCAGCGACTGCGACAGGACGGTGACCTCGGCGCCCATCGCGTGTGCGAGCTTGACGGCCATGTGGCCCAGGCCGCCCAGGCCGATGACGGCGACCTTCTTGCCCGGGCCCGCGCCCCAGCGGCGCAGCGGGGAGTAGGTGGTGATGCCGGCGCACAGCAGCGGGGCCGCCTCATCGAGGTCGATGCCGTCGGGGATACGGACGACGAAGTCCTCGGTGACGACGACGTGGGTGGAGTAGCCGCCCTGGGTGATCGTGCCGTCCTTGTCGATGCCGCCGTAGGTGAGGGTGTTGCCCTTCAGGCAGTACTGCTCCTCGCCCTTCAGGCACGAGTCGCATTCACGGCAGGACTCGACCATGCAGCCGACGCCGGCCCGGTCGCCGACGGCGAACCCGGTGACCGCGGAGCCGATCTCGGCGACGATGCCGGCGATCTCGTGCCCGGGCACGATCGGATAGCTCTGCTCGCCCCACTCGCTGCGGGCGTGGCTGATGTCGGAGTGGCAGATACCGCAGTACTTGATCTCGATGAGGACATCGTGCGGGCCCACGTCACGCCGCTCGACGGTGGTCGGGGCAAGGGGTTCGGCAGCGGCCGTGGCGGCGTACGCGTTGACGGTGAACATGGCTTCTCCGGTCTGATGGTTCTGGTGCACTTGCTGTCGGCCTTGCGCGATCCGGTCAGCGGGGTTCGAGCCGCATCGTGGTGGAGCTCGCCTCGGGGCTGGTGATGGCCTTGATGATGTACGCGGCGTAGTGCCCGTACTTGGTCCGGTAAGCGGTGTCCACGGCGTCATTGACCTCGACGTCGGCGTCGATGATCGTGACGTCCTTGCCGACTCCGCCCGCCTGGACACGGCCTTCCCGGCGGGCCCGGGTGCCGCGGTACCAGTCGGAGCCGGGGCCGTTGACGGAGCGGACGTAGATGCCGTCGCCCACGCGGACCACCCAGATCGTCCGCCGGCTGCCCAGCTCGCCGCCGCGTCGCAGGGAGGCGATCTGCAGTTCCTCCGCGTTTCCGATGCTGTCGAGCTCCTCGCTCGTCCAGGCCGATGTCGAGGTCATGAGGTCTCCTCCTTGAGGAGTACGGACGCCGCCGCGGTCAGGACCACGAGGAGCGCGGCGATCAGGAGGCTGGTGCGCAGGCCGTGCAGGAAATGCGTGTGCCGGGAGACCAGGGCGCCGAAGACGGCCACGGACAGGGCGCCGCCGAGCTGGCGGGAGGCGTTCAGCACGCCGCTCGCGGTTCCCGCTCGCTGAGCCGGGACCCGGTCGAGAAGCAGTGAGGTCACCGCCGGTACGGCGAGGCCGCCGCCGGTTCCGACCGGGATCATCAGCAGGACCAGCAGCCACGCGGGCGCCGACGCCGACGGAACGCAGAGCACCACGAGGCCGGCGGCCATCAGGAGCTGCCCGGTGACGATCGGCATCCGCGGCCCGAACCTCGCGGCGAGCCGGGCGGCGGTCGGGCTGACGACCGCGGTCACCAGTGTCATCGGCAGGAACGCCAGGCCGGTGGCCGTCGGCGACAGGTCCTGTTGTTGCTGGAGGTACAGGCCGAGCAGGAAAATCATGCCGTAGAAGCCGACGTTGAGGGCGAACCCGATGGTCGCCGAGAGAGCCATCGTCCGGGCGCACAGGAGCTCCAGTGGCACCATCGGGTTCTGGCCGCGTGCCTGGGCCACCAGGAAGACCACCGCCGCGACCACGGCCACCGCCAGGGCGAGCAGCACGCGCGGCGCGTCCAGGCCGACGGCACCGGCCTCGATGGCCGCGTAGGTCAGGCCGCCCATCGCCGCCACGGCGGCGATCTGTCCGGTCCAGTCGAACGGGGCGTCGCCCCGGCGGGGCGAGCGGGCGGTCCGGGTGAGCAGGAACAGCGCCAGCAGGCCCACCGGCAGATTGACGAAGAAGATCATCCGCCAGCTGAGCTCGCTCAGCACCCCGCCCAGCACCGGCCCCGCCGCGGCGCCCACCGACCCGCCCATCGCCCACACCGAGATCGCCCGGGCACGCCGGGCCGGGTCGGGGAACGCCTCGCGGATCAGGGCCAGCGAGGCCGGTACGATAACCGCGGCGCCCGCACCCTGCACCAGCCGTGCCACGACCAGCACGCCCAGGTTCGGTGCGAAACCACAGGCCGCAGAGGCGGCGGTGAACACCACGAGCCCCGCCCCGAAGGCCTGGCGCGCGCCGATGCGGTCGGTCACGGACCCCGCGGACAGCAGCAGCGCGGCGAACATCAGCGTGTAGCCGTCCACCACCCACTGCAGCCCCGTCATGCCGCCGCCGAAGCCGCGCCCGATCTCGGGCAGGGCGACGTTGACGATCAGAGCGTCGAGCGTCATCACGAAGAAGCCGAGCAGCGCGGCCGCCAGCGCCCACCGGGCACCGTTCGCGGTGGGGCCGGGCCGCCCGGCGGCGGTATCGGCCGACGGCGACGGCCTGTCCGATGCGACGGAACTGGACACTGGTGGATCTCCTGACGGGGAAACGGGCTCTCGGTACGGAACGAGGGCTTCGACCGCCGTCCAGCCTGCGCGCCGGACGCGTCGCGTGGCAGGCCGAGCTGTGCCGGGGAGCGCTGTTCGGGGGTGTGACAGGGCCCCCCAGCCCAGCCCGTGGATCCCTGTTGCCCGGCCTGCCAGACTGGCCGCATGGCACGTGAGCAGCGCAACGGCGGCGACGGCACTGAGCTGGGGCGTTTCCTGCGTGCCCACCGCACCCGGGTGACGCCCGAGGAGGTGGGTCTCAAGGCGGGCCCCGGCCTGCGGCGCACGCCCGGTCTGCGCCGTGAGGAGCTGGCCACCCTCGCGGGGGTGAGCATCGACTACTACACGCGCCTGGAGCGGGGCAAGGAGGCCCACCCCAGCCCGTCCGTCGTCGACGCGCTCGCGCGTGTCCTCCTGCTGGACGAGCGCGCGCACGAGCACTTGCGGGACCTCGCCGTCCGTGCCGCCCGCCCGGCCGCCTCCGAGCCCCCGAAGGCGCCCACCTCGTCGGTAGGACCCGGGATCAAGCTGCTGTTGGAGAGTCTGCGGCCCAACCCCGCGGTCGTGGTCGGTCGTACGATGGACCTGCTGGCCTGGAACCCGGGTGGGCTGCGGTTGTTCGTGGGCATGGAGCAGTGGCCGGCGGAGAAGCGCAACGTCGCGCGCTGGGTGTTCCTCGATCCGGGCGCCCGCACGGTCTTCGAGCACTGGGACGAGCAGATCCGCGCGTGCGTGGGGCGCCTGCGCGCCCTGGCCGGCACCGACCCGGATGCCCCCGACCTCGTCGGGCTCGTCGACGAACTACTGGCCGAGAGCCCGGAGTTCGCACGACTGTGGGACCGTTACGACGTCCGGGCGCACACCCACGGCCGTAAGACCTTCCGTCTGCCGGACCTCGGCGAACTCACCCTCGACTACCAGTCCATGCAGTTGGAAGGTGCCCCGGGCCACCGGCTGGTCGCCCACTACGCGATCCCCGGCACCGCCGACCACAACAAGATGATCCTCCTCGACCTGACCGCCACCGAAGAGGACCTCAAGGCCGTGGAAGAGAAGGGGAATTGACGGCGGCGGCCGAAGCCGCTTCACCCGGCCGGCTCAGCGGCGGCTGAACGAGCCCAGTTCGGATGTCGATGTGTGTGACGCCCAGGCCGAGCGCGCGGTGGTTGGCGCGGATGCGTTCGGCGTCGTCCGCGTTGGCGCCGGTGCAGAGGGCGTTGATGGGCATCGGGCCCATGCCGATCCGGTCGGCGTCCAGCTCGCCGCCAAGCCCGATGTGCCTCATGGCGCTGCTCCCTGTGGGGCCGGGTGCTGTTCGCGGAGGGTCCCAGCCCTCGGCCGTCCAGAGTTTCGGGCCGGTGCTCCGCACGCAGGCTGTCGGCGCCGGGACGAACGAGTCTCCGACGGAGATCCCCGATGGCATCGGCTCTCTCCGCCTCGCACGCCGCATGGCAGGGCGGGCCGTGCCGGGGAGCGGCATTCCGGGGTGTGACAGGGCCCCCCACGCATATGCCGCGGAGGTGGTGCAGACCGCAGACTGGAAGACATGAACAGCGAGCAGCAGAGCGGTGGGGGCACCGAGCTCGGGCGCTTCCTGCGCGCCCGCCGAGCCCGGGTGGCCCCGGAGGAGGCCGGCCTGACGCCGGGTGCCGGCCTGCGCCGTACGCCTGGGCTGCGCCGCGAGGAACTGGCCACCTTGGCCGGGATCAGCATCGACTACTACGTCCGTCTGGAGCGCGGCAAGGAGACCCGGCCCAGCGCGTCCGTGGTCGATTCCCTCGCCCGCGCCCTCCTGCTGGAGGACGACGAGCACGAGCACCTGCGCAGTCTGGCCGCCCGTGCCGCGCGCAGCGCGCCCGAGCCGCCCGCAGCGCCCAGCCGCACCGTCCGGCCCGGAGTGAAGCTGCTCCTGGAGAGTCTGCGCCCCTACCCCGCGCACGTCGTCAGCCGCACCAACGACCTGCTCGCCGCCAACCCCGGCGGCCTGCGGCTCCTCCCCGGCCTCGAGGACTGGCCGGCCAGGGAGCGCAACATCGCTCGCTACCTCTTCCTCCACCCCGCCTCGCGTGAGCTGTTCCGCGACTGGAACACCCAGGTCCGCGGCTGCGTGGCCCGGCTGCGCGCCCTGGCCGGCACCGATCCGGACGCCCCCGACCTCACCCGGCTCGCCGGTGAACTCCTGCTGAAAAGCCCGGAGTTCGCCCGCCTGTGGGAGCGCTACGACGTCAAGGGGCACTCTCACGGCCGCAAGACCTTCCACCACCCCGACGTCGGCGACCTCACTCTCGGCTACCAGTCCATGGAACTGGAAGGCACCCCGGGCCACCGCATGGTGACGTACCACGCCGAGCCCGGCACGGCAGATCACGACGCGATGGTCCTGCTCGATCTGCTCGGGCAGGAGCAGTCCACGAAGAAGACCCCGGCACACGACGACCGGTCGGCGGCTGTGGAGGACGATCCGGCCTCCCCCTCGTCCTGACCCCTCCCCCGGTTCTTCTCCCGATCGATCCGCGGCCGTGCCGCCACCCGCTTCCCCGGCGGACAACCTGAGCGCCTGCCCTGAGGGGGCCTGCCCTGAGGACAGAGAGCCCGCCGACGCGGCCTGCCGCACCGATGGCAGGTCTTGCCCCACCCACGGCCCGGACGAGGGCGGATTCGCGGCCGCGGCTCTCGGTTCGTTACGGCGTGGTCAGCTCACCGGCGCGCAGCGCCGCGGTCACGCCGCCGTCCATCAGGAGGTCGGCGCCGGTGATGAAGCCGGCCTCGCGACCGAGCAGGAAGGCGGCGGCCGCGGCGACCTCCTCGGAGGTGCCGAAGCGCTTGGCGGCCGAAACCTCGCGCACCGTCTCGAACCACTCACGGCGTGGGCCGGACAGTTCGTCGAGGGCCAGCGGGGTGATGATCACGCCGGGGCTGACGGCGTTGACGCGGGCTCCGCGCTTGCCCCACGCGGCGGCGGCGGTCTGCACGCGCAGCGAGTTGGCCCGCTTGGACATGGCGTAGGCGTGGACGGAGGTGCCGATCTGGTCGGGCTGCAGGAACGGCAGCGCGAGCAGCTGCGAGGTCTCGGTGGTCGCGAGTGCGTGCTCGATCTCGCGCGAGTAGGGGCTCTCCCGGTGCCCGGCCATGCTGGCGACCACGATGCCGGCCCCGCCCGGCGCGATCACACGGGCGAACGCGTCGAGGACGTACGCCGTGCCGAGCAGATCGACGTGCAGGAGCCGCTCGATGGTCGCCTGGGTGGGTGAGACGCCGGCGGCCTGGATCACCTGGGTGACCGCGCCCATCTCGGCGGCCGTGGCGGCCAGTGCCTCGACCTGGGCCGGATCGGAGATGTCGGTGGTCTGGACGGCGACCTCGTAGCCCTCGCCGCGCAGCTGCTCGGCCGCGGCCTGCGAGGCCTTCTCGTCGTGGCCGGCCAACAGCAGGGTGCGGCCTGCGCCGACCCGGCGGGCGATGGCCAGGCCGATGCTGCCGGGGCCGATGACGACGACGATTTCCTTGGCGGCCTTGCGCTCGGTGCTCATTCTTCGGACTCCTTCATTCCATGTTTTCGGGGTGGCCGGGTGCCCGGGACGTGGCCGGCAGACCGATCGGCTCCGCGTTGCCGGGCACCGCTCGGTGCCGCCCTCGCTCTCTGTACCGCGTCCGGGCCTGACGAGCGTCCTGACTCCCGCAGGAGATCCGCCGGTCCGGCCGGGACCCGGAGCGGGCCTCGCTGCTTCGGATCCCGGCGCCGACCGGTTAGGACGGGAAGTCGGCGAACAGAGCAGAAAAGTTGATCTTCCCCTGTTGGAGCTTCGCGTCTCGGGACTCGGCGAACCCACCGTCGGTGATGTACAGCCGCTGTCCGCGCACCACGGTCGCGGTCGGCGAGGCGAGCCCGTCCGCGCTGGTCAGCACGGTCTTCTTGGTGCCGTTCGGGTAGACCACGGCGATCTCGTTGGGGCTGTTCAGCGCGGCGAACACCACGTTTGACCGGCCGCTCAGGAAGTTGAAGTCGTCGATGCCCACGACGCCGCTGGTCACGGCATGGACAGGGCCGGCCGAGCCGGTGGCGGTGACCGGCACCCGCAGCAGGGTGCCCTCGCTGAAGTTGGAGACCCACACGGCGCCGTTGTGGAAACGGAGCCCGTTCGCGCCCAACGGCAGCGGGGACTCAGCCGGCGCGAGGGAGGCGTCGGTCAGCCAGCGAGTCGCCGTTCCGCCCGAGACCGGAACGGTCCAGACGGCACCCTTGAAGCTTTCGGCGACGTACAGGGTGCGTCCGGCCGGGTCGATGGCCAGGCCGTTGGGGAGCTCACCGGCGGGCAGGGCGGCGATGCGCCGCGGGCTTTTGGCCAGCGGCAGCTTCCACACGCCGGACCGGGCGGCGTCGGTGGAGGACACGTTGTAGTAGACGCTGCCGTCGGGCCCGCGCGTGTTGCCGGTGATCATGTCACCCGGCTGCCCGGCGACGAGCACCTCACGGTGCCCTGCCCCGTCGACCCGCACGAGCGCCGGACGCCGGCCCGCCGAACCGCCGAGCATCGAGACGGTCAGCGAGCCGTCCGGGTTGAGGGTGACGTTCTCCGGCGCGTCACCGACCGTGAAATCGAAGGAGGCGACGGTCTTCACGTGGGTGACGACCGGTTTCGGCTGCGCCTGGCCCGTCACGGCGGACGCGTACGGCGCCGAGACGAGGACGGCCGACGTCGCGGCAACCGCCGCCGCGAGCCTGACCCGCTCCTTCAGGGGGATACGTCCGTGGTTCATCGCATTCTCTTCGTGTTGCGGCCGCGCCCTCCCCCCTTCCCGGGCAGCCCTCGGCAGGGTGCGGACAGAGATGGAGGAGATGCAGCGGCGTCGGTGGCGGCCGTTCACGAGAGTGAGCAGCTCGTCGGGCTCGGCCAAGTCGGCCGCATTCGGTTCGATGTCCCCGCGTCGGTGTTCGCGAGCACGCGCGATGTCCGGTGTCCTCGGTCTGCGGTGTCACGCATGGCTGCTTGGCCCAATGCCAGGCTAGGGGCCCGGCCCGTTGGCTGACAGGCCGGGCTGTACCGGGGAGCGGTGTTCCAGGCTGTGGCACGGCCCCCCACCCGCCGAACAGCCCTCAGGCGAGGGTCGCGCGGGCGTCGCCCGCGGAACGTCGGACGGCGGTGTCGGTCAGTTCCCTCACCTTGCCGACGGGCACCGGGACGCCCGGGACCTCGAAGAACCAACGGCCCGTCTCCTCGGCGGTCAGCCCTTCAGGCCGTACCGGCAGGTACGGCTGGACGTAGACCGGGGTGCCCGGCTCGCTGCGCCAGCTGTCGGCGAGAGTGCCGATGTCCACGGCGTCGTAGCCCAGCGCGTCCAGCAGCTCGGCCACCTGGGACTTGGCAGCCTCGTCGTCACCGGCGACGGGCAGGGCGCTGCGGTCGTCGGCGTCGGCGGGCCGGGCGGAGCTGAACAGGCGCACGAAGTCGATGCTGTTGAAGGCCTTGACCACCTGGGAGCCGGCCAGGTGTCGCTGGACCAAGGCGCTGGAGGTCTGCTCGCCGGCGTCGAGCTCGGCGATCCGGTCGTCACGCTCCGGGTAGTAGTTCATGGTGTCGATGACCGTCTTGCCGGCCAGGGCGGCGGCGGGGAGCTGCTTGTAGGTGTTCAGCGGGACGGTCGCCACCACCAGGTCGCCGGCCTGCGCGGCCTCGGCGGGGGTGGCAGCGTGCGCCCGTTCGCCGAGTTCGGCGACAAGGCCGGCGAGGGTCTCGGGCCCGCGGGAGTTGCTCAGTACGACATTCAGGCCGGCGGCGACCGCCAGGCGGGCCAGCGCGCTGCCGATGTTGCCGGCGCCGATGAGGCCGAGGGTCTTGATCACGGATCGATCTCCTTGTGGGGCGTGTGGGGTGGCATGACGAGGAGTCAGCGACCGACGGTGAGCACTGCGAGCCTGCGACGGCGGTGTCCAGCAGGAAGGCGGCGACGTCGGCTCCGGAGAACCTGGACAGGCCGGGCAGGCAGGGCAGGCGGCCGAGCGCGGTCAGGTCGACGGCGTGGATGTCGCCTGTGGCGGCTTGTTGGTCAGCGGCACCGGGTAGGCCGGCGTCCAGTCCGGACCGGAGGCGGTGAGGATCCGCTCCCCCGCGGCCTTGTCGGCGGACATCCGGCCCCGGTGGCCCGCTCCACGAACAGGGCCCCGGCGGCGCCACGGAGGAGAAATTTCATCGGACACCGTCTCCCGTCAGGAGCCTCAGCGGCTCACACTTACGAAAGCATAGTACTTACTTAGAATAAGCAGACAACCCGTTGAGCATGACCCCATGAGCCGAGGGACCGACCGCATGGGAGGGATGAACGTGTTCGACCCGCAGTGCACCTCACGGAAGGTGCTGGAGCATGCGACGCCACGGTCGCCAGGCGGGTCGACTACGAACTCAGCGGTCTCGGCCGCCCGGTCGCCGAGCACGTCTGCGACCTGATCGACACGATCTACGAGCAACGGCCCGGCATCGTCGCCCACCAGCGCGCGAACGGCACCGACTCGGCGTCACCCGTGGACGACACGGCCTGCCGAGGGAACTCCTGAAGTCCACCGGTGCGATCAGCGGCGGCTACTCGTGGTCGGCGCGACCGGCAGCATCGGACGGCTCGCGATGGAGGCCGCACAACTGCATGGTCTGCGCCCCAGGCACTGGTACGCGGCCTACGGCGATGCGAAGAGCCGCTTCTCGGCGTCGAACTGGCGCGGGGCGACTCGAGGACCCCGCCTCCCAGCGGAACGCGGTCGGCGTTGCGGACGCCAGGGCGGATCTGCCTCAGCAGGTCTGGCGGAGGTAGCCGCTCTCGCCCTTGGGCAGGACCTGCGCGTCACGGCGGATGATGCTCAGCGTGCTGCCCCACTCGGAGCAGGCCTGAGACAGGCCCTTGGCCGTGTACTCGACCACGAGCACGTTGTCGTCGAAGGCCTCGGCGAACTCCCCGCACTCCTCCCACTCGCCGCACTCCTCGACGAGGGCGAAGTCCAGACCCACGGAGGTGCGGTCGGAAGCCAGTTCCAGGGTGTTCTTCTGGGCGATGGCCAGGCCCTTTTCGTGGGCGTGCGCCGACAGCAGCTTCATGAACGCCTCGGCCTGGTCGGCGTTCAGGTAGTCCCCGAAGCGGGTGAAGGCGTCGTAGTTGTCGGGCTCGACGGCATTGAACCCCTTGGCCGCGCAGTCGTCGATCCAGGTGTTCACCTGGGCGGCGATGCGCTTGCGCTTGGCATCCGTGCGGATGTCGAGGATCGCCTCGTTCCAGTCTTCGTCGGAGACTACTTCCCCATCGCCGTCGCGCAGCAGCAGGTCGTCGTCCCAGTCACCCTCGGCGCCTTCCTGCGCCTGAAACGCGTTGACGTAGCAGATGTTGTACATGCCCTGCGCGGGCTGGTCCTCGTGATCCCGGCTGACCACCTTCACGCCGGCCGGCGGAGTGTACCCACCGTTGATCTGGTAGTCCCACCCCACGTGCTTCGGGGGCGGCGTCACCGTGACGGCGGACGCTGTCGGGGTTGACAAGGGTGCGCTCACCACGGCCGCGGCGACCGCGACGATGGCGAGGCTGCGACGGGACAGCACACGACTCACGTTGTTCATCTGAGAGCAAACTCCACTTTCTTGGGGGCTGCGGGCGGGCCGAAATGGAGTTCCTCGGCGACTGCCTCGTCGATCAGCGGTGTTGCGGTGCGGCCCGCCTGAGAACCGGCGGGCCGCGTGGGCTGTGTGCGCCGTCTGGTCACACGTTCACGTTCACAGCCGATTGCAGCGCCTAGCAGGTGTAGGGGTCCCAGTACCAGGTGCTGATGACAGGGTCGTAGCCCGGGTTGTCGTGTTC
>NZ_JBEOWF010000021.1:19578-21052 GCF_040295925.1 Streptomyces sp. NPDC002588
TTCGGCGATGTAGTACAGCCCGTCCGTGTAACGCACCACCGTTCCCGCGGTGTACTGCGTACCTGCCGCCCAGTTCGGCGCGGAGGCACAAGCACCCCCACCTCCGCCGCCTCCGCTGCCGGAGCAGGTGTAGGGCTCCCAGTACCAGGTGCTGATGACAGGGTCGTAGCCCGGGTTGTCGTGTTCGGCGATGTAGTACAGCCCGTCCGTGTAACGCACCACCGTTCCCGCGGTGTACTGCGTACCTGCCGCCCAGTTCGGCGCGGAGGCACAAGCACCACCGCCTCCTCCTCCGCCTCCGCTGTCACCGCTGCGGACGAACTTCCAGGTGATGCCGTTGAGTACGTCGTCCGACCCCAGACTCCTGATCGCGGGCAGGCTGAGGTCGATGTGCTCCGAGGTGCAGCCCATGCACTTGTCCTTGACCGGTACGGTGATCGTCCGGCCGTTGTACGACACCTCGACGGAGATGCCCTGGCAAAGCTCGTCGTTGTTGGGATTGGCGGACGTCCACCACTGGTACGACACCGCGACGAGGAGTTCGGTCGAGGCGTTGATGGGTGTGCCGCAGGCTCCGTAGCCCACGTCGTTGTAGTAGGTCGCCTTGCCGGTGTAGGACTGGCCGATGGGGATCGCGGCGAACGCCGCCCCCACGCCGAGCACGGTGAACAGCAGCGTGCCCAGCAGGGCCGAAGCTAAGCGGACCATTCGTTTCCGGACGTTCAAGCTTCCTCCATCACTCGGGTGTTCACGGCGATTGGCTTGATCGGCAAGGACGTCAGCAGCTGAGGTTGTCGCCCGTCGTCGTGCCCAGGATCGCGACGAAGCTCCGGTAGTTGTCGATCCTGCTCTGCACCTGTGCCGGGTTGCGCCCGTCGCACTCGATCGAGCCGTTGATCGAGCGAATGGTCTGGCCGAAGCCGGCCCCGCTGACCATCGCGTTGTGGCCGGTGTAAGTGCCCGGTCCGGTCTGCGTGTTCCAGTACCAGAGCGCGGTCTTCCACGCGACGGCGGCGTCGTTCTGGACCAGATAGGGGTTGTTGAGCAGGTCGATGCCCAGCGCGTCACCGGCCGACTTGTAGTTGAAGTTCCAGCTCAGCTGGATCGGGCCGCGACCGTAGTACGCCGACTGGCCGGCCGGGCAGCCGTAGGGCTTGCTCCAGTCGCAGTAGTTGCCGTACTGGGAGGTGTCCTGCTCCACGATGTGGACCAGACCGCCCGTCTCGTGGCTGACATTGGCCAGAAACGCGGCCGCTTCCTGCCTCTTCACCGTGTCAGTGCCGGTGGTGGCGAATTCCGGGTAGGCGCTGAGCGCCGAGACCAGACCGCTGTACGTGTAGAAGGAGTTCCGACCTGGGAACATCTGGTTGAACTGGGCCTCGCTGACCACGAATCCCGATGTGGGGGGATTGTCGCCTCCACCGCCGGAGCAGGTGTAGGGGTCCCAGTACCAGGTGCTGATGACGGGGTCCGT